>JAEESS010000015.1 GCA_016286445.1 Bacillota bacterium
GCACCGTCAAGGTCGGCCCGAACACCTACATCGTTTCTTCCCGCATCAACTGGGAGCCGTACTATGAGTACGCGATCAAGGCTGCGGCGGCAGGCGAAGCGATCCCGGCAGACTGGACCGGTACGATCGAGACCGGCTCCGTTGAGCTCTTCGAGCTGAACAGCGCGGTTGCGGCAGACGGCACGCAGGCGAAGATCGACGAAGCGAAGGCTGCGATGATCGCGGGCACGCTCCACGTCTTCAACACCGATGCGTTCACCGTCGGCGGCGAAAAGCTTACGAGCTATATGGCTGACGTTGACACCGATCCTGCATACACCCCGGACACCGAGGTCATCAAGGACGGTTACTTCCATGAGTCTGAGTTCCGCAGCGCGCCGTACTTCGATCTGCGCATCGACGGCATCACCCTGCTGAACGAGAGCTATTAAGTCGCATCAGAACCCCTTGCAGGCAGTCATTTGACTGCCTGCTTTTTTTTCGCCTGCGGGATCGGTTTTCATTTACAAATGAAATCTTATATGATACAATACTATATTATCGGCAGAGGTATTTGCTTCTGCAGAAAGGATGGGGGACTTGGAAGCAGTCAAAAATGCCATCAGGATGGAAGGCATCACCAAGCATTTCGGCAGCGTGATCGCCAACCGGGATATTCATCTCGAACTGCATGAAGGCGAGATCCTTTCGCTGCTCGGCGAGAACGGCAGCGGAAAGACCACGCTGATGAACATGCTCTCCGGTATTTATTATCCGGACGAGGGACAGATCTATATCCATGATAAACCGGTGACGATCCGGTCGCCGAAGGATGCGTTTGAGAACGGGATCGGCATGATCCATCAGCATTTCAAGCTGGTGGACGTCTTTACCGCGACGGAAAACATCATCCTCGGGCTCAAGGAAGAAGGCATGCTGAACCTCAAGCGCGCCGCAAAAAGGATCAAGGAGATCAGCGACCGCTATGGGTTCGAGATCGATCCGAATCAAAAGGTGTATAATATGTCGGTATCGCAGAAGCAGACCGTTGAGATCATCAAGGTCCTGTATCGCGGCGCCGACATTCTGATTTTGGACGAGCCGACGGCGGTTCTGACGCCGCAGGAAACGGATAAGCTCTTCAAGGTCATGCGCAACATGCAGAAGGACGGCAAGTCGCTGATCATCATCACGCATAAGCTGCATGAGGTTCTGGAGGTCTCCGACCGCGTTGCGATCCTGCGGAAGGGCGAGTATATCGGCGACGTGCTGACCAAGGACGCAAACCAGCAAAGTCTGACCGACATGATGGTCGGACGCGCCGTTTCGCTCAATATCGACCGTCCGCGCGCGCAGGAGATTCAGCCGCGGCTGATCGTCGAACACCTGACGGTCAAGGACGTCGAAGGCGTGAAGCGGCTCGACGACATCAACTTCACGGCGAATTCCGGCGAGATCCTCGGCATAGCAGGCATCGCGGGGAGCGGGCAGCGCGAGCTTCTGGAATCGATCGCGGGCATGCAGACTGTGGAACCGGGCGGCACGATCACCTACATCGATCCGGAGACCGAGCAGGAACAGAATCTTGTCGGCATGGATCCTTTGAAGATCATTCGCTCCGGCGTGCTGCTGTCGTTCGTGCCGGAGGACCGCTTCGGCATGGGCCTGGTCGGCAGCATGAGCATTGCGGACAACGTCATGCTGCGGAGCTACCGGAGAGGGAAGCACAATCCGTTCCTGGATCGCAAGTTTCCGAAAGCCCTTGCAAACAAGATCGTCAACGATCTCGAGGTCGTCACGCCGAACGTGGATCAGATTCCGCTGCGCCGTCTTTCCGGCGGCAACGTGCAGAAGGTGCTGGTCGGACGCGAGATCGAGCAGAACCCGACGGTGCTGATGACCGCCTACGCGGTGCGCGGACTGGACATCAACACGTCCTACACGATCTATAACCTTTTGAACGACCAAAAGATGAAAGGCGTCGCCGTCATCTATGTCGGCGAGGATCTGGACGTTCTTCTGGAGCTTTGCGACCGCATCCTGGTGCTTTGCGGCGGCAAGGTGTCCGGCATCGTGGACGGCCGTTCCGTCACCAAGGAAGAAATCGGTCTCTTGATGACCAAGGTCGGGGGAGGTGAATAAGATGCTGCATATTTCAAAGCGGTCGGGACTCCCCGCATGGAAGGCATGGCTGATCCGCGGCGCGGCAATCCTGCTTGCGCTCGTCGTCTGCTCGATCGTTACGATGATCGTGACCAAGCTGAATCCGATCACCGTCTTCAAGACCATGTTCGAAGGAACGCTGGGCACGCAGAGGCGCGTGTGGGTCACCGTCTACCGCCTCGTGATCCTGCTCGGTATTTCCCTTGCGGTCACGCCCGCGTTCAAGATGCGGTTCTGGAACATCGGCGCCGAGGGACAGGTGCTGATCGGCGCGTTCGCAACGGCGATCTGCATGTTCTATGCGGGCAAGATGCCGTTCTTCCAGAATCCGGACATTCCGCTTTCGGTCAAGAATCTCATCCTGATCCCCTGCATGGTGATCGCGAGCCTGCTTGCAGGCGCGCTGTGGGGCTTTTTACCCGCGTTTTTCAAGTCGCGCTGGAACACGAACGAAACGCTGTTTACGCTGATGATGAACTACGTCGCGCTGCAGCTTGTCAAGTTCATGATCTCCTATCGCGGATTCAAGTACATCTGGTCTCCGAACGGCACAGTGGTCGGCATCATCAATTCCGACGCCTCGCTCGGCTCCTACGGCGTGGGGTGGCTCCCGGAGATCGGCGGTTCGCGATACCTGCTTCCGGCGGCGGTGATCGGCATTCTGACGGTCGTGCTGTATCTGTACCTCCGGTACAGCAAGCACGGCTATGAGATCGCGGTCGTCGGCGAAAGCGAGCGCACCGCGTCGTATTCGGGCATCAAGGTCAATCGCGTCATCATCCGCACGATGGTCCTTTCCGGCATGCTGTGCGGTCTTGTCGGCTGTCTTTTGGCAGGAACCGACCGTACGCTGACCGATACGCTCGTCGACGGACGCGGCTATACGGCGGTCATGGTCTCGTGGATGTCGAAGTTCAATCCGATCGGCATGATCTTCTCGTCGTTCTTGATCGTGTTCATGCAGTACGGCGCAAAGGAGGTCGCAAGCCGTCCCGAGCTCGGACTGAACCATTCGTTTGCGGACATTCTGACCGGCATCATTCTGTTCTTCATCATCGGCTGCGAGTTCTTCATCAACTATCAGCTGCAGTTCAGCCGGCACAAGAAACGGGAGGTGTAAACGGTATGTGGGAATTCTTGGTATCATTCATCCCGAGAGCGGTCATGCAGGGCATGCCGCTGCTGTACGGCAGTACCGGCGAGATTCTCACGGAGAAGGCGGGCAACCTGAACCTCGGTATTCCGGGCATCATGTATGTCGGCGCGATCTCCGGCGTTATCGGCGCGTTCTTCTATGAGCAGGCAACGATCGGCGCGGGGCAGCCGATGACCGGCGTCCTTGCGGTGCTGATCCCGATGCTCTGCTGTCTTCTCGGCTCGTTCCTGATGGGGCTTCTTTATTGCTTCCTGACCGTTACGCTGCGCGCGAACCAGAACGTTACCGGTCTTGCCATGACGATGTTCGGCGTCGGCTTCGGCAACTTCTTCGGCGGCTCCCTGATCAAGCTGGCGCACAGCGAGGTCCCGAGCCTGACGTTTGCCGCGACCTGCAACTTCTTCGGCGACGGCAAGCATCCGGGCTGGCTTGCGTATCTCGGCATCGGCATTGCGATCCTTGCCTCGCTGTTTTTGCGGTTCACCCGCAAGGGCATGCAGCTGCGCGCGGTCGGCGAGAATCCGGCGACGGCGGACGCGGCAGGCATCAACGTCACGCGGTACAAGTACATTGCAACGCTCGTCGGCAGCATGATCGCGGGGCTCGGCGGACTCTACTACGTCATGGAGTGCGCGCACGGCACGTGGGCGAACGAGGGCTTCGGCGACCGCGGCTGGCTGGCGATCGCGCTGGTCATCTTCACGACATGGCGTCCGAGCGTCAGCATCTTTGCGTCGATCCTGTTCGGCGGGCTCATCATCCTGTCCGAGCATCTGTCGCTTCCGCTCGGCATCAAGGAGCTCTATAAGCTCGCGCCGTACGTGGTCACGCTCATCGTGCTGATCATCGTCAGCCTGCGTAAAAAACGCGAGAACCTCCCGCCGCAAAGCCTCGGGCTTGCTTACTTCCGCGAAGAGCGGTAAAATCCTTGCAACTGTATACGGGCACAGCTCTTTTCGGGGCTGTGCTTTTTTTGATTCCGGAAGAATACGCTTGACAGATTCGGTCTATCGTGATAAACTGCATATGTGGTCTATTTGAATAAACCAAAGGAGAAGCATGTATGGAAATCGAATTGGGCGCCGTACAGGAACGCTTTGCCGATCTCATCTGGGAAAGGGAACCGATCGACTCGGGGGAGCTTGTCAAGCTCTGCGCCGAACGCTTTGAATGGAAAAAATCCACCACATATACCGTTCTTCGAAAGCTCTGTGAGAAGGGGCTGTTTGTGAACGAGAACGGTACGGTTCGCGCCTGCATGCAGCGGGACGCGTTCTATGCGAAGCGCAGCAAACAGATCGTTGCGGATTCGTTCAGGGGATCGTTGCCCGCGTTCTTCGCTGCGTTCCTGTCCGATCGCGGGCTTTCGGAAAACGAGGCGGAGCAGATCCGGACCATGATCGACGCGTATCGGAAAGGGGAATGACGATGGAAGCCGCCTTTTTGAAGATCCTGAACATGAGCCTTTCGGCAAGCATCCTGATTCTTGTCGTGCTGCTTGTGCGGCTGCTGCTGTTTCGCGCGCCGAAGTGGGTGCGCGGCGTCCTTTGGGCGATCGTCGCGGTGCGGCTCATGCTGCCGTTTTCCATCGAGAGCATTTTCAGCCTGATCCCAGCGGCGGAACCGATCCCGAACAACATCGCCTTGATGGAGCATCCCGCGGTGGAAACGGGCATTCCGATCGTGAACCGGTCGGTCAATCCGGTGATCGAACGGCAGTTTGCGCCGAGCCCGGCAAACAGCATCAATCCGCTGCAGGTCGTGACGTACGCTGCGGCGATTATTTGGATCGCAGGCGTCTGCGGCATGCTGCTCTTTCTGTTTCTGAGCTACCTCCGCGCCAGACACAGCGTCCGTGCAGCGGTTCCGAACGGGAGCGGCGTTTATCTCTGCGATGAGATCCGTTCTCCGTTCATCCTCGGCATGTTCCGCCCGCGCATCTATCTGCCGTCGGATCTTGAGGGGACGACGCGCGAAAGCGTTCTGATGCACGAGCGCGCGCATCTGCGCCGCCGCGATCATTGGTGGAAGCCGCTCGGGTTTCTGATCCTTGCGGTGCATTGGTTCAATCCGCTGTGCTGGCTTGCCTACATCCTGTTTTGCCGGGACATTGAATCCGCGTGTGACGAGAAAGCGATCGCGCAGATGGATCGCGAAGGCCGCGCCGCCTATTCGCAGGCGCTTCTGGATTGCAGCCACCCGCAGCGCGTCGTTTCGGTCTGTCCGCTTGCATTCGGAGAAAACGGCGTCAAAAGTCGCGTGAAGTCGGTTCTGCACTACAAGAAACCGCTTCTGCGGATCATCATCGCGGCGATCCTCGTATCCGTGATCGTTGCGGTATGCTTCCTGACGAACCCGAAGGCAAAGCGCGAAGCGGAGAGGCAGGCGGCGGAAACACAGACGGCTGCAGCCGAAACGCCTTCTTTGTCAAATGCGCCGGAGTCTGCCGAGCCTGCGCCGACGCCGTGGGCGGGGGACGGACATTGGTACACGTTTCAGCTTACCGTGCCGGGACTGATCAGCTCGATCGGAACAGAGTATCTCTATGTTCCGGAGGGATACACGGTATGTCCGATCAACAGCGTCGCGATCGGAAAGCTGAAGGGCATGGGCAGTGAGACCAAGGTCTATACCGCCGATCCGGAGGAACGCGTGATCTGGTTCAAATCATGGTTTTCGTATTACCGGTCCGGGCTGGCACTGCCGAAACCGGATCCCCAAACCTGCAATTACGCAATCAGCGTTTATAATGCCGATTCGGAATCTTGGATGTATCTTTCGGAAGAAGCAGGCAAAGAGTTGCATACTCTTTTGAATAGGCTCGATACGGAGGGTGAAAAAGCGAAGATCTCAGAGCTTGATAAGACGGCGGATGTTTACCAAACGGTCCCGGAGATTCCGGGTCTGCTGCATGACACAAGACTGCTTCTCGCTCGACGCAACGGAGATGCATTTCTGTATGCGGGAAAAACGAGGGCGTATACCAAAGAAGGAACCGCAATCAAAATGAATGCGGACAGTGCTTTGTTCCGCGAGTTCGCCGCGGCGTTCGACGTCAGAACGACACCGGTTCCGCTTCCCGTATTCACGGAAATCGACGGCGGCATTACGGACGGCACGAACAACTATTACGACGCGCCGCCGCACTGGCATCTGTTTTTTGACGAGAGAGAGTTGAGCTTCGAGGAGACGATCGGCGAGATCAAGATCAAGGATGATGCGGAGAGCGATGCGCATATAGAATCTGTCCTGTCGTTTGCAAAGGCAAACCGGTTTTTGAAGATATGGGATAAACGGTATCCGTATCAAGACAGAACATTGATCCGCGAGGGGGAAGCTCTGCGGGATCCGTTTGGGGATGGATTTTCCGTCTATCTGCTGAATGACAAAAAGAACGTAGATCTTCCGCTGTCCGAGGAGGCGAGCGCAGAGCTTTGCGAACGGTACAAGGCGGCAGAGAACGGAACGGCGGATGCAGTGTCGATTGACGAAAATGCAGAGGAATACGGCACGCTGATCCTCAGGAACATCCGGTATGACAGCATACTGTGCTATGAGTTCGCCGGGATCCGCATCCTGGGCGAAACGATCTGGCTCAGCACCATGGACACCGGTCTCATCACGGAGATCCCGAAAGATACGGCGGCATATGCTGAATTGATGGAGATCTACAAAAACAACAAGCTGCCGCAGGGCGTGTTTGTTTTTTACTGATACGAGCGGTGAAAAGCGCGGAATCGCCCGCAGGGCCTCGGGCTTGCGTATTTTTGGCGAAGAGCGGTAAAAATGACGCTTGGGACCGTCCTTTCGGACGGTCCTTTTTTATGCCCCAAAATATCAAAAAAGTTCACAATACAAAAAAGGGTTTTGGCAAAAAACGTCGTAGCTATATTATATCGATATACTTTATATAGATATAATTTACATCGATATAATTACATAGATTGCAAAAATACAGATATCGTTATATCGATATTCTTAAGAAGAATGTCTTCTTAAAAAGAACGCCTCCCCGACGGAAAGCAGGGGAGGCGTACTTACATCAATTCTGAAAATTGCTCAGCGATTCGCCGTTCAGCCAGCGGACGAGCTCGGGCGGCGTATCGGGGACGTTGACGGTCGTGAAGGTCGTGCGCTTCGGGACCATGCTTTCGGGGTCGTCGCTTTCCGCCCAGACCACGCGCTGCAGGACCTTTTTCTCGCAGTTTGCGGGTCCCGGTTCGGGCAGCTCCTCGATCTGCAGCAGGATGGAGGCGTGCTTCTGATCCGAGCTCCAGCGTCCGAAATTCGTTGTGGGACTTCGCCAAAGCCACTGCATGCGCTTGCCGCCGTCCTCGACCTTTTTGCGCTTCAGATAGCCGTTGTGGATATCCTGCGTGCAGCGCATCAGCCAGATGACATGATAACCCGCCTTCTGGAACAATTCGCACACGTCGAAAAACGCCGCCTGCATCAGAAGCCCGTCCTGCAGCATCATGGCGTTGTGCCCGACCAGCACATAGGCGATCTCGGTCACGCCGTCGACGGTGACGGGTACGTTGCGGCATTCCGGCGGAAATAAGCTCTGCCACTGCGAGCGCCAGAGCTCATGCTCGGATTGGGTAAACGGTTTCTTCTTACGGAACAGACACATACGCAATACCTCTTGATCGCTTTCAAATGAAATCGGCAAGCCTTTCAAGCGCGTTGAAAACACGCGCTCGGACGCACAGGGGAAGAACAGTCAGTTGAAAACGAAGCTTTCAAGAGACCGAATTGTACAAAAACGACATCGTGCGGACGTCGAAGAGCCCGCAGTCGGTCAGCCGCACCTCGGGAATGACCGGCAGCGCAAGGAACGAGAGCAGCACCAGCGGATCGCAGGCGTCGTCCGCACCGAGCGCATGCGCGGCGGAGAGCAGTTCCCGCTGCTTTTCGAGGACCGATTCGACCGGCGCGTCGCTCATCAGTCCCGCGACGGGCAGCTCCAGAAGCGCCTTGACCTCGCCGTGCGACACGACCGTGAACCCGCCGCCGCAGGCTTTCAGCGTTTCCGCGGCAAAGATCATATCGCCGTCGTTGTCCCCGACGACCACAATGTTGTGCGAATCGTGCGCAACGGTCGCGGCGATCGCGCCGCCCGCAATGTGCATGCCCTCCACGATGCCGACGCCGATGTTGCCGGTGGCGTGGTGGCGCTCGATGACTGCGAGCTTGTTGAGCCCGTCCTCCGGGACGAAGTATCCGTTTTCGTCGGTCGGCACGACGCCGGTCACGAGCCGCGTGACCAGCTGATGCGGCACGGTCTGAATGATCGGCATGAACGCTTTTGCTTTGAGCCGCAGATCCTCCGGTCCGATCGGCGCGGCGTGTACGCTGTTTTTCACGCTTTCGGGGACTGCGGGGGAGGGGATCGGCGCGTCCGGATCGATCAGCCTGCCGTTTGCAAAGACCGCGTGCGGATTGATGGTATGCAGATCGTTGAACAGAACGAAGTTCGCGCGGTATCCGGGCGCGACGGCGCCGACGCGCCTCAGCCCGAATGCGTTTGCCGTGTTCAGCGTTGCCATGCGGATCGCGTCGAGCGGGCGGATCCCGCGGGAGATCGCGGTGTTCACAATGTGGTTGATGTGTCCTTCGGAACGGATGTTTTCAAGATGCTTGTCGTCGGTACAGAAGCAGATGCGGTCGGTCGGTAGCCCCTCGGAAACGATGCCGTCGAACATTTCCTTGACGCCGTTTGCCGCCGAGCCCATGCGGATCAGGATGATCATGCCGTTCTTGAGCTTTTCCTTGAGCTCCGCAAAGTTCGAGCATTCGTGATCGGTGTGCGGTCCGGCGAGACAGTACGCGTTCAGCGCCTTTCCGGTCAGCATCGGCGCGTGTCCGTCGATCGGACGGTCGAAAAAGCATTGCAGCTTGAAGATCATTTCCGGCGCGCACGACACGACAGAGGGGTAATCCATGACCTCGCCGAGCCCTACCACATTCGGTTCGTCCATGAACAAGGCAAGATCCTTTGCGGACAGCGAAGCGCCGCTGTGCTCAAACGGCGTCGCAGGCACGCATGAGGGCAGCATGAAATGAATATCCAGCGGAAGCCCCTCGGAAAGCGCTATGATCGCTTTTAAGCCCTCGGTTCCCGCTACGTTTGCAATCTCGTGCGGATCGGCGACGATCGAGGTCGTGCCCTGCGGAAGGATCACCTGCGCAAAAGAAGCGGGCGTGACCATCGAGCTTTCGATGTGTACATGCCCGTCGATGAACCCCGGCGCGAGGTATGCGCCGTGGGCGTTGTATTCGTTTTCACAGGAATAGTTGCCGACGCCGATAACCGTGTCGCCCGAGATCGCGACGTTCGTTTCCGTGATCTCGTTGGTAAAGACGTTGATCACGCGCGCGTTGCGGATCACAAGATCCGGTTTTCCTTTGCGCGCAGCGGAGATCAGCCGGGAAAGATCGCCTGCGTTCATGGAAACAGATGCACCTCGTTTCGTATATTTTTTACAGTATACCACAATTTGCATCCAAAGACAATCGTTAAAGCAGATTATTCCACGAAAAAAGTTCGATTCCCTCGATGCGGACGAGGATGGAACGCGCCTCCGCAAGCGCTTCGGCAGCCGCGCCCGCATCGCCTGCCCGTACGGCGCAGTCCGCAACCGAAACGGCGGCGTCGAGCGCGTCGACGCTTTCATGGTTCAGAAAGCGTTCAAGGACCGGCATCTGTTCCCGTACGAGCGTTTTGAGCACGGCACAGTGCGGACCTGCCGCCTCCGGATCGCCCGAAAGCAGCGCGGCTTCCGCTTCGTCGATCAGGTTGTCCGCCTGCTCGGAAAACCGGCGCAAAATCGCCGAGGGCAGCAGAAACAGCAGCACCAGAAAGGCGCAGATCAGGATCGTCATCGTCGTCCGGAATACCGTAAAGCCCATACGTCCTCCTTATCCTTCGGAAAAGCTCATCACGCGGCTTTGATTCTTTCGGTTCAGCTGAACGTGCAGCTCGCCGTCGCCGTTCATCTGCGCAAAAAAGATGTTTTCGAGCGAAAGCCCGTGGTTTTTGAGCATCGTTTCCACGTCCTTTTGCGTAAGATGCAGCGTTTCGAGCCCGCTTTTTTGGATCTTCCCTTCAAGGATCAGCAGATGCGAGAGCGCGGCGGAACCCGGCTCAAGCCCGAGCTCGCGCTTGTTCGGCTGCTGAAACGCCGCCTTTTCAAGCACGCTGACCGTGCCGTTCGTTTCGAGAATCGCATAGGCGACCTCGCCGACGTCAAAGATGTCCTTCGAGCGGAGGCTGTCCAAAAGATCGCGCACCGTATAATTTGTGCGGCGCATGATCTTCTCCTGCAGCACGCCGTCCAGGATCAGGATCTGCGGCGTACCGCATACAAGCCGCCGGATCGCGGAAGACTTTAAGCACAGCTTTGCAAGCGCTTGCTGTACAAGGTACAGCGCAAGGATCGGCACGATGCTGTACAGAAGCGGAATATCCGTGTCCGCGATCGCCGTGCTCGCAAGGTCGGCGATGATCAGCGTCATGAGAAGATCGTACGGCTGCAGATCGCTCACCTGACGCTTGCCGGTCAGCCGCAGAACGAGCAGCACAAACAGGTCCAGAAAGACCGCGCGTAAAAACAGTGTCAGCATACGAAAAGCATGCGCAAATCACCGAAAATCATGCGGGGGAATTGACTTCTTGCGCAAATGATAATATAATGTGTATAACCCATAGAATGGGAAATCGGTGTTTTTATCGAATACCATAGTAAATAGGGGAAAGCACGCGGCGGCATTTCCCGGAAGAATGGAGGTTTCGCATATGTCATATGAGGGAGGAGCGGCGCTGTCGTCCACGCTGATCACGTTTCTCTTGGGACTCGGGATCGTCTTTGTCGGACTGATCGCGCTCATCGTGATCATCAAGATCATGGGAGCGATCATGCGCGGCGTCGGCAAAAAGAAAGAAGCGCCCGCGCCGGAATCGAAGCCGGAACCGGCGGCAGCCGTGCCGGAGGGCAATCTCAACGAAATCAAGGCGGCGGCTGCGGCTGCCATTGCAACCGTGCTGGGCGAAAGCGTCAGCGGGATCCGTATCGTATCGTTTAAAAAAGTGGATTAAGGGGGAAGGAAATCATGCGTAAGTTTTTGATCAATGTCAACGGGACCAAGTACGAAGTCGAAGTCGAAGAGATCGACGCAAAGACCGCGGCAGCGGCGGCGAAGGCGGCAGAGCCTGTGAAGAGCGCGCCCGCAGGCGCAGGCACCGAGGTCAGAAGCCCGATGCCCGGCAACATTCTGCAGGTCAACGTCAATCCGGGCGATACCGTCAAGGAAGGGCAGCAGCTGATGATCCTCGAAGCCATGAAGATGGAAAACGAGATCCTCGCGCCGTGCGCGGGCAGGATCAGCTCCATCGGCGTTGCCAAGGGTTCTTCGGTCGAAAGCGGCGCGCTGCTGTGCACCATCGCCTGATCGGGGGCGCCTATGGAAGCCATTTGGGAAACCGTTTCCGAGTTCCTCACGGGGACCGGCTTTGCCCGGTTCTTTGAAGGGGACAACTGGAAATGTCTCATCATGATCGCGATCGCCTGCTTGCTTCTGTATCTGGCGATCGTGAAGAAGTTCGAGCCGCTTCTGCTCGTTCCGATCGCGTTCGGCATGCTGCTTACGAACCTGCCCGGTGCGGGTCTGTTCCATGAGGAGCTGTTCGGTCTCGGCGCAAACAACGCCGAACAGGGCGTGATCCAGTGGGCGAAGCTCGGCGATATCCACAAGACCGGACTGCTCGATTATCTGTACCTCGGCGTCAAGCTCGGCATCTATCCGTGCCTGATCTTCATGGGCGTCGGCGCGATGACGGACTTCGGTCCCTTGATCGCGAATCCGAAGAGCCTGATCCTCGGCGCGGCGGCGCAGCTCGGCATCTACATCGCGTTTGCGCTGTCCGTGATCGCGTTCCAGTGGATCCCGACCGACGGCACGCCGCTCCAGAACATCGCGGCGTCCATCGGCATCATCGGCGGTGCGGACGGTCCGACGGCGATCCTCGTTACCTCGCGGCTTGCGCCGAGCTATCTCGGACCGATCGCGGTCGCGGCGTATTCGTACATGGCGCTGGTGCCGGTCATTCAGCCGCCGTTCATGAAGCTTCTGACGACCAAGAAGGAACGCCAGATCGTCATGGCGCAGCTCCGCCCGGTCTCGCAGAGCGAGAAGATCCTGTTCCCGATCGTGGTCACGATCTTCGTCGCGCTGCTGGTGCCCTCCGCGGCGCCCTTGGTCGGCTGCCTGATGCTCGGAAACCTCTTCAAGGAATCCGGCGTCACCGAGCGTCTTTCAAAGACCGTGCAGAACGAGCTTTGCAACATCGTTACGATCTTCCTCGGCGTCTGCGTCGGCGCAACGGCGACGGGCGCGACGTTTTTGCAGCTGTCCACGCTGGTCATCATTGCGCTCGGTATCGTCGCGTTCATCGGCGGTACCTGCGGCGGCGTGCTGCTGGCAAAGATCATGAACCTGTTCCTGAAACAGAAGATCAACCCGCTGATCGGCTCCGCGGGCGTGTCTGCCGTTCCGATGGCGGCGCGTGTCAGCCAGGTCGTCGGTCAGAAGGAGAATCCGAAGAACTTCCTGCTGATGCACGCAATGGGTCCCAACGTGGCGGGCGTCATCGGCTCGGCGATCGCGGCGGGCGTGTTCCTGTCGCTGTTCGGACATTAAGGAGGACCGACCATGGGAAAACTGTTTGTTACCGATACCATCCTGCGTGACGCGCATCAGTCGCTTGCCGCGACGCGCATGACCACGAAGGAGATGCTGCCCGCCTGTGAGATGCTCGACGCGATCGGCTACTGGTCGCTCGAAGTCTGGGGCGGCGCGACGTTCGATTCCTGCCTCCGGTATCTGAACGAGGATCCGTGGGAACGTCTCCGCACGCTCAGAAAAGCGCTGCCGAACACGAAGCTGCAGATGCTCTTCCGCGGACAGAACATTCTGGGCTACAAGCACTACGCGGACGACGTCGTCGAGCAGTTCTGCCGCAAGGCGATCGAAAACGGCATCGACGTGATCCGCATCTTCGACGCGCTGAACGATCCCAGAAACCTCGAAGCCGCGATCAAGTATACCAAGAAATACGGCGGCTTCTGCGAAGCGGCGATCTCCTACACGACCTCGCCGGTGCACAGCGAAGAATACTTTGTAAAGCTTTCTAAAGAGCTTGCCCAGATGGGCGCGGATTCGATCTGCATCAAGGATATGGCGAATCTTCTGCTCCCGTACGACGCATACTCTCTGGTGAAAAAGCTCAAAGCCGAGGTCGATATCCCGATCCATCTGCACACGCACAACACGACCGGCACGGGCGACATGGTGCTATTAAAGGCTGCGGAAGCGGGCGTCGACATCGTCGATACCGCGCTGTCTCCTTTGGGCAACGGCACCTCGCAGCCCGCGACCGAATCGCTCGTCGCGACGCTCAAGGGTACCGAGCGCGACACGGGGCTGGACCTCAATGCGCTTTCGGAATGCGCGAAGTATTTCCGTCAGGTGTACGAGCGCCTGAAGCAGGACGGTCTGATCTCCGACAAATCCCTGCGCGTCGATACCAACACGCTCTTGTATCAGGTGCCGGGCGGCATGCTCTCGAACCTCATCAAGCAGCTCAAGGACGCCGGCGCGGAGGATAAGTATTACGACGTGCTTGCGGAGATCCCGCGGGTCAGAAAGGACTTCGGCTATCCGCCGCTCGTCACGCCGACCAGCCAGATCGTCGGTACGCAGGCGGTGTTCAACGTGCTCGTCGGGCGCTACAAGACCTTCCCGAACAACTCGAAGGCGGTCCTGCGCGGCGAGTACGGCAGACTTCCGGGACCGGTCAACGAGGAAGTGCGCAAGATGGCGATCGGCGACGAAGCGGTCGTCACCTGCCGTCCCGCGGATCTTTTGGAGCCGGAGCTTGAAAAGTACAAGGCGGAGCTCGGCGACCGCGCAAGAAGCGAGGAGGACGTTTTGAGCTATGCGCTGCTGCCGCAGGTCGCGATGAAGTATTTCGACTGGCGCGACGAACAGGAGCGCAAGAAGAACGAGCCTGCGCCCGCGCCGAAGGCGGAGCCCGCCGTTGACCCGAACGCTGTCCGGGAATTGTATGTAGAGGACGTCAGTATCTGAATGAAGCATATTCCGAACATTCTTTCTTCGATCCGCATCGCCATGGTCGGCTTGTTCGCATGGCTGTTTCTGACGACCAAGATCCCGCATCCGCAGAACTATCTTTGGGCGCTCGGCGTATTTGTGCTGGCGTTCGTCACCGACGTGCTGGACGGCTTTCTGGCGCGGACGTTCAACTGGGTCACGCCGGTCGGAAAGCTTCTGGATCCGCTTGCGGACAAGCTGATGTCGATCACGGCGCTCATTGTGATTCTGATCGGCAAGTGGGAAGGCTCGCTGTTTTGGATCTATTTGACGCTGGTGATTCTTGTCGCCGTCAAGGAGATCCTGATGGTGATCGGCGGCATGATCATGCTGAAGCAGCGCAAGGTCGCGTATTCCGACTGGTACGGCAAGACGGCGACGGGGCTGTTTGCGTTCGGCACCGTGCTGACGCTTCTGAGCTTCGTGTTTGACGTGATCGAGCCGTGGAACATCGCGGTGCTGTCGGCGTCGATCGGGCTCGCGTATGTCGCGCTCGCGCATTATGCAAGAACGCAGCTCTTCAAGCCGCGCGAGGAGAAGCCGGACGAGGCAGAGGAACGGCTGTTCGAGAAGTTCGACCGTTTGGCGAAATAATGCTTGCAATCTTCGGAAGAGTATGGTATACTGCTTCTGTTGGAATGTTGAACTTGAAGGAGTGGGGAGATCCCACTCTTTCGTTTTGAGAGAGGAAAGGACATGAAAACGACCGAGATCTGCGAACAGCTCTGCAAAGAAAAGATCGAATCGATGGGCTTCGAGCTCTGCGACGTCGAGTATCAAAAGGAATACGGCGACTGGGTGCTGACGTTTTATATCGACAAGCCCGGCGGCGTGACGATCGACGAATGCGAAGCGGTCAGCCGCGCGATCGAGCCGATCCTGGACGAAAAGGACCCGATCGAATCGGAATATGTGCTTTCGGTCTCATCGCTCGGCATCGACCGACCGCTGAAGAAGGACCGCGATTTTGAGCGCGCTATGGGCACGGAGCTGGAGATCAAGCTGTACGCCCCGAAAAACGGCAAAAAGCAATGGATCGGAACGCTCGAAGCGTTCGACGCCGAAAGCTTCACCGTCCGGACGGAACAGGGAGAGACGCTCACCGTCGCCAAAAAGGACTGCGCGCTCGTCCGTCCGAACATTCGGTTTTCATAATTGATACCATCAGGTTTAGGAAAAGAAAGGAAAAAACCATGAACGCAGAATTTATCGAAGCACTGAACGCGCTGGAGAAGGAACGCGGCATCAAGAAATCCGTGCTGCTCTCCGCATTTGAAGCGGCGCTGATCGTCGCATACAAGCGCAACTACAACTCGACCGCAAACGTCCGCGCGGAGGTCGACGGAGACACGGGCGAGTACCACATCTACGCGAGCAAGACCGTTGTCGAGAAGGTCGAAACGCCCTCGCAGGAGATCTCGCTGGAACGCGCAAAGAAGATCAATCCGCTTTATGAGCTCGGCGACGTGCTCGAAGAGGAAGCGTTTACGAAGGACTTCGGACGCATTGCGGCGCAGACCGCAAAGCAGGTCATGGTGCAGCGCATCCGCGAGGCGGAACGCGGCAACATCTATGACGAATACATTGAGAAGGAAAATGAGATCCTGACGGCGATCGTCCAGCGCGTGGAGAAGGGCAATGCTTACGTCGAGCTCGGCAAGACGGACGGCATCCTGACCGCGAACGAGATGATCCCCGGCGAGGAATACGAAATGAACGAGCGCATCAAGGTCTATGTGCTGGAGGTGCGCAAGGAAAACAAGGGACCGCAGGTCGTCGTGAGCCGCACGCATCCGGGACTTGTCAAGCGCCTCTTCGAGCTCGAAGTGCCCGAGATCCAGAGCGGCACGGTGGTGATCAAGTCCATCGCGCGCGAAGCGGGCTTCCGCACCAAGGTCTCCGTGTTTTCGACCGATCCGCAGGTCGACGCGGTCGGCGCATGCGTCGGTCCGCGCGGTGCGCGTGTGGAGCGCATCGTCAATGAGCTGCACAACGAGAAGATCGACATCATCGAGTACGATTCCGACAGCGCGATCTACATTGCAAAGGCTTTGAGCCCCGCGAAGGTGCTGATGGTCTACGTCAATGAGGACGAAAAAGCGGCGCGCGTCATCGTGCCGGATTCGCAGCTGTCGCTTGCCATCGGCAAGGAGGGACAGAACGCGCGTCTTGCCGCGAAGCTGACCGGCTGGAAGATCGACATCAAGAGCCAGTCGCAGGCGGACGCAGCGGTGGACGCCGCGCAGGCGGAAGAGAACGCGGAGGAATAAGCGATTGAAAAAGATCCCGATGCGGATGTGCGTCGCCTGCCGTGAGATGCGGGCGAAAAAAGACCTGATGCGCATCGTGCGCACCGCGGAGGGCGAGCTCGTGCTCGACCTGACCGGAAAGCGTTCCGGACGCGGCGCGTATCTTTGCCGCGACGCGGCGTGCATGAACAAAGCAATCAAAACGCGTGCGCTGGAGCGTGCGCTCGAAGCGCCGATGAACGACGCGCTGAAGACGGCAATCGCTTCGGAGATCGGATATGATGCAGGATCGGCTGTATAACGCGATCGGGCTGTGCCGAAAAGCCGGCAAAGCGAAAAGCGGCGCGTTTGCCGCGGAGAACGCGATCAAAGCCGGAAAGGCAAAGCTGGTCCTCTTGGAAGAGGGAGCGTCGGAGGCGACGAAGACGCGTTATGAACATCTGTGCGCGGCGCACGGGGTCCCGTTTTATACGGTGGAGACCGTGGGCGGCGCGATCGGAAAGGATTCGCACATCGTGATGGCGGTGACGGATCCCGATTTCCGGGATATGATCGAGCGCGCAATGCGCAATACCGATGAAAAGCGGGGATGAGTATGGCAACGAATTTTCTGGAAACAGCAAAAACTCTGAAAGAAGAAATGCAGGCGCTGCTGCACAGGCTTGACGCGACGAAGGGTGCGATCGGCACGCTTCTGGATACCGCGCGCCGCACGGAAGGCAGTATGATCGACCGTGAGGAAAAGGAAAAGCAGGAGCGCGAGGAACGCGAACGCGCCGAGCGGCTGAAGGCAATGCTTGAAAGCGAGGAGGACGTCGTGGTGCATGCCGGCGGCGTCGAGGAACCGGAGCCGCAGCCCGAGGTGCAGACCGAACCGGAAAAGCCGGCGGAGGTCAAGGAAACGCCGAAGCCTGCGCCGCAGCGGACCGAAGAGCGTCCGCAGCGCCCGCAGAACGCCAAAGAGCAGGGCAAGGACCGTCCGCAGGGCGACCGCAGACAGGGCGGCAGCGACCGTCCGCAGGGCGAGCGCAGACCGGGCGGAGACCGTCCGCAGGGCGAGCGGCGGCAGAACGACAGCCGCGGACCGCGCCGCGACACTTCCGCAGGCTCGCGTGCGGTCGTGATCAACGTGCCGAGTCCGGCGGACACCGGAAAGAACAACAGAACGGACAAGAAAAAGACGTTCGACACCACGGATAAGAAGGCAAAGAACAAAAAGACGATGATGAAGGAACAGGGGCCGACCGCGCGCGGTTGGGAAGACGACAGTCAGATGGGCAATCGCCGCAAGGTGAAGAAGCACGAGCAGGAGGCGCAGCAGCCGAAGCCCACGCCCGTTGTGATCGACCACGCCGTGATCACCGCGGAAACGATCACGGTCAAGGACCTTTCCGAAAAGCTCGGCAAGCCCGCAAACGAGATCCTGAAAAAGCTGCTGATGCTCGGCATCATCGCAAACATCAATCAGGAGCTGGATTTCGACACCTGCGAGCTCATCGCGAGCGAGTTCAATATCACGCTCGAACAGCAGATCGCAAAGTCCTTTGAGGACGTTCTGATGGATTCCGCGGACGACGTCGACGCGCCGGAAACCTTGAAGCCGCGTCCGCCGGTCGTCACGATCATGGGTCACGTCGACCACGGCAAGACGTCGCTCCTCGACGCGATCCGCAATTCGCACGTTACCGCAGGCGAGGCGGGCGGCATTACGCAGCACATCGGCGCGTATACCGTCACCCTGAACGGCAAGCAGATCACCTTCATCGACACGCCGGGTCACGAAGCGTTCACGGCGATGCGTGCGCGCGGCGCGCAGGTCACGGATATCGTCATCCTGGTCGTCGCGGCGGACGACGGCATCATGCCGCAGACGATCGAGGCGATCAACCATGCAAAGGCTGCGGGCGTTCCGATCGTCGTTGCGATCAACAAGATCGACCGCGACACCGCGGATCCCGAACGCGTCAAGCAGCAGCTCACCGAATACGGTCTCGTCACCGAGGAATGGGGCGGCGATACGATCTGCGTGCCGGTCTCGGCAAAGAAGCAGATCAACCTCGATCAGCTCCTCGAAATGGTTCTGCTGCAGGCGGACGTTCTGGAGCTCAAGGCGAATCCGGACCGTCTTGCGAAGGGCACGATCATCGAAGCGGAGCTCGACAGGAACCGCGGTCCGGTGGCAACGGTGCTGGTGCAGAACGGTACGCTGAAGAAGGGCGACATGATCGTTGCCGGCACGGCGTTCGGCAAGGTCCGCGCCATGATGGACGACAAGGGCAGAAGCGTGAACAGCGCGGGTCCGTCCACGCCGGTCGAGGTGCTCGGCTTCAATGAAGTGCCCGCGGCGGGCGATCTCCTGTTTGCGGCAAATGACGACAAGCTGAGCCGTCAGGTCGCGGATGAGCGTCGCCAGAAGGCAAAGGCGGCGCAGGTCAAGCAGGCGCAGAAGGTCTCTTTGGACGACCTCTTCAGCCAGATGGCGGAGGGCGATCTCAAGGAACTCAGCCTGATCGTCAAGGCGGACGTGCAGGGCTCGGTCGAAGCGGTCAAGCAGTCGCTTGAAAAGCTCAGTAACGACGAGGTCCGTGTGCGCGTCATCCACAGCGGCGTCGGCGCGATCACCGGTTCGGACATCATGTTTGCGTCCGCGTCGAACGCGATCGTCATCGGCTTTAACGTGCGTCCGGATTCCACGGCGCGCGCAGCCGCCGAAAAGGAAAAGGTCGACGTGCGTACCTACCGCGTCATCTACAACGCGATCGAGGACGTCGAAAACGCGATGAAGGGCATGTTCAAGCCCGTATTCCAGGAGGTCGAGCTCGGCCGCTGCACGGTCCGCTCCACGTTCCGCATCTCCGGCGTCGGCACGATCGCGGGCGCGTACGTCAACGAGGGCAAGGTCACGAGGACCGCGCAGGTGCGTGTGGTCCGCGGCGGCATCGTCCTGCACGACGGCAAGATCGCTTCGCTGAAGCGCTTCAAGGACGACGCGAAGGAGGTCCTTGCGGGCTATGAGTGCGGCATTTCGATCGAAAACTTCAACGACATCTTAGAGGATGACGTCATTGAATGCTACATGATGGAGGAAGTGAAGCGCTGATGGCAAAGGTCAGAAACGAACGTCTCCGCGAGGAGCTCAAGAAAACGGTCAGCGCGATCATCTTCGACATGAAAGACCCGCGCATCCCGGCGGTGACCTCGATCACCGAGATGGAGATCACGCCGGACCTCAAGTACGCCAAGGCGCATGTGTCGGTGTTCGATTCCGACGAGAACGCGGCAAAGACTGCGGTCGACGCGCTGAACCACGCGGCGGGCTTCATCGGACACGAGGTCGGCGCAAGGATGACGATCCGCAGAGTGCCGGCGATCAAGTTTGTGGCAGATGATTCGATCGCGTACTCGGTGCATATCTCCGAGGTGATCCGTTCGCTGCACAAGGACGACAAACCCGAAAAGGAGCCGGAAGCATGAATCTCAAAGCAGCGGCGTCCTTTCTGCAATCGCATACAAGCTTTGTTCTGGCAGCCCACCAGTCGCCCGACGGCGACACGCTGGGCTCTTGCCTTGCTCTGCGGGAAGCGCTCCTTGCAATGGGCAAGGACGCGGCGGTCGTTTGCCCGGACCGCGTGCCGCCGTATCTCGGCTTTCTTGCCGGCGCGGACACGGTGACCGGCACGGACGGGATCGAACCGCCGAAGGAGGCGGTGATCTTCGTCGACTGTGCGGACCACAGACGCACGGGACACCTGCAGGCGGCGTTGGAGACGGCGCCGTATCAGTTCTGCATCGACCATCACGGCACGAATCCGCGCGAATCGAAGGACGGCGACTGGGTGGAAGAGGTCTCCGCGACCGGCGAGCTGATCCTGCGGCTTTTGGACGCGCTGGATGCACCGATCACACGCGGGATCGCGGATGCGCTGTACACGGCGATCGCGACCGATACCGGCAATTTCTCATACGGGAACACCTCGCCGGAGGCGTTCGAGGCGGCAGCAAAGCTTTTGGGGTACGGCATCAATCTGCCGGAGCTGAACCGGGTGCTGTTTCGGGAGATGCCTCTTCGGAAAGCAAAGCTTGTGGCGTACACGCTCGGACATATGGAGCTTTCCGAAGACGGACGGCTCAATCTGCTTGCGATCCCGACCGCGGCGCTTTCGGCGTGCGGCGCGACCAAGGAGGACACCGAGGGACTGATCGACTGGCTGCGCGATATCGATACGGTCGAGGCGGCTTGCGTGCTGCGTGAAAGCGACGACTGCGTACGCGTGAGCATGCGCAGCAAACGGTGTTGCGACGTGGCGGAGATCGCAAAGCGCTTCGGCGGCGGCGGGCATGTCGCGGCGGCGGGCTGCACGCTGTACCTGCCGCTCGAAGAGGCGGTCCGCACGATGCGCGAAGCGCTTACGGAAGCACTGCAATGATCGAGGGGATCGTGACCGTGCTGAAGCCGCCGGCGATGTCGAGCTCCGACGTCGTGGTGGATATACGGAAGATTTTTGAAACGAAGCGGGTCGGGCATCTCGGCACGCTCGATCCCGAGGCAGCGGGCGTTCTGCCCGTGTGCGTCGGACGCGCGGTGCGGCTGTTCGATTATCTGGTCGATAAACAGAAGACCTACCTTGCCGAGATCGCGTTCGGCGCAAGCACCGATACGCAGGATGCGCAGGGAACGGTCGTCGAAACGAGTGACGCCGTCGTGACTGCGGAGATGCTGGAAGCGGTTCTGCCGCGGTTTACCGGCACGATCACGCAGACGCCGCCGATGTATTCCGCGCTGAAATTCAACGGACAAAAGCTTTACGATCTCGCGCTTTCCGGGAAGGAGATCCCGGATAAATCCCGCGAGATCGAAATTGCGTCGCTCAAATGCGTCGGAATGCGCCTGAAAAACCGCTTTTTCATCGAGGTCGTATGCTCGCGCGGGACGTATATCCGTACACTCTGCGCCGATATCGGCGCCACGCTCCAAGTGCCTGCGCATATGGCGTTTCTTCTGCGCACGGCGTCGGGACCGTTTACGCTCGACGATGCGCATTCGATCGCGGAGCTTGCGGACATGAAAGAGCAGGGAAGATTGACCGAAGCGCTGACAAGCTGTGAGGACGCGGTCGCATTTTTGCCGCGGCTCGATCTTCGGAGCGACCGAAGAAAGCCGGCGATGAACGGACTTCCGACGCGCACAAACGCGGCGGATGGGACGTATCGTTTCTATTGCGACGGATATTTGGGTGTCGGCGCCGTGCAAAACGGCGACGCGCGATTGAAAGTGCATTTGTACGGGGAGTGACTACCCCTCAGTCGCCTTGCGGCGACAGCTCCCCTTACAAGGGGAGCTCGATAGGGGAGAATTGACCTCCCTCTGATGAGGGAGGTGGCAGCCGTAAGGCTGACGGAAGGAGAGAAGTGACGAACTACCCCTCCGTCGGTCTGACGACCGACACTTCCCTGACAAGGGGAGGTCGAGAGGGACACATTGACCTCCCTCTGACGAGGGAGGTGGCAGCCGTAAGGCTGACGGAAGGAGAGACCGCAGCGATGAAGCCGTACAATAAGGAAAACGTGGTTCTTGCAAGGAATCTCCGGAAAACAATGACCTTTCCGGAACGGGAGCTATGGTATCATTTTCTGCGGGCGTATCCGATTCGCTTCCAAAGACAAAAGCTGATCGGAGACTATATCGTCGATTTTTACTGCGCAAGGGCGGGGCTGGTCGTTGAACTCGACGGCCCGTATCACGGGATTGAACGGCAGATGGCAGATGATGAGAAGCGGACGAAATGGCTCGAATCGCAGGGACTGCTCGTCCTGCGCTTTCAAAACAAGGACGTTGTGAAGAATCTGTACGGCGTAACGCTGGAAATCGACCGAGTCGCGAAAGAACGGTGTGAAGTGCGGAGGACTACCCCTCCGTCGGTCTGACAACCGACACCTCCCCTGACAAGGGGAGGTCGAGGGGGACACATTGACCTCCCTCTGACGAGGGAGGTGGCAGCCGCAAGGCTGACGGAGGGAGAGAAGTGACGAACTACCCCTCCGTCGGTCTGACGACCGACACCTCCCCTGACAAGGGGAGGTCGAGAGGGATACATTGACCTCCCTCTGATGAGGGAGGTGGCAGCCGCAAGGCTGACGGAGGGAGAGAAGAACTTTGTCAACAGCAGTCTATGGAGGACGTATGAACAGGACGGTCGTGGCGCTGGGAATGTTTGACGGCGTGCATATGGGGCATCGGGCGCTTTTACGGCGGGCGGCGGAGATCGCGCGCGCAAACGGCGATACCGCGGTCGCGTTTACCTACGACAACCACCCGAAGGAACTGTTCTCCGGCACGTTCTCATACCTCTGCACAAAGGAACAGCGCGAGGAACAGATCCTGTCGACCGGCTGCGATCGCATGGACAGCGTTCCGTTCGACGCGGCGTTTGCATCGATGACGCCGGAGCAGTTTATCGACTGGCTTACGGCACGCTATGCGGGCGGCGTTTCCGCGATCGTTGCGGGCTACGATTATCGCTTCGGCGCAAAGGCAGCAGGGGATACGAACCTCTTGGCGACGCTGTGCAGGGATCGGGGGATTGCGCTCGCCGTGATCGACGAGGTCAGGATCGACGGGGTGACGTGCTCTTCGACGCGGGTGCGGGAAGCGATCCGCGAGGGGGATATGGAATTTGCGGAACACATGCTTTTAAGACCCTACACGCTTTCCGGCACGGTCGTGCACGCAAAGGCGCTGGGACGCCGGTTCGACTGCCCGACAGCGAATCTGGACGCGGGAAAGCAGCTGCTGCCGAAGGACGGCGTCTATGCGACGGAGCTGCTGTTTGAGGGAAACCGGTACGACGCGGTGACCAATGTGGGGACGAATCCCACGGTCGGCGGAAGGACCCGCACCGTGGAGACGCATGCGATCGGCGAATCGCTCGATCTCTACGGCAAACGCGTCGAGGTCGCGTTTTTCAGGCGTCTGCGGGACGAGAAACGGTTCGATTCCAAGGACCTGCTGTTCGCGCAGATCAGAAAAGACGCCGAAACGGCAAAAAAAGTGTGCGAAAAACGCAAAAAAAGTGTTTACAATTCGGAACCGTTGTGCTAAACTGTCAAAGGTCAAACCGTAAGCTGGGTTGATGCGACTCTCCGACGCCATACGCAGCCTGCGGGGATACGGAATAAAAGGAGGAAAACATCATGACGAAACAGGAAATCATCGCTAAGTACGCGCTGCACGAGGGCGACACGGGTTCTCCCGAGGTTCAGATCGCGCTTCTGACCGAACGCATCAATCACCTCAACGAGCACCTCAAGGTCAACCAGAAGGACCATCACTCCCGCCGCGGTCTTCTGAAGATGGTCGGTACCCGCAGAGGTCTGCTGAACTATCTGAAGGAAAAGGACATCGAGCGTTACAGAGCGATCATCGCAGCATTGAACCTCAGAAAGTAAAGAGAAAGGGCGGGGGTTTTATTCCCCGCCTCACTTTTTGGGCGCTGCACTTTGAAAGGCAATTATTAAATAAAGATAAAGAGGAAAAAGAAAACATGTTCAGAGTGTTCGAAACCATGGTAGGCGATCGCAAGCTGATCGTCGAAACCGGAAAGTACGCCGAGCAAGCGGGCGGCAACTGCCTCGTGCGCTGCGGCGGAACGGCGGTCATGGTCAACGCAACGGTCGCCAAGGAACCGCGCGACGGCGTTGATTTTCTGCCGCTGTCCATTGAATTTGAAGAGAAGCTGTACGCGGTCGGCAAGATCCCCGGCGGCTTCATCAAGCGCGAAGGCCGCCCGACCGAAAAGGCGATCCTGACGAGCCGCTTGATCGACCGTCCGCTGCGTCCGTTGTTCCCGAAGGGATTCTACAACGACGTGCAGGTCATCGCGACCGTTCTCTCGGTGGAGCAGGATATCCAGCCCGACGTG
The DNA here is from genome assembly GCA_016286445.1 of Bacillota bacterium. GTDB lineage: Bacteria > Bacillota > Clostridia > Christensenellales > CAG-138 > UBA3792. The sequence continues at coordinate 24,639 of JAEESS010000015.1, forward strand.
CTGGGCATGATCGGCTCTTCCATCGCGCTGTCCATCTCCCCGGCGCCGTTCATGGGCCCGACGGGCTCTGTGGCGGTCGGCATGATCGACGGCGAGTACATCTTAAACCCCGACTGCGAGCAGCGTGAAAAGAGCCGTCTCGCGCTGACCGTTGCCGGCACCCGCGACGCCGTCATGATGGTCGAGGCGGGTGCGAACGAGGTCACCGAGGAGGAAATGCTCGGCGCGATCCTGTTTGCGCATGAGGAGATCAAGAAGATCGTCGACTTCATCGAGATGATCCAGAAGGAAGTCGGCAAGCCCAAGATGGAAGTCAACATCCACGTTCCGGACGAAGATCTCAACCGCCGCGTGCGCGAGTACGCGATGGACAAGGTCGTCTGGCAGATGGACACCTTCGACCGCCACGAGCGCGAGATGCGCACCGAGCAGGTCAAGGAAGAGACGAAAGCCGCGTTTGCGGAGAGCGATCCCGGCATGGAAAAGGACGTCGACGCGATCCTGTACCAGATGCAGAAGGAAGTCATGCGCGACAAGATCATCAACAAGAAGATCCGTCCCGACGGACGCGCGCAGGACGAGATCCGTCCGATCTGGAGCGAGGTCCACATGCTCGAGCGTCCGCACGGCAGCGCGGTGTTCACCCGCGGTCAGACGCAGGTCATGACGATCGCGACCCTCGGCACCATTGCGGAGGCGCAGATCCTCGACGGGCTGACCCTCGAAGACAGTAAGCGCTATATGCATCAGTACAACATGCCGCCGTATTCGACCGGTGAAACGCGCCCCGTGCGCAGCCCCGGCCGCCGCGAGATCGGTCACGGCGCACTCGCCGAGCGCGCGCTTCTGCCCGTGCTTCCGAGCGAAGAGGAGTTCCCGTACTGCATGCGTCTTGTGAGCGAAGTCATCAGCTCGAACGGCTCGACCTCGCAGGCTTCGATCTGTGCAAGCACGCTGGCGCTGATGGACGCAGGCGTTCCGATCAAAAAGCCCGTCGCAGGCGTTGCAATGGGTCTCATCAAGGACGTCGACTCCGGCAACATCGCGATCCTCACCGACATCCAGGGTCTCGAGGACTTCCTCGGCGACATGGACTTCAAGGTAGCGGGTACGCGTGACGGCATCACTGCGATCCAGATGGACATCAAGATCAAGGGCATCGACCGCGAGATCCTGACCAGAGCGCTTGAGCAGGCGCGCAAGGGGCGTCTGTTCATTCTGGACAAGATGGCGGAGACGATCGCCGAGCCGCGCGCAGAGCTTTCGCCCTATGCGCCGCGCATCCTGACCTTCAAGATCAACCCGGACAAGATCCGCGACGTCATCGGCAGCGGCGGCAAGACCATCAACGGCATCATTGCCAAGACCGGCGTCAAGATCGATATCGAGGACGACGGCAGCGTGTTCATCGCATCGCCCGACCAGGCGGCTGCGGAGGAAGCGAAGCGCATCATCGACGGCATCGTCGAGGACATCGAGGTCGGCAAGGTCTATCTCGGGACCGTCGTCGGCATCAAGGAGTTCGGCGCGTTCGTGAACCTGAAGCCCGGCACCGACGGACTCTTACACATCTCCCGCATCGCGAAAGAGCGCGTGAACAAGGTCGAGGACGTTCTGAACCTCGGCGATCAGGTGCTCGTGCGCGTGTTTGAGATCGACCCGAAGACCGGCAAGATCGGTCTGACCCGCAAGGACCTGCTGCCCGACGCGTGATCGGGAATAACCGGGGAGCAAACGAACAGAATAGAGAGGGGACGGCAAGCTTCAATGTCGGCCCTTCTTTTTCCATCGGAGGTGGCTTCATGATCGAACAGATTCGGCTTCAGAACGGCATCCGGGTGCTCGCGGAACGCATGGATTCCGTACGCTCGGTTGCGATCGGCGTATGGGTCAACGCGGGCTCGGTCTTTGAAACGGATGAGAACGCGGGCGTTTCGCATTTTATCGAGCACATGCTCTTCAAGGGCACGGAAAAAAGAAGCGCTTCGGATATTGCCGCGGAGACGGATGCGATCGGCGCGAATCTCAACGCGTTTACCGCAAAGGAATGCACCTGCTTCCACGTCAAGGCGCTGGACGAGGATCTGGAGACGGCTATAGAGATGCTTTCGGACATTGTGCTGCACAGCACGCTCGAGCCCTCTCAGATGGATCGCGAACGCGGCGTCGTGCTGGAAGAGATCGCCATGACGGAGGACAGCCCGGAGGATATCGTGTTCGACCGCGCAAGCGAGCAGCTTTTTTGGGGCACGCCGATCGAATCCGAGATCCTCGGCACGGAAGAGACCGTGCAGGCGCTGTCGCGCGAGGACCTCGTTCGCTATATGCAGCGGCATTATACCGCGGAAAACATCGTGATCGCCGTTGCGGGAAGCTTCGTGCGCGAAACGCTGCTGTCCCTTTTGGAACGGTACTTCCACGACGTTAAAGCGGGCGAACGCCATGCGGCGCGGCCGGTTTCGATCCAAAGCGGCTTTCGGACCGCGCTCGTCCAAAAGGACGTCGAGCAGATCAATCTGTGCCTTGCGCTGCCGGGCGCGGCGCTCGGGACCGACGAATACTTCGCGCAGGCGGTGCTGTCGAACGCGTTGGGCGGCAGCATGAGCTCGCGGCTGTTTCAGCATATCCGTGAGGAACGCGGACTTGCGTACTCGGTCTATTCCTATCCGATGGCATACCGCGGCGCGGGCAGTCTCTGCTTCTATGCGGGCTGCACGGAGGGACAGGCAAAGGAAGTGCTTTCGCTGCTGTTCAAGGAGCTCGACGACGTCAAGCGGGACGGCATTTCGGAAGCGGAATTTGTCCGCGCAAGACAGCAGCTCAAGGGCAGTTATCTCCTGGGCATGGAGTCCACGATGGCGCATATGAGCGCGATCGGAAAAACGGCGCTGCTTTTGGAGAAAGAATATGATCTTACGGGTACCCTGAACCGCATCGAATGTGTTACAATGGAAGAGGTGAAGCGTGCCGCGGATCAGCTTTTCACTCCGGACGCCGCTGCGTTCTGCGCGGTCGGACGGCTGAAAGGGATCGGGGATACGCTGGAATCAACGGCAAAGGATTGGTGGCAACGGAATGGAAGACAAGCTTGAAATGATCTTCCGGCTGCAGAAGGCGCTGGACGAGGATATCATGGAACGGCGAAAGCTCGATTTTCCGTATGAGGTGTGGATGCAGAAGGACATCCTTGCCTGTACGGACGAGCTCATGGAGCTTTTGAACGAGCTGAACTGGAAGTGGTGGAAAAACGAGAAGCCGCTGGATCCGGAGGCGATCAAAGGCGAGCTCGTCGACGTGCTGCACTTTTTTGTGAGCATGTGCATCCGAAGCGGCATGTCCGCAGAGGATCTTTTTGAAGGGTACATCGCCAAAAACCGGGAGAACTTCGACCGCCAGTACGGTCGGTCCCAAAAGGCGGGCTATGAGGTAAAAACGGATGGAACGGGGCTTTCGGGCGACTAAACGGTTTTATATCCTGTTCATCGCCAGCGCGGTGCTGCTGGTCGTCTTTGTCGTGGGCGCGATCTGGCTGATGAAGAAGGTCACGGGCAACGTTCGGAAACTCGAACAGATGACGCTGTACACCGAGGTCGAAAGCGAAGCGGTCGTCGTGCGAAGCGAGCGGCTGTTCACCGAATCCGCAAGCGAAAGCCATATCCTGCTCGAAGAAGGCGCGCTGATCTCCGAGGGCGATCCGATCGCCGTGCTGTATCCGTATTCCTACGAGAGCCAGATCTCCGCGATCTGCACCAAGGAGGCGGCGCTGTATACGCTGCTGCAGTCTCTGCTGCGCACCGAAACGGGCGGCACGCTGCCGCAGGCGGTGATCGGATACAACGAGCAGATCAATGCCGTTTCCAAGCAGATGCGCGCGTGCTCCAACGGCGAGCGCGATCCCGTGGAGTATGCCAAGCTTGAGATGCAGCTCATCCGGCTCCAGGAGGAGCGGCGCGAGCTGATGGTCACGAGCCTCAAAAATACCGAGCAGGTCGACGGCATCATTGCGGACATCGACGCCATGAAGAAGAGCTTTGAAACGGGCAGCGCGCGGACGATCGTTTCCGAATACAACGGCTATATCAGCTTTTATTCGGACATGAACGAGGAGAACCTGCGCGACGTATCGCAGCTCACGGTGCCGCTCATCAAGCGTATCCTGAACGCGCCGTCGATCAGTATGGACAACGAAAACTTCAGCTATCGCATCGTAACGGATCGGTCCAAGTTCTACCTTGCGTTCGTTATGAACGCAAAAGGCGCGGACCGTCTGATGCCGGGACTGACCTATTCGTTCACCGTGAAGGGCGTCAAAGGCGCGTATCAGGGCAGGATTCTGACCGAACGCGACACCGAGACCGGCGTTCTGTACGTCATGCAGGTCGACGCCGACGTTCGTCCGCTTCTGACGACGCGCGTGGTTGAGATCTCGGTGCAGAACAACGCGACGGGGCTTTATGTGCCGACGAAGTACATCCAGTACACGGACGGCATACCGTATATCTTTGCAAAATCCACCGACGGCACCTATCAGAAGGTCGCGGTCTACATCGCCGGCAGCAACGGCGAGGACGCGATCATCTCCGCGCGCGACAGCCATATCACGCTGTTTGCGGGACTGAAGGTGCGCATGCCGATCGAAGAGAAGGAGGAGAACAAGTCTTGACAATCCGGGAGAATCTGGAATCGGTACGCGAGCAGATGGCGCTTGCATGCCAAAGAGCGGGCAGAGCGGAGCGTGAAGTTACGCTGATCGCCGTCACGAAATTCGTGGAGATCGGGCGGATTGCGGAGGCGATCGACGCCGGCGTGACCGAAATCGGCGAAAATCGCGCACAGGAGTTCACCGAAAAGTTAACTTTTTATAAACAGAATCATTTAAGGACGCATTTTATTGGACAACTGCAAACGAACAAGGTAAAATATGTATGCGGGAAAGCGGACCTGATCCAATCGGTCGATCGGGAACCGCTGCTCGACGCGATCCTTGCGTATGCCGAACGGAACGGCGTCACACAGGATATAACGATCGAAGTCAACATCGGACGCGAGCCGCAGAAGGGCGGCGTGACGCCCGAAGCGCTTCCGGCGCTTCTGGAGCGGATCGCCGGATCGCCGCATGTACGCATGCGCGGGCTGATGTGTGTGCCGCCTGCGATCGACAGGGAAGCGGTACGTCCGTACTTCCGGGAAATGCGCACGTTGTTTGAACGCATCGGGCACGAATACCCGGCGCTTCCGCTCGACACGCTGTCGATGGGCATGAGCCACGATTTTCCGACAGCGATCGAGGAAGGCGCAACGACCGTCCGCGTCGGGACAGCGATCTTCGGGCCGCGAATCATTACGGGAGGAAACTGAAATGGGTAAATTTTTGAATTTCATCGGACTGGAAGAGACGGAAGAGGACGACGCGATCCTCGGTGACGAGCCGCAGGAGCAGCCGCAGAAGCGTGAATCGCGTTCAAGACGCCGTGAAAACGCGCTGGTGGGCGGCGGCGAGGCGCAGCCGATCCCCCAGAACATGGCGTCGATGAAGATGATCGTGTATCATCCGGTTTGCTACGACGACGCGCAGACGATCGTCGACAACCTCAAGAACCGCCGTCCGGTCATCGTCAACATGGAAGAGCTTGACGGCACCACGGCGCAGCGTGTGCTGGACTTCCTGCTTGGTGCGATCTATGCGACCAACGGCACGGCGAACAAGGTTTCGAGAGGAATCTTCCTGTTTGCGCCGCATGACGTCGCGGTCGAAGATACCGTGGAGGATACCGGCTATACCGATATGTAACGCCTCATGATCAAGGCGGAAAGCATCGCAAATAAAGAGTTTCGCAAGGCTCTGTTCGGGTACGACCGCGAGGACGTGGACAAGTACCTGGACGAGCTGATTGCGCAGCTTCTGGAGATGGAAAAGGAGCGCAAGGAGATGGCGTCCACCATCGAATACCTCGTTTCCGAGCTGACGGCGAAGGGCGAACAGCAGGCGGGAGAGGAACGCGTGGTCGGACCCGTTTCACCGCATGCCACGGTCAGCGACGAGGAGCGCAGACACGCGGAGGAGAGCGATCAGCTGTGAATCGAAGCCCCGTCAAAACCATACCGCCTTTGTCGGCGAACGAAATGAAAGCCCGCGGAATCGACGGGCTTGATTTTGTTTATATCAGCGGCGACGCGTATATCGACCATCCGAGCTTCGGCACGGCGATCATCGCGCGCGTACTGCAAAGCCGCGGGTATTCGGTGGGGATTCTGGCACAGCCGGACTGGCACGACGTGAACGCGTTCAAGGCGCTCGGCAAGCCGAGACTTGCGTTTCTGGTTTCCGCGGGCAACCTCGACTCCATGGTCGATCACTACACCGCCGCCAAAAGGCGCAGAAGCGACGACGCCTACACGCCCGGCGGAAAGGCGGGCAAGCGCCCGGATCGCGCTGTGATCGTGTATTCCAATCGCTGCCGGGAGGCATATCCGCATGTGCCGGTGCTGATCGGCGGGATCGAGGCAAGCCTTCGCCGCTTTGCGCATTACGATTACTGGGACGACCGCGTGCGGCATTCGATCCTCTATGACGCCGGCGCGGACATTCTCATGTACGGTATGGGCGAGCGCAGTGTCGTTGCGATCGCCGACGCGCTCGACGCCGGCACGCCGGTGCATGAGATCCGCGATATCCCCGGAACATGCTTCCGGGTCAACGATCCGGGCGAAGTCCCGGACGCCGTGATGCTGCCGTCGTATACCGAGGTCGCAACGGATAAGCGCAGGTATGCCGAGGCGTTTCGGATCCAGTTTGAGGAACAGGATGCGATCCGCGGGAAGCGATTGATCCAGCCGCACGAAAAGGGGTATCTCGTGCAGAACCCGCCGCAGCCGCCGCTTTCGACCGAGGAGATGGACGCGGTATACGCGCTGCCGTTTACGCGCCGTCCGCACCCGTCGTATCGGGAGCCGATCCCTGCGATCGACGAGGTAAAGTTTTCGATCACGTCCTGCCGCGGCTGCTTCGGCGGCTGCAATTTCTGCGCGCTGACGTTCCACCAGGGACGCGTGATCTCGGCGCGAAGCCACGAATCGATCCTTTCGGAAGCGCGGGAGATGACGAAGGATCCGGATTTCAAGGGCTTTATCCACGACGTCGGCGGACCGACCGCAAACTTCCGGCAGCCCGCCTGCAGGAAGCAGATGAAGAGCGGCGTATGCAAAAACCGCTCGTGCATCGGCTATGAGCGCTGCCAAAACCTGGAGGTCAGCCACGCGGATTATGTCGCGCTGCTTCGTAAGCTTCGCGCCGTGCCGGGCGTGAAGAAAGTGTTTATCCGAAGCGGCGTGCGCTTTGATTATCTGCTCTATGACAAGAGCGACGCGTTTTTACGGGAGCTTTGCGAACATCACGTTTCCGGACAGCTCAAGGTCGCGCCGGAGCACATTGCGGATCGCACGCTCTATTACATGAACAAGACGCCGCACGCGCTCTATGAGGAGTTTCTCAAGCGCTATGAGCGCATGAACGCGCGGCTCGGCAAGAAACAGTTCGTCGTGCCGTATCTGATGAGCTCGCATCCGGGCTGCACGCTCCATGACGCGATCGAGCTTGCGCAGTATCTCAAGCGGATCGGGCACCGTCCGGAGCAGGTGCAGGACTTTTATCCGACGCCGGGAACGGTGTCGACCTGCATGTATCATACCGGACTGGATCCACGCTCGATGCAGCCGGTCTATGTGCCGAAATCCCCGGAGGACAAGGCGATGCAGCGCGCGCTGATGCAGTTTTTTCTGCCCGCAAACTTCAAAACGGTGCGCAAAGCGCTGCGGCTTGCAGACCGCGAAGACCTGATCGGGACCGGCAAAAATGCGCTCGTTCCGCCGGAGCGGACGCAGAATCCGACCGCGCGCGGCGCAAAACCGCAGGGGAAACGCGAAATCCCGACAAAAAAGGGAAAACAGGCAAAGAAATCTGTTGACAAACGGCGTCGGAATGGTTAAAATAGCTGTTGGTTCATTTTGAGGTTGCATATGATCGTATCGGTTAATGAAGCATTGCGAAGGGTCGGCGAGCCGTTCCCGTTCGCTTGGGAAGGCAAGCTGGAGCAGCAGACGTATGCGGGCGATCCCGTACGGTTTGTCGGCACAGGCAAGCTAATCGGAACCTATGTCTACGACGGAAAGACCTTCCGCGTGGACGCGGAGGCAGAGGCTTCATACGAAACGACCTGCGCGCGCTGCAATAAACCGATGGTCCAAAAGCTCAGCTTTTCGTTTACGGAGCATTTCGTACGTTCGGTCTACAAGACGCCGGACGACGAGCTCTATCCGTACGAGGGCGAAAAGCTCGATCTACAAGAAGCGTTTTTCGACAATCTCTTCCTGGAGATGCCGATGACGACGGTCTGCAGCGAAACGTGCAAGGGGCTTTGCCCGATCTGCGGCGCCGATCTGAACCGCGGACAGTGCGACTGTCAGAAATCCAAAATCGACGCGCGTTTTTCCGCGCTCGAATCATTATTGAACGATCATAAGGAGGTGTAATCATGGCAGTACCCAAGAGAAAAACATCGAAGGCGAGAAGAGATTCGCGCAGAGCGAACAATTCCAAGGCGATCGCGCCCAACCTCGTCGAGTGCCCGAAGTGCCACGAGCTGAAAGCGCAGCACACGGTCTGCAAGAACTGCGGCTATTATGATGGCAGAGAAGTCATCAACATGGAAGACGAGAAGTAATTACCATGATTGCCCGTTCGGAATGACCGGATCGGAGCTTCCCGAGCGGGAGCACCACAAAGTTTGAGGGAGTCAGATATTCTGACTCCCTCGTGATATATTCCGCAGCGCGGAATGCGATATACGCCTCGGCGTGTGACAGATTTGCTTTGCAAATGTGATATGCTGCCAAGGCAGCGTTGGATTGATCCGCGTAAAGCTGACGCTTTTCTGCGTGTCCACCTCATCCGTCTCGCTGCGCGATCCACCTTCCCCTCAAAGGGGAAGGCTTTTGGATGCGCAACCGTAGGGGACGCCGACCCCGGCGTCCCGCATGAATTGCGATGCCGCGCGTGAATTGACCTTGCGGCCATGAATTGCATTGCGGCGTGAATTGCGGCGATGCCGCGTGACAACCCCTCTGTCTGCTGCGCAGACAGCTCCCCTTGCACAGGGGAGCCGAGGGAATCATACATCTTGCCCTCCCTGTGTAACGGGGCGCGGAGATGAGCGCCCGCAGTGCGGGGGAAAGCGAATCGGAAGCGCGGGCCGAACAGGGAGAAAACCACACTGCGCGTGGTTTTCGACCATGTGAGACCATCGGTGGGTCGGCGAAGCCGAGCCGGAAGGGTTGTCGACAGAATGAAAAAGGAGCAACGTATGGAAAACGATCTCGGACCCGATCTGTGCCTGCCCTGCGGGGAAGGGCTTCTGAACATCCGCGTCGGCGCGATCATCGTAAAGGACGGCAAAGCGCTGATGGTCAAAAGCAAGTTCGGCGACTACTGCTATTCGGTCGGCGGACGGATCAAGTTCGGCGAAACGGCGGAACAGGCCGTTGTGCGCGAGGTCTTTGAGGAGACGGGCGTACGGATGACCGTCGACCGGCTCGGTTACGTCAGCGAGGTCTGTTTCTATAACGACAGCCCGAAGCTGTTCGGCAAGCCCGTCTATGAGCTTGCCTTCTATTTCTATATGAACGTGCCGGAGGACTTTACACTCAAATCCGATCACATCGCCGACGGCGCCGAGCGCTTCGAATGGGTCGCGCCGGACGATCCTGTTACGATCTATCCAAACTTTATGCGCGAGGCGCTCACCGATCCGAAGCCGTACGTCGTCCACGACGTCCGCGACGACCGGTAAAAAGAAAGCGCCGGACGAACCGGCGTCATGAATATAATACTATTTCATCAATGCCTCGAAGGTCTTTGAGATCTCGAGGTATTCTTTTTCTGTTTTTTTCAGATATTCCCGTCCGGCGGGCGTGATTGAGTAGTAGCTTCTTGCGCGTCCCTCTGCGACCTCGGTTGCGGAGATCTCGATATAGCCTTGCTCCTCGAGCCGGTACAAAACGGGGTAGAGTATGGAGATCATGTACTTGCCGTCGCTGCGGGTCTTGAGCTCCGCCGAGATCTCATATCCATACATCGGTTTTTCGGAAAGGAAGTGCAGCACAACAAGCGGGCTTGTCGCTCGCTTGAAATACGATATGAACGAATGACCGGTATCTGGCAAGTGCTTCTTTCGCCTCCGAATCACAATATACTCCGAAATCCGCCGCGTTGGCAACAGTTTCTTTCATCAGTACTCACCATACCATATTATTTGTAAAAAATCAATATATAGCATTGACAACTATAAGGCGATATGTAATAATATAGGCACAAAGGAGGGGCGTTTGCATGACGGTTTGGAAACGACTTACCAGAAAACCGCTGACCACGCTTTTGTGGCTGGTGTTCGCCGCGTTGATGACGGGCTTTCTGTCCGCTGCAGCGGCGTTGTGGTATTCGACGGAGAAACTCTCCGATTCGCTGGACAAGAGTCACACGGCAATCGCGGTGCGCTCCGATCCCGGCAGCGTCATCGTCCGTTCCGGCAAAGACCTGTCGGTTTCCGGTGATACGCGTTCGTTTACCGTGAAGGACGTGGAGGCGATTGAGTCGCTTCCGGGTGTCAAGGCGGTGCGCATCCATACGGTCGCGGGGTGCAGCTCACCTGCGTTTCATCCGTTTATCGATATCAGGCGTGAGTTGGGCTGGCGTTCGAGCGACGATTCGAGTCCGTATTATCATGCGGTCTTTGCCGGAAAGCTGGTGGCAAAGGATACGACGACCGCACGGCATCCATGGTACAGTGCCTATCAAAAACCTCTGTATCTGCTGTTCGAGCTGGACGACGCGCTGCTGTTGAACGACGAATACGCGGAGCCGTTCGAGACAATGCAGTATACCGGCGGATTCTCTTACTTGATCGATCTTTCCGAGGACCCCGATGCAGCCGACTATTTTGTCGAAGGCGAACACTATGTGGTTACCGGCATCTATGACCCGGGCTCGTTCGATATGGGTTGGACCATCAATCTGAATCCGGATCATGGCATATCGTGGGCGGGGCCGGTCTATCACTCGCTTATTGGCGGCCCGGTGGTGCGGCGCGACGGATATTTGGAGTATACTTCCGAGAGGGACCGTATTACAGAGGACGGACAACCGTATTTTGACGATGCGGTCTGGCCTGCGGCGGAACGCCTGGAAGGCGATGCGGACGCGTTCTTCACAGACACGCCGAACGACGTTTGGCGCACATACCGCGACGCATGGCTGCACCATAATCACGCGATGGTTTCGATCGGCACGGAGCGGCTGGAAACGGTCTTCTCCTTCCTGACGGGCGAGGCGGCGATCATCGAAGGTCGCAGCTTCACCGAGGAGGAATATAAAACCGGCGCAAAGGTGCTGGTGATCTCGGAGATCACGGCAAAGCTCTCAAACCTGCACGTTGGGGACACGATTCCGTTTTCCCAGTTTGCGCTGCCGGACGACACGATCTCCTTCATCAAATACAGCGAGCATCAGAACAATCCGCGCATCGGGGATTTCTTCCTCGATACGGCATATTCGGAGCCGGAGGACTATACGGTTGTCGGGATCTACCGCCTGCCCATGGCATGGTCGGAGGGCACCTATGCCTTTACGACCAACACGGTCTTTCTTCCGCGCAGCGCGCAGATCGCGGATGCCTATCCGAAGCTCGAGCCGTATCGGGAACCGGAGGTCCTTCATCGGGACGGCGAGACGGTTACCTTCGAAAACGGAGATGTGGGGATGATCGTCGGCGATGATTTGGTGTATGACGACAACCGGGACATCTACGGTCTGTATCTTTCCGTGGAGCTTCAAAACGGCAGTGTGGAGGAATTTCAGCTTGCTCTGGAGGATTCGCCGTATTGCAGACAGCTGTTTGTTTACGATCAGGGGTTTGAGACGGTGCAGGAAAACCTCAACGAGCTCGGCTTTTCGACGGAACGGCTGCTCCTGATTGCGCTCGGCGGCTGGGTGCTTCTTCTGCTGCTTTATCTTTTGATGTATCAATCCATGCAGAAAAAGAACGTCGGTATCATGCGTTCTCTCGGTGCGACGCCGGGAGCAGCGACTGCGTATCTTGTTTTAAGCGGCATGATTGTGGCGACGGTCGGCATTCTGATCGGCACGGTTTTAAGCCGTGTTGTGCTCGGCGTGGTACAGGAGCATGTATATGTCGATATGCTCGGCACAATCGACCGCACGGCGTACGGCGGAGTACTCGTGATTTCGGAGGAAGCGCTGAAAGCCATGGTGGACGCCAGTACACCGAGAGTGCGTTTAACGGCGCTCTGTGCGCTTGCGCAGTTTGGCGTGATAGGCGTCGGCGTCTGGATTCATGCGGCGGTCGTTTCGCACATGTCGCCGCGAACGCTTTCGGAGGGATGAAAAATGGACGGATACTGGATCAAACGTATGCTGCGGCGACCGTGGCTGTCGATTGTGAGCTTCATTGTCTGCGGCGCGCTGTGTCTGCTTTTGTGCCTGCTGATTGCCTATCGCGACAATCAAGCGGCGTATCTTGCGGAGGTTCGCGACAGCTATGAGATCAAAGCGATTGTCACGGATCTGCGAGGAACGAAGTCTGACAATCTCCGCTTGAGCCGCCGTTACACCGACTTTTTGCGGGATACGGAGAATGGACTCGGCGCATATGTGCGCGATCTCTGTTTGACGAAATCCTTCTCTGCAGTTTCGGAGATCGGCTTCTTTCGTGTGACAGGCATATCGAACGAACGCTGTACGGAGGCGACGGATTCGCAATCGGGCGGGGCATGGTATTCGGAGGTCGAAAATTTCTTCGACAGCGAGGAGCAGATCTGCCTGGTACCGGCGTCGAAATACGATCAGCTTGCGGGGAAGGACATTTCACTTGTGCTGCAGGATGCCTATTCAATGGACAAGGAAAGAGTCGAGACGTACACCTTTCGGGTCGTCGGATGGTATAAAGGCAGCGGGTTCGCCGTCGATATCCCTTATCTGACTTCGCAGACCATTGCGGCGCATATCGCGGAAGCGCCGAGCACAGATAGTGCAAGCTTCACCGTGAAGGACAACGCCAAGCTCGACGAAATGCTGGAGATCGCGTACAAGCGGTTCCGAAAGGTTGATCCGAGTCAGACCGATTACGATTTTGCCCTGACCGTTTATGACAAGCAGTACAAGGCGACGCTCGCGTCGATGGAACAGAACATCCGGAGAATATCAATGCTTCTGCCGTTAATCGCGCTTCTGGGACTCGGAGCCGGCTTTTTGATGGGGCTTTTGGGCACGCGCGGGGAGGTGCGTACCTATGCGCTGATGCGGACACTCGGCATGAGCGGGGGTGCGTTGTTCTGTACGGTCCTTATTGAACAGTTGCTCCTGCCGCTTTTGGCGACAGCGTTGGTCGGGGTGATTCTGCATCGTCCGCTGCCGGCGCTGATCTTCTTCGGCTGTCACCTCGCCGGGTGCGTTCTTGCGGTTCTGCGTCCGGTCATGGCGCCGCCGACGCGGCTTTTACACGATCAAGACTGATTTATAGGAAGGCGGTATCAGTATGGAATTTTTGAAAGCAGATAATCTCTCCTTTTCGTATCGAAACAAGTATCAGACCGTCGATGCGGTCAAAGATGTTTCATGTTCATTCGAGCGCGGCAGGGCATACGCGATCGTCGGCAAAAGCGGCAGCGGCAAAACGACGCTTCTTTCGCTGCTTGCAGGGCTCGAATTGCCGAGCGGCGGAGCAGTCGTATTTGAGGGAACGCCCACGGCAAAGCTCGACCGCGATCATTACCGGCGCGACCATGCAGCAGTCATCTATCAGAACTACAACCTCTTTCCGCTTCTCACCGCCATGGAAAACGTGCTGTATTCCATGAAGCTCAAGGGCGTCCGCGGCAAGGCGGCAAGGGAACGCGCCGAAAAGGAGCTTTCCGCGGTCGGGATCGCACCGGAGCAGTTCAAACGATATCCGGCACAGATGTCCGGCGGCGAACAGCAGCGCGTGGCGATCGCCCGTGCACTTGCGGCGGGGAACGAGCTGATCCTTGCCGACGAGCCGACCGGAAACCTCGATATTACGAACGGCGACCAGGTCGTTTCGATCCTGCTTCGGCTTGCACACGAGGAAAACCGCTGCGTGATCATCGTCACGCACGATCTGGAGATTGCGGCGCAGGCGGACGAAATTTTGATGATGAAGGACGGCGTTCTGGAACGGGATGCGTAAGCGACCGACGATGTGAAACGGAAATGCGAAACCGCGTTTCCGTTTTTTCTTGCATCCTGCGTGCGGTTGGAGTATAATAACCTGGTTAAAAGATCCGAGGGATCGTATTTGTGAGAGGGGTTTCTATGAAGCTTGCAGTTGACGTAATGGGCGGTGACAACGCGCCCGCGGCGGTGCTGGACGGTGTTCTGGCATTTTTGAAGGAGCCGGAGGCGGAGGGTGTGAACCTCCGGCTGTTCGGCGACGAGAAGGTTCTGAACGACTTTACGGCGGCGCATCCGGAGATCAGGGACCGGATCGAAACCGTCTTTACGACCGAGACGATCGGCATGGGCGAGCATCCGACCGAGGCGATCCGCAAGAAGAAGGATTCGAGCTTGGTAAAGGCGCTCGAATGTGTGCGCGACAAGGAGGCGGAATGCTTCTTTTCCGCAGGGTCTACCGGCGCGGTACTGACCGGCGCAACACTGATCGTGCGGCGGCACAAGGGCATCAAGCGTCCCGCGCTTGCCACGCTGATCCCCACGACGGCGGGCACCGTGACCGAGATCATCGACTGCGGCGCGAACACGGACTGCAAGCCGGGGTATCTCGTGCAGTTCGCGCTGATGGGCGCGGCGTACCTCGAAGCGGTCGAGGGCGTGAAGAACCCGCGCGTGGGGCTTCTGTGCAACGGCACCGAGGAGGAGAAGGGCAATTCGCTTGCGAAGGAAGCGCATCAGCGCCTGAAAGCGACCGAGGGCGTGAACTTCATCGGCAACGTCGAGGCGCGCGATCTGACGAGCGGCGCGGTGGACGTGCTGGTCTGCGACGGCTTCGACGGCAACGTCATGCTGAAAACCACCGAGGGCGTGGCAAAATGGATCGCGACGATGCTGAAGCGCTCGCTGATGGAATCGACGCGCGGCAAGCTCGCCGGACTGATCGGCAAGCCCGCGTTCAATTCGTTGAAAAAACGGCTGGATTACACCGAATACGGCGGCGCGCCTCTCCTGGGAATCAACGGAGGCATCATCAAGGGACACGGCAGTTCCGACGCAAAATCGGTCAAGGTCTGCCTCCTGCAGGCGACGCGGCTCGTGCGCGGCGGCGTGACGGAAAAGATCGGCGCGTTCGCCGAAACGCTGAACATTGAGGATTGACAAACCCTCCGTTTTTCGGTAAAATAATCAAGTGATCGAATCGTCCTTCGGGACGGAAGGGAGTAATCATGGAATTCGAAAAAATCTGCGAAATCATCGGCAAACAGCTGGATATCGACCCCAAAACCATCACGATGGAAAGCCATCTGATCGAGGATCTGCATGCGGACTCTCTGGACGTGGTTGAGCTCGTCATGGATCTGGAACAGGAATTCGACACCGAGATCCCCGATGAAGAACTGCCCAAAGTGCAGACCGTCGGCGATATTCTTCGTTATCTGCAGAAATAAGCGGAAACAGGCAAGTCGAACCGGACCCGCACGCGCTTTGTGCGGGTTTTTTGGTAAAGAGAAACGCGTATGCTGACGAAAGAACAAATCACGGAATTGCAGAATAAGCTCGGGTATTCCTTCGGAAACGCCGACCTTTTGAAGCGCGCGCTGATGCACTCGTCGTATGTGCCCGGCACGGGCGGCGACAACGAGCGCATGGAGTTTCTGGGAGACGCGGTGCTGGAGCTTTGCGTGTCCGAGGAGCTCTTTTTCCGCTTCCCGAACATGCAGGAGGGACAGCTTTCCAAAAACCGCGCGTCGATCGTCTGCGAATCCGCGCTTTCCGAAGCGGCGAAGGGCGTCGGGCTCGGCAAATACCTGCTTTTGGGCCGCGGCGAGGACGCAAGCGGCGGCAGGGAAAAGCCGTCGATCCTGTCCGATGCGTTCGAGGCGGTGATCGCCGCGATCTATCTGGACGGCGGTTTCGCGCCCGCAAGGAGCTTTATCCACCGGTTCGTACTGCCGCTTCTGGACCTCTCGACGCCGGTATCCGAAAAGGATCACAAGACGCGCCTGCAGGAGCTGATCCATGCGAGAACGCACGGCAGACAGGTGCGGTATGTGCTCGTCGGGGAAGAGGGACCGGATCACAGCAAGACCTTCACCATGCAGGCGGTGCTCGACGAGCAGGTACTCGGCGAGGGGAAGGGACATTCAAAACAGAGCGCGGGACAGGCGGCTGCCGAAGACGCGCTTTCGAGGTTGGAAACGAAATGAGACTGACAAGACTGGACATCTCCGGCTTCAAGTCGTTTGCGAAAAAGACCGAGCTTCAATTCGGCTCGGGCATCACGGCGGTCATCGGACCGAACGGAAGCGGCAAGAGCAATATCGCGGATGCGGTGCGCTGGGTACTCGGTGAGCAAAGCGCGCGTGCTTTGCGCGGCTCCAAAATGGAGGACGTCATCTTCAACGGCACGCAGAAGCGCAAGCCGCAGTCGATGTGCGAAGTCACGCTGACGTTCGACAACGCCGACCACCTGCTGCCGGTCGATTACGACGAGGTTGCGGTGACGCGGCGCATGTACCGTTCGGGCGAGAGCGAATACGTGCTGAACGGGCGCGTCTGCAGGCTCAAGGACATCTCCGAACTGTTCCGCGATACGGGCATCGGCAAGGACGGGTACTCGATCATTTCGCAGGGGCGCGTCGACGAGATCCTC
>JAEESS010000076.1 GCA_016286445.1 Bacillota bacterium
AATCATAGGAGCTCAGCAGCTCACGGATCTCCATCTCGACGAGCTCCAGAAGCTCTTCGTCGTCGACCTGGTCGACCTTGTTCATGAAGACGATGATGTACGGTACGCCGACCTGACGGGCGAGCAGAATGTGCTCACGGGTCTGGGGCATCGGACCGTCTGCTGCGGAAACGACCAGAATCGCGCCGTCCATCTGTGCAGCGCCCGTGATCATGTTCTTGACATAGTCCGCGTGGCCGGGGCAGTCAACGTGCGCATAGTGACGATTTGCCGTCTCATACTCAACGTGCGCCGTGTTGATCGTGATGCCGCGCGCCTTCTCTTCCGGCGCCTTGTCGATCTCGTCGTAACGCATTGCGACTGCTTCGCCCTGCTGTGCCAGCGCCATGGTGATCGCCGCCGTCAGCGTCGTCTTGCCATGGTCAACGTGTCCGATCGTGCCGATGTTTACATGCGGCTTCGTACGTTCGAATTTTGCTTTTGCCATTGTAGTTCTCCTTATAAAAATATTTTTTCATTTTTACCCGCAGAGCCTGCAATGGCAGCGGGCCGACCGTTATCATGTCGGTGCTCGCCGAAGCTTGCGCTTCGGCTTATGGAGCGGGTGGCGGGAATCGAACCCGTATAGCCGGCTTGGGAAGCCGGTGCTCTGCCACTGAGCTACACCCGCATGCCTCCATGATAACGAATCTATTTTACTTGCTTTTTTTGCAATTGTCAACGGATAAAAACGGGATTTCACCGGCTTTTTCGCATAAACTCCCGTATGAGACGTACTTTGCTGCTGCTTCTGACCTGTTTCCTTCTCGGCTGCACCGAAATGAAGACACCGTGCACGCCGTTCGAGCTATCCGCAGAACCGCCGAAATTCTTTGTGATCCTCGATTACGGACACGGCGGATTCGACTGCGGCGCGACCGGGACCGACACGGGCGTATTGGAATCCGATCTGAACCTTTTGATCGGCGAGCGGGTCGCACGCGCGCTGGAGGATCGCGGCTGTTTTGTTCTGCGGACGCGCACGGATACGGATGCGCTTGCCGCCACGAAGCGCGACGACATGGCGCGGCGCGGCGCGATCCTCTGCACGGAAGGCGCGGACTGCACCGTTTCGATCCACATGAACAAGTATGAGAATCGCCGGATCAAGGGACCGATGTGTTACTACCAGGCGGGGGCGGAGGAGGGAAAAGCGCTTGCGGGCTGCGTGATCGACGCGATCACAGGCGGGCTCGGGCTCGATCCGCGGCTTGCAAACCCCGGCGACAATTATGTAACGCGCATCCCCGACGTGCCGTCTGTGCTGATCGAATGCGGGTTTTTGAGCAATCCGGAGGACGAACGAAACCTTATGGATCCGGAGTATCAGCAGCGCCTTGCCGAAGCGATCGCGGACGGGGTGCTGGATTTTCTGGAACGCCCGTGAAAGCTCCTTTCGCCGTCTTTTCGCTTCCGTCGGCGATATCACAAAACCGGCAGGACTCCCTGCCGGTTTCATCATAGGATTCAGCGAAGCATTTTCAGCGCGCCGTTCGGTTCGAGGGAATAGGTTCCGGTCGAATCGTCGGTCCATTCGCCCTCCTCGCATTCGTCGTCCGCATACCGTTCCCTGGCATGGAACAGCCTGCCGTCCCAATGCAGCTCGGTCAGATACACATAGCCGGACACCGTCATTTCGTATTGACAGGCGGCGTCGAAGGGCGAATCGGGATCGCGCAGCGCGCAGGCGGCGCAAAGCTGCGGGAACAGCCCGTTTTTATCCGTGATCAGAAAGCCGCGCACCAGATCGCCGCATCTGTCGATGAAAAGCTCTTTGCCCTCCTGCCGGACGCGCTGCACCGAACAGTACGGACAGTTTACTGTCGGATCGTAGGAGGCGGTCTGTTCGCCGAAGGCAAGATGTGCCTGCGTCAGCGTTTCCGCGCGCGCGGCTTCGTCCGCCCAGACGGGGCGGTCCTTTTCGTCGATCGCGTAGGAGATTTTGATCATCGTCCTTGCGATCTCCTCCGCCGCAGCAGCCTGCTCCTCCTTCTGAAACGTGATCCGGATATTCGTAATGTCCGCCATGCGATTTCCCCCGCTTTGCCGTTATCCGATGTGATCCAAAAAGCCCATGTAGGGACGCAGCGCTTCGGGGATGCGGATCGTGCCGTCCTTCTGCAGATTGTTCTCGAGGAACGCGATCAGCATGCGCGGCGGCGCGACGACCGTGTTGTTCAGCGTATGCGCAAAGTAGTTGCCCTTTTCCTTGTTCTTGATGCGGATGCCGAGCCGGCGCGCCTGCGCGTCGCCGAGATTCGAGCAGCTTCCGACCTCGAAGTACTTCTGCTGCCGCGGCGACCATGCCTCGACGTCGCAGCTCTTCACCTTGAGATCCGCAAGATCGCCGGAGCAGCACTCGAGCGTACGCACCGGGATGTCGAGCGAGCGGAAGAAATCGACCGTGTTCTGCCAAAGCTCGTTATAGAGCGTTCTGCTCTCCTCGGGCTTGCAGACGATGATCATTTCCTGCTTCTCGAACTGGTGGATGCGGTAGACGCCGCGCTCCTCGATGCCGTGCGCGCCGACCTCCTTGCGGAAGCAGGGCGAATAGCTCGTGAGCTTCAGCGGGAGCTTGTCCTCGTCGTGGAACGTGTTCATGAACCGTCCGATCATGCTGTGTTCGGACGTGCCGATGAGATACAGGTCTTCGCCCTCGATCTTGTACATCATGTTTTCCATCTCGGAAAAGCTCATGACGCCGTCGACGACCGCGGAGCGGATCATGAACGGCGGCACGACGTAGGTGTAGCCGCGGTCGATCATGAAATCGCGCGCGTAGGAGAGCACCGCGCTGTGCAGCCGCGCGATGTCGCCCATCAGATAGTAGAAGCCGTTGCCGCTCGTTTTGCGCGCGGAATCAAGGTCGATGCCGCTGAGCCGCTCCATGATGTCCACATGGTACGGGATCTCGAAATCGGGCACGACCGGCTCGCCGAAGCGCTCGATCTCGACGTTTTCGGAATCGTCCTTGCCGATCGGGACCGACGGATCGATGATGTTCGGGATCACGAGCATGCGCTTCCTGATCTCGCCCTCCAGCTCGGTCTCACGGACTTCAAGCTCCGCCATTTCCTTTGCCATCGCGCCGACCTGCGCCTTGGCTTCCTCCGCTTTGTCGCGCTCGCCGTGCGCCATCATCATGCCGATGGATTTAGAGATCACGTTGCGCTGATTCCTGAGATAATCGCAGCGGACATGCGCCTCGCGGTATTCCTTGTCAAGCGCCAAAACTTCGTCGACGAGGACGAGCTTGTCGTCCTGAAATTTCTTTTTGATGTTCTCTTTGACGAGATCCGGATTTGCCCGGACAAACTTGATATCCAGCATATTACATCCTTTCGGGAGCGGAAAGCCCCAGTAAATTCAATCCGTTTTTCAGCGTCTGCCGCGTCGCGTCGGTCAGCGCAAGGCGCGCTGCGCGGACGGCTTCATCGTCCGCCATGATCCGCTGTTCGTAATAGAAGCGGTTGAACGCGTTGCTGATCTGCATGATCGAACGCGCCACAACGTACGGCTCGTACTTTTCGGCAGCGCTTCGCACCGCCTCCGGGAACGCCGCGATCGCCTTCAGAAGAGCGACGCTTTCGGGATCGGAGAGCAGCGACGCGTCGAACGATGCGGGACGCTCGCCGGCTTTCCGGAGCACCGAGCAGCTTCTGGCGTGCGTGTACTGCACATACGGCGCGGTCTCGCCGTCAAAGTTCAGCACCTTGTCCCAGGAGAACGTCACGTCCTTGATGCGGGAGTTATACAGCACCGACCAAAGGATCGCGCCGACGCCGACCGCCTCGGCAGCGGACTTCTTGTCCTCAAGGTCCGGGCTCTTTTCGCAGATGATGTCGTAGGTCTTTTCGACCGCCGCGTCCAGCACGTCGTCCAGGTACAGCACCTTGCCGCCGCGCGTGGAGAACGAGCCGCCCTCCATCGACACCATGCCGAAGTTCACATGCACGCAGTCCTTGACCCAGTCTCTGCCCATGAGCTCCAGCACCTTGAAGAACTGCTTGAAGTGCAGGTCCTGCTGATACGCCACGACGTACAGAAGCTTAGTAAAGTCGTAGGTCGCTTTGCGGTAGCAGGCGGCAGCGAGGTCGCGCGTTGCGTAGATCGTGCTGCCGTCGCTCTTCACGATGATGCACGGCGGCATGTTCCATTCGGAAAGATCCACGATCTGCGCGCCCTGATCGACCTTGCTGATGCCCTTTTCACGGAGCTCGTCGATGATCGGCTGCATCTTGTCCTCGTAGAACGCTTCGCCGTTCCAGCTGTCGAAGTCCACGCCCATGCGCTTGTAGGTGATCTTGACCTCGCGGATCGTCGCGTCCTTCATCTTTTCCCAGAGCATGTGCGCCTCGGGATCGCCTTGTTCGATCTTCCGGAACCACGCGCGCGCCGTGTCGTTCAGGGTCGGATCCTGTTCCGCCTCCTCGTGGAAGCGCACATACAGCGCAACGAGCTCGCGGATCGAGTAATCGTCGACGGGCTTATCGCCCCACAGCTTGTACGCCGTGATCATCTTGCCGAACTGCGTGCCCCAGTCGCCGAGGTGGTTGATGCCGACCGTGTTGTAGCCGAGCGCCTTATAGATGCGGTACAGCGCGTTGCCGATCGCGGTAGAAGGCAGATGGTGGAAGCCGAACGGCTTTGCGATGTTGATCGAGCTGTACTCGACGCAGACCGTCTTGCCGTTTCCATCGGTCGAATGCCCGTAGGCGTCGCCCTCACGCAAAACGCGGGAAAGCACCGTGTCCGCGACCGCGCCCTTGTCGGTGAAGAAGTTCAGGTAGGGACCGACCGCTTCGCATTTTGTAAAGCCCGCGGGCAGCGTCATCGCCGCGTTGAGCTCCGCCGCGATGGCGTTCGGCGCCTTGCGCAGCGTTTTGGACAGGCGGAAGCACGGGAACGCGTAATCGCCCATCTCCGTATTCTTCGGGACCTCGATCCAGTCCGACAGCGTCGTTTCGTCGATCCCGCAAAGCGGCGCAAGCGCCGCGGCAAGCGTTTTTACAGAATCCATAAGCACACTCTCCTTAACCCTTATATTATAACAGCGCGATCGAAAAAAGGGAAGAGAAAAAATCCGCTTCCCGTGAAAAAGAAAAAGGGACCGTGCGGAACGGTCCCGAAACGCAAGGCGTTACGCCTCTTTTTTCGACATGAAGAAGGAAACGACAAACCCGAACGCAAGACACAGGACCGCGACCGGGATGAACCACCACTGCGCAAGGCTTGCGCCGAACGCCGGACCGAAGCACTTTGCCTTCAAGAAGATCGCATAGGGCGAAGCGAGCATCAGCGCAAGGATGCCGTAATAGGTCGGCGTCGGATGTTTGTCCAAGAGCCAGCGGATCGCCTTCGACACGATGAGAAGCCCTAAAATGATTCCGATGCCGAACGGAATGAGCACCAGAAGGTGCGGACCCATCTTCGCAAAGTTCAGCGTAAGGAGGCAGACCACCGCGCTCTTCAGATGCGTCATGACGCTGTAATAATAGCCGAGCACGAGCATGACCATCGAGCCGGAGATGCCCGGCACGATCATGGTGCCCGCCGCGATAAAGCCGAGCAGCAGCGCAAGCATCGCGCTCCAGAAGCCGTTGTTCAGCGCATCCACGGCGCGGTAGACGGACGTATGCAGCGTTTCGCCGCTGTTCCTTGCCGTCAGCGTCAGAAGACCGTCCTGCTCGATCGCAAGATCAAAGACGTCCTCCGTGCCGAGCGTGTAAAACACCTTCTTGTCCGCGCCGCTCCGCAGCTTATAGCCATCCGAAGGCTTGCCGAACGTGCCGCCCGCGCTCTTGATCTCCCAGACGGAAACGTTCGGATCGCCGTTCTGCACGACGAGCTCGGGCTGCTGTTCGTCCTTCAGAACGATGCGTTCGCCGACGGACAGCGTATCGGTCTCGTTCAGGATCCGGAACGTCTCGCTCGTGTTGTCGTTCAGATACGGCAGCAGCACCATCAGCGCGATCATGACGAGCGCGACGAGGATGTAGCCGACCTTGACCTTGTGTCCCTTGATCTTTTTGAACAGCATCGGCAGCGAGCCGAGGATCAGACCCGAGAACAGCAGGATCGTGAAGAACTCAAAGTTTGAAAGCAGCCACGTCACGACGAACGACAGCGCGACGACGCCGAGCACGATACCGACCGCGTACGGGATCAGCTTTTTGATCGCGGCGCGGCGGCGGGCTTTATCCTTGGAGGTGATGGATACGGCGTCCTCATAGACGCCGATGGTGAGAAGCATCGAACCGCCGGACACGCCGGGGATGACGATGGCGAGACCGACGAGCGTGCCCTTGAGCACGGCGACGATCCAGTTTAAGATTTTCTTTGTCGTATTCATAATTCCATTTTACGGCAACGCCCGCGTTTCGTCAACCGAAATAGCGATTGTTTACAAACACGGCGGCAGATCGCTGCATGTGTGCGACGCAATTTGTTTTTGAAAACGCCTTTTTTTTGACAAACTCATTTCACAATCCGGGGTTACAATAGCCCCGAAATCAAAACCGGAGGCGTTTTTTATGGAATATGAACAACCGAGAAGAACAAGACGGCACGGCGTTGCGACGTCGGTACTGATCGCATGCACGGCGATGGCGGTGGTGATCGGTCTGTTTGCGGGCGTGATCCTGATGAACAGCACGGCGCAGTACCGGCAGAAGAAGGAAGCTGCGGTCACGGCGCTGCCCGAAACCGCGGCGCCGGTCGTGACCGCGTCGGACGAGCCCGTGATTACCGCGTCGCCCGAACCGGCCGCAGCGACGCCGACCGAAACGGCGGGCGTTACGCCGGAGCACGCAAGCGTGCCCGCGGGCTTTGCATATGAAGGGCAGTATACCCGCGCGCAGGTCGTGGAGCTTGCCGCGCCGAGCGTCGTCGGCATCGACGGCGTGTTCGAGGTCACGGTCTCCTATTGGGGCATGCCGCAGACGGTCGAGCAGTCGGGCAGCGGCAGCGGCGTGATCCTGACCGCAGACGGCTATATCGCCACCTGCGCGCACGTCGTGGACGGCGCGAAGAAGCTGACCGTCACGCTGAACGACGATACTTCGTATGAAGCGACGCTGATCGGCACCGATCCGCGCAACGACCTTGCGATTATCAAGATCGACGCGGAAGGTCTCACGCCCGCGGCGCTCGGCGACAGCGACATGCTGACCGTCGGCGAGGACGTGATCGCAATCGGCAACCCCTTAGGCGAGCTTCGCGGCACGGCGACGAGCGGGATCGTTTCGGCGGTCCGGCGCAGCATCACGGTCGAAGGCACGGAGATGGAGCTTGTGCAGACGGATGCGGCCATCAGCCCGGGCAATTCGGGCGGCGGGCTTTTCAACACGTCCGGCAAGCTCATCGGCATCGTCAACGCCAAGGTCTCCGACACGAGCGCGGAGGGACTCGGGTTTGCGATCCCGGTCAACAGCGTCGTTAAGGAGATCAACGATCTTCTGAACTACGGCTACGTCACCGGACGCGCCGCGCTCGGCGTGTACACGCAGAACGTCTCGCTCACAAACGGCTACGGCTATTTCTCCTACGGCGGTACGCGCTGCGTGCAGATCACCGAGATCGTTGCGGACAGCGCCGCGCAGGCGGCGGGGCTGCAGGTCGGCGATCTGATCCTTGAGATCGACGGCAAGACGGTCAGCTCGAACGCGGACCTTTCCGATCTCATCGCCGCCTACAACGCGGGCGACACGGCGATGTTCACGATCCGCCGCGGCAGCGAGCGCATGACGGTTGCGGTCACGTTCGGGGAATACAAGCCGGAGAATTGACCTCCTTCCGACGAGGGGGCGTCGATCCGGACACCCGCAGTGCGAAAACTGCCTATTCGGAGCCAAAAAGCCCTTGCCCTCCCTGTGCAAGGGAGGGTGGCAGCCGAAGGCTGACGGGAGGGTTGTATGTCCGCGAGAACTACCCCTCAGTCGGCTTCGCCGCCGGCTCCCCTGACAAGGGGAGCTCGACAAGCGCACCGACGCCGACCTCCCTCCGACGAGGGGAGCTCGACAAGCACACCGACGCCGACCTCCCTCTGATGAGGGAGGTGCCGAACGCAGTGAGGCGGAGGGAGAGAAAAAACGCGGCAGCGAGCGCATGACCGTTACGGTCACGTTCGGGGAATACAAGCCGAATAAATGGATATACCTGTTCCGGAAAACGGAGCCTTCGGGCTTCGTTTTTTTGCGGATTGACCCTTGCTTTTATATAGGAAACGTGCTACAATATATAATCGGAAAAGGAGCTGACAAAGCATGGAAAGCGACATGGATACGATCCGTACGACGGGATCCCTTCGCCCGCTTTCCTTCGTGTACGAAACGGCGCGCGCATCTGCCTGAAATCCGGCGGATCCGCGCGTTTTTGCCGCTCCAAACAATAAGGAGGAATGGATATGAAACGGAGAGTATTATCAGTCCTGCTTGCCATTCTGATGGTGCTGAGCCTCGTCCCGACGATCTTCGCACCGAAGACCGCCGTCGCGGAGTCCGGTCCGATCGATCAGGCGATCGTACAGGGCGGCGCGATCCTGCACTGCTTCGACTGGTCGTTCGACGAGATCAGAGAAGCGCTGCCGGACATCAAGGCGGCGGGCTACGCCGCGGTACAGACTTCGCCGGTGCAGCCGCCGAAGGACTACAACGCCTCGTGGAACGATACGAGCGGAAACTGGTGGAAGCTCTATCAGCCGATCGGCATCCGTATCGCGGGCGAAAACGAGTCCTGGCTCGGCACCGCAGAGGACTTGACAGAGCTTTGTACCGCTGCAGAGCAGGAAGGAATCTATGTCATTGTAGATATCGTTGCAAATCATCTTGGAAATAAAGGTGACGGTGGCTATACGGTCAACGGTAACAATAATCTGTCCGATCAGGTTGACGATGATCTGAAAAATGCGGACTATTTTCATCCGGAGGAAAATGAGATAAATTATAATACCCCCTCCGATCGCTTCAACACGACGCATTATCATATGAAAATGCCGGACCTGAATACCGGGAATGAGGTCATTCAGCAAAAGGTCCTTGACCTGCTGAAGGCCTGCATCGACTGCGGCGTCGATGGTTTCCGCTTTGACGCGGCAAAGCATATTGAAGTGCCTGCCGATCCGGAGGGAACGAGAAGCGATTTCTGGCCGACGGTAATCGACGGAGCAAGGACATATGCAAGCGACAAGGGCGCATACCTGTTCATTTACGGCGAAGCGCTTGACGATTTGGGCACCGACGAGGTGAATTACACGCAGTATATTGGTCTGACCGACAATGTCACCGGCAACAATACACGCACAGCGGTTAAAGATCAAAATGCCGGCGGCGTAAACGCTACTTCGATCTATTATCGTTCTGGCAATCCGTCAAGTTACGTCATTTGGGCGGAATCGCACGACAATTATCTGAATGATCATACAGACGGCATTCCCACCGAAAAGATGATTCAGACGTGGGCGATCGTCGGCGCAAGAGCAAATTCCACCGCATTGTTCTTCGCGAGACCGAACGAGCGTATTGGCTTGGCAAGCACCGACACGTCCTGGAAATCTCCGGCGGTCGCGGCGGTCAATAAGTTCAAGAATCATTACAAAGGCAAGGGCGAGTACTTCTCCTATGATTCTGCGAGCAACAAAACCGTCTGGATCGAGCGCGGCACAAGCGGCGGCGACGCGGGCGTTTCGATCGTGAAGCTCGACGGTGCGGGCTCGGTCAACCTTGACGCGCATCTGATGAGCAGCGGCTACTATTTCGACGAGATCACCGGCAACGTCTTTACCGTTTCGGGCGGGAAGATCAGCGGCACCGTCGGTCCGACGGGCATCGCGGTCGTCTATCAGCCTACCGCGGAACCGTCCGCGCCGCCTTCCCCGTCGCCCGAACCCACGACGCGGACGCTGTATTTCAAGCCCAACAGCGGCTGGAAAATGGACGGCGCGCGCTTTGCGATGTATTCCTGGGGCAGCGGTCAACCTTGGACGAG
>JAEESS010000016.1 GCA_016286445.1 Bacillota bacterium
AGATGCAGCAGCAGATCGAGCGGACCTTCAAATTGTGAAAGCGAAACGCGGTACTCTTCCATGGCTTTTATAGGAGCAGCGCAAGATTGGCAAGCTTGCCGATGATCAGCGACGTCAGCGCGGAGATCGGATGGAACCCGATGACCCGGAACAGAATCAGCGCGCCGATCAGAATATACTGCCCGTATCTGCGAAGGAACAGAAAGACCTTCATCGGCAGACGCCGCGCAAACAGCAGTTCAAAGATATGATACCCGTCAAGCGGATAGACAGGCAGCAGATTGAACAGCATGAGCACGATGTTCAGACTGACGCCGTATTCGATGATCTGAATCAGCAGCCCGTTTTCGAGCCAAGGATATTGACCCGATCCGTAAATGACCGATTCGATATACAAACGGTACAGAGGTACGAATGCGATCGAAAACACGATTGCAAGCAGCAGGTTCATCGTCACGCCCGCAAGCGATACGATCGCTTCGCCCTTCTTATAATTGCGGTAATTGCGCGGATTGACGGGTACCGGCTTTGCCCAGCCGAAGCCGACGATCATCAACGCAAGAAAACCGAACACGTCGATGTGCTTCAGCGGGTTCAGCGTCATTCTGCCGAGGTTCCGTGCCGTATCGTCGCCGCATTTGTGCGCAGCAAACGCATGCCCCCATTCATGCAGCGTAAGGCTCAGAAGCATCACGGGCAGAATGCAGGCAAGGAGCTTGAAAAACTCAAGCGGATCACTTAAAAGCAAATCAAGGTTCAATAAAATCATATCGGTATTATAACCGAAAACACGGGGTATTGCAAGTGCAATTCCCCCGCTTCTTTATCCGATCAGAAACATTTCAAAGACTCTTTTAAGCGTTTCGATAAAGCCGCCGGAACGCACCGCTTCCTTCGGATACAGCGCCGCTTCCAAAAGCATGGTCCCCGAAGCGTCATAAAACGCGATGCTGCCGACGGCATGCTCCGGATCGAGCGGCGCGATTAGCGCATCCGGCAGATCGAATCGCTTCTGCGGTTCACCGTTGCTTTTTTTCATCAGCAGACCGCAGCTTTCCTTTGCGTACAGATCGATCGAATCGACTTCCCCGCCCTCTACGGGATAGCCTTCCACGACAGGCTCCTCGGGATCGCAGATCGTGAAATACTTGTAATTGGCAAATGCTTCCTCAAACAGCTTCGTCGCCGTTTCAAATCGGATCTTGCTGTTCTGCGCGCCGATGACGGCGCAGACATAGGTCGCTTCCCCGCGTCGGCAGGCAAAGACGCCGCAGTATCCGTCCGATTTGGAGCTTCCGGTAAACAGACCGATGCAGCCGGAAAGCGACGTCAAAAGCTTATTCGCCGTCGCAAGCTCTGTCTTTCTGCCGTCCGCGTGTTCAAGCACCGCATACTTTTCGCTGCAGTACCTCAAAAACGTCGGACTTTCCGCCGCGAGCTCTCCGAGCGCGATCAGCTCCTTGCACGAAAAGGTCATGAACGTACCGAGACAGCCGGGCAGCTTTTTATCGATCCCGGCAGCGCGCATGGTGAGTTCAATGTTGTTCAGGAATACATCCTCCGAACCGAACGCATGCTCCGACAAAGCGAAGATCGCATCGCCGGCGGAGATCATGACGGCGGCGCGTATCAGTTCCTTTGCTGGAATCGTTTCGCCCTTCCGAAGATATGCGGACGGACCGTCGATCGCAGCGGCGTTTGCGCTGACCCTGACCTCGGCATTCTCGTCGATAAGCCCCTTGTCGACGGCTAGGCACAGCGTCAGAACCGCCGGAAGCTTCGTCAGTCCGGCGACGTTCAGCCATTCGTCGGCATTGCTTTCGTCGACGATCAGATCGGAATGCATCGGCTTGATGCAGTAGGAAAGCGTGTTTCCGTCGGCTGACGCTTTCGGCAGAACAGAAACAAGGATCAGAACCGCGATCACGGCAGAAATGAATTTACGCATCACATTACCCTCCCCGATCAGCATATGACGCGCAAAACAAAATAAGACGCCTCAGAGCGTCTCATTTCTGTTTTTCCGTATAGGGTTATACTGGTACAGGGTGCAGACCATTCCGCCGTTAGAAAGCTTTCTGCGGCGGTCTGCGGGCTTTCCGTAGATCGATTCAAATTCACGGTTCGAGGTGATGACATTGATCTGCCAATCCGGAATGCGCTCGAAAACCGAATGCATTTCCCGATACAGCGCCTTGACGGACTTCGCGTCGGAGAGGCGTTCTCCGTACGGCGGATTGCAGATCAGCACGCCGTTCTTCCATTCGGTCGACAGTTCTTTTACGGGACGCACTTTCCAATCGAGCATGACGCCCGCTTTTTTTGCGTGCTTTTTGCAAAGGTCGATACAGTGCGGATCGACGTCGCTTCCCATGATGCAGAGCCTGTCGTTTTTGCGAAGATCGGCTGCCTCCTCACGCGCCGATGCAAGAATCCTGGGATCGACAAAGCGCCATTGTTCGGCGGCAAAGCTTCTGCCGAGCGACGGAGCGATGTTGTTCGCGATCATCGCCGCTTCGATCGGGATCGTACCGGAGCCGCACATGGGATCGATCAGCGGCGTATCCGGGAAAAAGCGCGAGAGCAGGATCAATCCGGCGCCGAGCGTTTCCGAAAGCGGCGCAGGCACGTTGTAGGTTCGGTACCCTCTTCGGGAAAGTCCCGCGCCGCAGCAGTCGAGCGCGAGCGTTACCTCGTCGCGCAGGATGCCGACCTCGACGATGACCTCCTCCTCCGTTTCCGGAACGGTGTTGACGCGATACGAAGCCTTCAGCGATTCCACGATCGCTTTCTTTACGATGCTCTGACAGTCCGAAACGGAAAACAGCGTGCTTTTGGCGCTCTTGCCGTTGACATGGATCCTCGTTTTCGGCGACAGGTACCGGTTCCACGGCAGCGCCTTTGTCTGTTCAAAGAGCGAATCGAACGTGTCTGCACGGAAGGTCCCGACCGTCATCAAAAGACGCTCCGCAGTCCGCAGCCAAAGCAGCGCCTTTGCCATCTCCTCATACCCGCCGGAAAAACCGACGCGCGCGTCGAGCGTCTCGGTATCGAGAATCCCGAGCTTATGCAGCTGGAATGCGACGGTGGATTCCAATCCGATCTTTGCCGTTGCAATGAATTTCATATCAGGACTCCTTATCCCTGTGCATCGTTGTAAGAATGCGTTTCAGCGCGTTTTCGAGCCGGCGCGCCGTGAGATCGAACACATCCAGAATCACGGCAGGATCGATCGATGCGGCGTTCAGCGCGCCGAGCCCCATCACCAAAAATGCGCCCGCCATGGCGTCCTCCTGCATCCGCGAGATATGCGGCAGCGCTTCTCCCTTGAAGCAGGACAGATAGAAGAAAAAGATACGCGTCGATACGTCGGTAAGCTCCTGCGGGATTTTAAGATCCCGATAGCGGATGTTTTCACGCACGCAGTCCGGAAAATCGGAGATCATGCCGAGAATGCTTTCGTAACTCACCGGGAGACGCGGCGGAACGACCATCGGCCGCGCGATACCGTACTGCCATTCGCCCTGATAATACAGAGAAAACGGCGGCTTGGCCTCCATGCCGAGCAGCAGCCCGAAAACAAACTGCTTGTCCTCATCGGTCTGATCGAAACGTATCAAAAACGAGCGAAGCTCGCGTTCCGCTTCCGGCGTTCCGATGATCGAGAGCATTTTTGCCGTGCCGCGCACCGAAGGCGACATCGGACTCATCAGCGCCCATTTCAAAATCATACGGAACTCGCGGTCGTTGGTCCATGTCTGCCGGACGGCTTCCACACCGGCAGTCGCCACATCACGGATCCGACGCTGGCGCACAATCGCTTCCCGAACCGGCACGTCGTAGTTGATCGTCCAGCTGCGCTTGAAATCGGCTTCGGCGTCTTCGCGGATATGCTTTTTATAGTACGCGGCAACGGAATCTTCTTCGTTCCGCTGCGCAAGGTCGTCATAGATCGCTTCGGCGTCGTGCTTTCTGCCCTGCATATAACAGCAAAAGGCAAGCTGATGCAGCATTTCCGTATCGTACGGAAGCGCATCCCGCAAAAGCTCCAGCGCGTACCGGGCGCGGTCATACTGTCCGATTTCCATGAGGATCGGCGCTGCGTATCCGAGTTCCTCCGGCGAACAATCCGGATCGATCAGAATCTTCTTGCTTTGCTCCTGCGCCTCGCGATCCTGCTTCTGTACATGATAAATGAGCGTCAGAAGAGCGTTTCCGCGGACACTTTTGCTGTTGCGCTTGAACAGATTGAACAGTCGCTTTTTCGCTTCATCATACTTGCGGATCGAAAACTGCATGATCGCGATCTCCATATCGAGCATCTCGCTGTTCGGATAACGATCCGCAACGGACAGCAAAAGCTTGAGTCCGGAATCGTCGCCGTTCGAGATAAACATGGATTTCGCGCGGTGGATCGCATCGAGGAGCGCAACGTCCTCCGATTCGATCAGACCGATCTGCGCAGCAAGCTCGGGTTCGTCTTCGATCAGCTCCAAAGCATCCAGCGCGCGATCCGCAAACGGTCCGTTCGGATCGCGATCCAGACACAGACGGAAGCATTGTTCGGCGGTATGAAACTCCTCCAGCCCCATAAACACGGAACCGATTCCGAAGATCAGCTCGTGAGAATTGCGGGTGGTATCGTTCAGCGAAGTCAAAAGCACGCTGAGACTTTCCTCAAAGCGGTGCATGCGATACAGCGTTTCCGCAAACGCAAGGATGTACTCCTCGCGCGCAGGCTCTGCCTCGTACGCTTTTCTGAGGTATTGCTCCGCTTTTGCAAGATCCTCCGGCTGTGAAAGATATTTGCTTCCGCGCTGATAATAAAACTCTGCATTCTGCTGAAACGGAACGATCACGCCCGTTTCACGGTCATCATTCATCGGTTCCTCCGTTGTCCGTCGCTTCGATCAGCAGCGCTTCAAGCGATGCGCGATCGAACTGATAGGCTTTGCCGCAGAACTGACAGGTCAGCTCCGCCTTGCCGTCCTGCTCGATCAGCTCTTCGAGCTCTTTTCTGCCGATCGAGATAAGCGCGCGCTCCAGCCGCTCCCGCGAACAGTCGCAGGAAAACGCCGGCGTCATGCGGTTCGTAAAATCTGCATCGAGCGTCGAAAACAGGTCCTTCAGGATCGGTTCAAGCGTTTCGCCTTCGGCAAGGCGTACGCCGAGCGATGGGATCTGTTCCGCAACGTCCATGACGCGGTCGATCGCCTCGTCCGGACAGTTCGGCATCGCCTGGATCAAAAGACCGCCTGCGCCCTTCACATAACCGTCTGCGGCGTTTTCGCGTACGCCGAGATAGACGATCGAAGGCTGCTGCTCGCTTGCGGTAAAGTATTGCGCAAAGTCCTCCGCAATTTCGCCGGAAATCAGGTTGGACATGCCGACATACGGTTCTTTCAGCCCGAGATCGCGGATCACCGTGAGCTTGCCGGGGAGTCCGACGTATCCGCGTACATCCAGCTTGCCGTCCTCGCGCAGAGGCAGTTCCGTACCGGGATTCGAGGCGTATCCCTTGACCAGTCCGCCGTTCCGACCGACGCAGACAAGATTGCCTGCGGGACCGCTGCCGGCGATCACCGTTGAGACCGTATCGGTCGTATTTTTGCACAGTGAAGCGATCACTGAGGTCATCATCAGCTGTCTGCCGAGCGCCGCGGTTGCAACGCGTGAAAGAGAATGCGTTTTCTGCGCATCGCGAACAAGCTGCGTGCCGTCGATCGCGGCAAAGCGCAGCGCACGGTCGCACAGCATTCCGTGCAGGATCTCATCCCGTTTCATTTGGTCTCCTCCCTGATCGCAAGGTACTGAATCCGTTCGCTGTCCGACTTGACAGGATCGCGCGTAAACGCATCAAAGCTGCGGACCGTCGAAAATCCGGCTTTTTGCAGAGCGGCGTTGAGTTCATCTTCGGAATGCGCACGCTGCAGATGCGATTCCGTGAACCGATCGTACTGCTCGCCGCGTTTGACAAATCCGGTCAGGCGCATTTCGCAGAGCCGGGTTTTCGGATCGTAACAGTTCTTCCAGATATAGGCATAGTCGTCCGCTTCGTCCGTAAAGGTGTTCGTCGCAAGGATCTCGCGGAATTTGTATGCGGAAGAGACGTCAAACAAAAGGATCCCGCCGGGCTTTAAGCAGCTCGCGGCATGCGCAAAAAACGATTCGACGTCCTTCATCGACGTCAGATAATTGACGCCGTCGCATACGCAGACGATCGCGTCGATCGTCTTGTGGATCTTCAGCTTTCGCATATCCTCGCATATGAAGATCACACCCTTCGCACCATCGCAGTAAGCGTTGTTTCTTGCTTCCATCAACATGTCCGGCGAGACGTCGTTGCCGGTCACATGGTAACCGAGCTTATAGAGCCGGATCGCGTTCGCGCCCGTGCCGCATGCGCAGTCCAAGACCGTATGCACGCCGTATTCCTTGAGAAATCCGTCGAGATACGCGATCCACGCGTCGCGGTCGACGTCGTGCATCATCCGGTCGTATGCGTGCGCAAAAGCGCTGTATTGACGATTCATTCTTCCTCCAATCCTTCGGCGATCTTCATCAGCCGGTCCAGCCGATGATACATGCCGGATTTTTGAATTTCCGCAAGGTCCGCAAGCTCCTGTACGCTTGCGTCGGGGTTGGCTACCCGAAGCCGTGCCGCCTGCTGCAGACTGACAGGGAGCGATGTCAGCCCGATCTGACTGTCGATCAGCCGGATCGCCGCCTGCTGGCGGATCGACGCCGTGACCTGCTTGTCGAGGTTTGCGGCTTCGCAGTTTGTCGTTCGATTCACATAGTTTCGGACGTCCTTTTCCACGCGTACGTTTTCAAGCGCGAGCGCTGCGGAAGAGGCGCCGATCAGCGCGAGCATGCCGCTGACGTCGTCTCCGTCCTTCAGGTAAACGAGAAACCGGTCCCCGTTGCGGACAGAACACTTTGCAGGGAGCTGAAACCCGCGGATCAGCTCCGCCGCCTTTTGCGCGACCGCGCTTGCGCGAAAGATCATTTCAAGGTGATAACCGCGTTTCGGATCCACACAGCTTCCGCTGCCGAGGAAGCATCCGCGCAGAAAGGCGCGTTTGGTCTCTTCATTTTTGCTGACGCAGCCGGGGATCTCCGTCATCAGACGGATGCCGTTTTCGGAAGCAGTCATCGCGCCGGTCTCGGAAAGAAGTCGATCCGTGTCCTTGCCGGAAAGCGTGACCTCATAGATCGGTCTTCTGCGATGCTCGACCCGCTTTTCTTCAATGACGGCGTCCAGATCGTAAAGGCTCAGCGCTATCGAAGCGATATGCTTTGCAGTACCGGCATTTTCTGTATGATAAAACAGCGACGGACGCCGGGAGATGCGGATTCCGCCGGAGGTAAACGTCAGCCCCGAAAGCTGCGAAAGACGCTGCTCGGCGCTCTTGACACGGATACGGATCAGTTCGTCCTTGCAATCGGATGAAAAGCTCATGAGCGTTTTCTCACCATCCTGCTTTCAATGTCCTGCAGCTCCCTGCTGATGTCGCGGTGATAGATGCGTACGGCATGTCCGCGTTCGCGCAGACGCCTCGTCATCTCCTCCGCCGCCGCAACGGAACGGTGTCTGCCGCCTGTGCAGCCGAAGCAAATGCGAAGGATATGCTTGTCCTGCTTTTCAAACAGCGGAAGCATGTCCGTGATGCATTTTTCAAGATGATCGAAATATTCGGTAACATACGGCTGCGAGAGCACAAACGTGCGCACACGTTCGTCGAGACCGGATAAATACCGCATATCCTCAAAATAGAACGGGTTCTCCACAAACCGCATGTCGATCACCATATCGGCGTCGACCGGAACGCCGCGCTTATAGCCGAAGCTCGATATGACGAGCGCCATCTGCTCGTGCTCCATCTCCGGCACGAACTTTTCGAGGCACGACGCAAGATCGCGCGAGGCGATATCGCTTGTGTCGAGCACGAAATCGGAAGCGTCGCGAATGACGGACAGATATCCGCGTTCGGTACGCACGCCTGATTCCGCTTCGCCGGAAAGTCCGAGCGGATGCCGCTTTCGCGTTTCGTTGTAGCGCCGTTTCAGAACGTCGTCACGCGCGTCGAGGAACAGGATCTTGTACGGCACGTTCAGCCGCTTGATCTCGGATATAACCATTTCGGGGCTGCGTGAAAGCAGGCTTTCGCGCGAATCCAGCGTCACGGCGGCATGCCGGATCGGCGGATTCGCGTTTTCGCAAAGAGAAGTGAACTCCGAAAGCATGGGCGACGGAAGATTGTCCACGCAGAAAAAGCCCATGTCTTCGAGGGATTTCAGCGCAAGCGATTTCCCCGCTCCGCTCATGCCCGTTACGATCAGAAGATCCATATCCGCACCACCTTCAGATTCGTTTGATCTCCGGCTCCAGACTTACGCCGGTCCGTTCCAGTACTACGCGCTGTACATACGCGATCAGCGAGGAGACGTCCGCCTCCGTTGCGCCGCCGACATTCACTATGAAACCGGCGTGCTTTTCCGAAACCTGCGCGCCGCCGATCGTAAAGCCTTTCAGTCCGCACTGCTCGATCAGCGCGCCGGCAAAGTGCCCTTCCGGACGCTTGAACGTGCTTCCTGCGGACGGCAGCTCCAGAGGCTGTTTTTCCCGCCGTTTATCCATGCAGGTCTGTATCGTCTGCGCCGCCGTTCCGTCGTCGTGCCGAAGCGAAAACTCGGCTTCGAGCGCAATGCAGGACGGAAAGGAAAAGGCGCTCCTGCGGTATCCGAGATCGCAGTCCCGAACGTCGATCCAACGGTCTCTGCCGTCCTTCAGCACGCGAATGCGGACAAGGACCTGTTTGATCTCTCCGCCGTACGCGCCGGCGTTCATGGCGCATGCGCCGCCCACCGTGCCGGGAATCCCGCAAAGGCGTTCCAGCCCCATGAGCCCGTGCCGCACCGTCTCGCGGGCAAGCGCCGTAAGCGACGTACCGCAGCAGGCAATCACCGTCGTTCCCCGGTAAACGGGTTCATGCAGCGGCGTATCAAACCGCAGCACGAAGCCGCCAAAGCCGCGATCGGACGCAAGGATGTTCGTCCCCTTGCCGAGCAGAGCAAGCGGAATGCCATTCTGCGCGGCAAACGTGACCGCGTCCCGTATCGCGTTATACGAATGCGGATGCAGAACAACCTTTGCGTTTCCCCCGATACGAAAGCTTGTCAGCTCGGACAACGGAATATTCACTTCGGCGCCGAATCCTTCCGGCAGCGCCATATTGCCCCAAAATACGTTCATGTATGTATTATAGCAAATCCGATCGTTTCGCACAACACCTAACTGCAACATTCCCGCAAACGTTTTGTGAACCGTTCGCGCGCATCACTGTCGTCGTCGGACGCCTTTTTTGCATCCTCCAGCAGCGAATCGTACATTGCGTTCCATCGGAACGGATCGACGGTTTCTACCGTTTGATAGGTGCGGAACACGCGCTTCAGCGCAGGCTCCGGCGGCGTGTCTTTGACGTCGGAACGTACCGACATCAGTCCGAGCGCGTTCAGCGTCTGCTGCGGGTCCGGTTCAAGCAGGTATGCAAAAAAATCAAGCAGGATCTCCGATTTTGCGTCGTCCGTATCCCTGTCGATACCTAACCAGCAGACGGCGTCGGTAAAGCTGTCGAGCGGTTCCGGCGAAGCAAGCGCAAAGCCGTCCCGATAACGGATCAAGTCCCCCGCCCGCCGGAGATCCAGATACAGAACGTCCGCGCGATCCTCCGTCTCCGTCCTGCGCACCGGTCCGGCTCTTGCCGCAAGAATGTCGTTTGCAAAGAACACGCGTTCCTGCGATCCGTCCGGCGTCCGGATCAGCTTTGTATACCCGGAATAGCAGTACGGAACGCATCGATCGGTTTGAAACAAACCGTCGCGATACGGAAAATGCAGATTCTCAATACACTTCAGTCGATCCGGGTACATCGTGCCGGAGAAGAACGAATAGGCGTCGGGTCGTCTCCCGCCCTGCAATCGCTCGGCAAAATGCGCTTCGTCCATACCCTCGATTTCAATATAAACGCCCTTATGCTTCTTTTCGTAGGCGGCGGCTCGTGATTTGAGCCATTGCGTCAGACTGCCCGTATACGGACGGTGCCGCACGATATGATACAGAACGATCGTCCCGGCGCTTTTTCCCGGATCGCGAACAAAGCGCGGGTCGACATACGACGCCTGCGCGCCTTTGAGCAGCGCCTTCGGCGAGAACACCAGAAAACAGATCATTCCGAAACACAGCAGGATACGCAGAATCTTCATGCCATATCCTATTCGACAAAACAAGCGATAACCCAGCAAAGCTTGTCCTTTTTCTTAAAAGGATGCAGTGCATAAACGGTGTATTTATATCTGAAACAGAATCGGAGGTACGCATATGGAATTGAATGCACAAAAGCGCGGTCCGCGGCTTTCGGTACAGCTTTCCGGCGAGCTGGACCATCACAGCGCGGAGCAGACGCGGATCATGCTGGATACGCTGTTACGGGATGTTACGGTCCATGAGCTCGTGCTCGATCTTTCCGGCATGACGTTTATGGACAGCGCCGGGCTCGGCGTGATTCTCGGACGGTTCAGAAAGCTGTCGATGCGCGGCGGCAAGCTGATCGTCAAGGGCATGAATGCTTCGGTCGACCGGATCTTCAGGATGTCGGGGCTGTACGCGATCGTGGAAAGACAGTAAGGAGGCGCGGTATGCATAACGAAATGGAAGTACGCTTTTTATCTCTCTCGGGCAACGAGAGCTTTGCCCGTGCAGCCGCCGCGTCGTTTGCCGCGCAGATGAATCCCGGCATCGAAGAGTTGTCCGATATCCGGACGGCGGTTTCGGAAGCAGTCACGAACGCGATCATCCACGGGTACGACCAGAACATGGACTGCGTCGTCACCATGCAAATGGAGATCGACGGCGACGATCTGACAGTGATCGTGAAGGATGAAGGCTGCGGCATCGGCGATATCGAGCTTGCACGAAAGCCGTTCTTTACATCCAAGCCGGAACTGGAACGGTCCGGCATGGGGTTCTCCGTGATGGAGGCGTTCATGGATTCGGTCAACGTCGAGTCGAAGCTCGGAGAAGGAACCGTCATTACCATGCGGAAACGCATCCGTCATGCAAACGCATAGCGAACGGTTTTCGGATCTGATCGTACGCGCACAAAACGGCGACACGGATGCGGAACGGCAGCTTTTAGAAGAAAACCTGCCGCTTGTTGCCGCGATCGCAAAACGATACCCGAACGCAGGCGCGGACGCGGACGATCTGAAACAGCTCGGATCGATCGGACTTCTGAAAGCGATCCGGAAATTCGATCCCGCATTCAACGTCTGCTTCTCAACGTACGCGGTCCCACTGATCGCAGGCGAGATCCGACGGTTTTTGCGGGACGACGGCATCATCAAGTTTTCCCGCAGCACAAAATCACTTGCGATGCGCGTCCGCAGGGAGCTCGAATCGGATCCGGACCTGACAATCGACGCGCTGTCCGAACGGCTCGGAGTCTCGCGCGAGGAGCTTGCCGCCGCGTACGCCAGCGACGCTCCGGTCGGTTCGCTCGACGAACCGCTTCCGGATGGCAGCGGAAACCGGTTTGACAGGATCGGGACGGACAGCGACGAAGAGCTTTCCGTAAAGCGGCTGACGCTGAACGCCGCAATGCAGACGCTTTCCGAACGGGAGCGTCTTTTGGTGCAGCTGCGCTATCGGGAGGAAAAATCCCAGTCTGAGGTCGGCCGTATCTTCGGCGTATCGCAGGTCCAGGTTTCGCGATTGGAAAAAAAGATCCTGTCCGCATTGCGAAACAGGATGACGGATTAACGCTTATCTCCGGAGGAGATCGCTTTCTCCTCCCCCCTCAACAACCGTTTGATGTTGTCCTTGTGACGGATCAGCAGAAGCAGCACGACCGGCGCAACGAAAAACAGCAGATACGGATCGGCATGTCCGGTCGCCCAAACGATATACGTTGCGATGAGGTAGGAGATCGCAGTCAGGATCGAAACAAGCGAAACGCGCTTCCAGATCAGAAAGATGATGATCGCGATGACCGTAGAAACGAGCGCGGCTTGCCAGCACAGACACCACGTCATGGCGTACGCCGAAGCCGCGCCTTTGCCGCCGCGAAACTCAAACAGCGCCGGATAGCAATGCCCGAACACGGAACAGGCGCTGGCGATATATCCGCCGAGCAGTACGGAAACGGCGGGATCGGACGGATTGATCGGGAACAGCGCGCCTAAAAGCCTTCCGAGAAAGAACGCGCCGACGCATTTCCCGGCGTCGCCGATAAACGTGAGCAGTCCGTAGTACTTCCCGTATACGCGGACCATATTGGTCGTTCCCGCATTTCCGCTGCCGTACAGGCGCACGTCGTCGCGGAACTTCAGCCGGCTGATGATCAGCGCGGTCTGAAAGTTTCCGATCAGATAGCCCGATATGGCGATCACGGCGATCGCGATTGCGTTCCATTCTCCGATCATGGGATCGTTTACTCCTCTTTTGTGCGGTTCCGGAACAGGATCTTGATCGGCGTTCCGGAGAATCCGAAGGTCTTACGGAAATAGTTCTCGATGTAGCGCTCGTAGGAGAAATGTACAAGCGTCGACTCATTCACAAAGATGACGAACGTCGGCGGCTGAATTGCGACCTGCGTCGCATAGAACAGCTTCAGCCGTCTGCCGTTCTGCGTCGGCGGTTCGGACATCGAGACCGCTTCGTTCAGCACGTCGTTCAGCATGCCGGTCGGGATCCTGCGGGTGCTCTGCGCATAGACCTCGTTCACAAGCTCCAGGACCTTATGCACGCGCTGACCGCTTTTGGCGCTGATGAACAGAAACGGAACATAGCTCATGAAGGCAAGATCGTTTTCCATGTCCTTTTTGAATTTGTCCATGGTATGCGTATCCTTTTCGATCAGATCCCATTTGTTCACGATCACAACGGAAGGCTTGCCCTCCTCGTGCACAAAGCCCGCGATCTTCACGTCCTGTTCGGAAAGTCCCTGTTCGGCATCGCAAACGAAAAGCACGGCATCGGCGCGCCGGATCGCCGCAAGCGAACGGATCACGCTGTAGCGCTCAATGCTCTCGTCCTCGATCGCGCGCTTTCTGCGAATGCCCGCTGTGTCGATCAGCACATATTGCCTGCCGTTCTGTTCAAACGGCGTATTGATCGCGTCGCGCGTGGTGCCGGGCACATCCGAAACGATGACGCGTTCCTCGCCCAAAAGCGCGTTGGTCAGGCTCGATTTGCCGACGTTCGGCTTGCCGACGATCGCGATGTGGATCCGCTTGTCGTCCTCTGCCTCTTCCGCGTCCGGGAAGTGCGAGCAGACCGCGTCCAGAAGATCGCCGAGTCCGATCCCCTGCCCGCCGGACAGGATGAACGGTTCGCCGAGCCCGAGCTCATAAAACTCATAGATCGCCTCATGATACTTCGGCGCGTCCAGCTTGTTGACGCCGAGCACGACCGGCTTCTTGCTGCGGCGCAGCATCGAAGCGACTTCGCGGTCCGCCGATGTCATACCGTCGCGTCCGTCGGTCAGAAAGATGATGACGTCCGCCGTTTCGATCGCAAGCTCCGCCTGCCGCCGCATCTGCACCGCGATCTTATCCTCGCTTGCCGGTTCGATGCCGCCGGTGTCGATCAGCGTAAATTTCCGATCCAGCCACTCCGCGTCGCTGTAAATGCGGTCGCGCGTGACGCCGGGCGTATCCTCAACGATCGAGATGCGCTTGCCGGTCAGGCGATTGAATAAAGTTGATTTGCCGACATTCGGTCTGCCGACGATCGCTACCAAAGGTTTTGCCATAGTTTACTCCTCAAATACACACGAAATGAGTTCCGTACCGTCCGAAAAAGTGCGGATATGCACGCCGAGCGCTCGTTCGACGTCGTCCTTCGTCATGCCGTCCAGAAAGACGTCCTCCGTTTCCCGCAGCATATTCTTCGGAATCAGCAGCGGATCGGAAAGGGTTTTGCCCGTAAGCTCCGTCAGAAGATCGCTGCCGGTCACCAGTCCCGCAACATGCACATTGCCGCCGAACCAGCGGTTCGGAATCGGATGCAGATCCGTTTCGACGCCGAACGGTGCAAGCGCCTTGTACAGTTCGCGGAAGAACGGATATGCCGCCGTACCGCCCGCGACGGAGAACCGCCTCGGCTTCGAGCGCTTTGTTCGCTCGGAAAGCGCATAGCGGAAGTCCTCCTCGAACATAC
Source organism: Bacillota bacterium (assembly GCA_016286445.1). GTDB lineage: Bacteria > Bacillota > Clostridia > Christensenellales > CAG-138 > UBA3792. The sequence goes on from JAEESS010000016.1 coordinate 14,222, forward strand.
GCAGAAGCCCGACGCCGTTTTCGATCTGCTCATAGTCCTCGTAGGCTTCCGGCGCCGGAAGCGTGCGTCCGGCGTTCAGGTACCATTCATCCGAAAGGAACACGAGCCGTGTGCCGAACCGATCCAGATATTCCCGCTGCAGCGGTTCGACGGTTTCGATGATCTCTGCGCTCTGCGCCGCGTCGAAGGTGCCGAGCTGCGTCAGCCCCTCCCGGTATTTTGTAACGCCGACCGGCACGATCGCAACGGACGCGCAGCCAGGCGCAAGCGACGAAAGATCCCGCAGCGTCCTCAGCAGAATCTCTCCGTCGTTCAATCCGCGGCAAAGCACGATCTGCGCATGAAACCGCAGTCCCGCCTTCTGCAGCGCGGTCAGCCGTTCCATGATGCGTCCGGCGGACGGGTTCCGCATGATCCTTGTCCGCACCTCAGGATCGGTCGCATGGACGGACACATACAGCGGACTCACGCGGCGATCGATGATGCGCTGAAATTCCGCGTCGGAAACGTTCGTCAGCGTCACATAGTTACCCATGATGAACGACATGCGCCAGTCGTCGTCCTTGACGTTCAGACTGCTTCTGACACCCTTCGGCATCTGGTCGATGAAGCAGAATACGCAGTGATTTCTGCAGGTCATCATGCGGCTCATCAGCGTCGTTTCAAAGCACAGCCCGAGCGGTTCGTATTCGTCCTTTCTCAGCAGAACGGAAAGCGGCTGTCCTTCCCGTTCCAGATCGAGCTTGAGAGCGCGATGTGCCGTCAGCGCTTCATAATCGATGAGATCGATGACGGGCGTGTCGTTGATGCGAAAAAGAACGTCGCCGCACCGTACACCTGCTCTTTCGGCAGGCGTCCCGTGCTCCACAAACGTGATCGGTTGTCCTTTCGCGCATATTTCCATAAGTATACCTTATCACACTTCTTTCCTTTTTGCAAGGATTCTCAGCAGTCAAAAAGCGAGAGCATCCCGCCCTCGCTTTTTATCACAAGCCTTATTTGACTTTGCAGTTTATCACGTTGGACCAGCCGCCGTAATACGTCATGCCTTCAAAGAGGTGATACGAACGTACGCGCACATAGTACGTTTTGTTCGTGGTCAGTCCGGTCACAACCTTCTGTACGATCTTCGGATCGGTGATCTTAAAGGTCTGCAGATCCTTGGTAAACTTCGAGTCCGATGCAACCTGTACCTGATATCCGGTGAACACCGAGCTTCCTGTCCACTTCGCCGTCAGCTTCTTGGATCCCGGCGTTACGCTCGAAAGCTTCCGCGTCGTTATGCGTACGGTGGTCTTCAAAGGACCGACGATGCCGAGATTGAAGTTGTCACCGACGTTGCCGCCGATCGTTGCGCCGGAGACCGGATCGACGCGCTTTGCGAAGTATGCCTTGATGCCGTACTGATACCGTGTACCGGCGTAGATCTTTGTATCCGTCCAGTTCAGCGCAGTCGTATTGTTCCAGCGGACGAAGTCTGTCCAGCCCGCGTCGATAAGATTCCATGCGCGGCGATAGATCACATAGCCCGCTGCGCTTTCCACCGCCGCCCAAGTGATCTTGATGCCTTCCTTTGTGTTTGCGACCGAAGTAGCTGTCGTCGCAGGCAGATAGATCTTGAAGAACTGCTGTGCAGTGCCTTTGTATTGGTCCTTGAACGTTACGATCACATACCCTGTTCCGGCGTTTGTGTTTTCCCTGTATTTGTAGGTGTAGTTGCTCGGATCGACGATTTTTCCGTTTTTGTCCTTGACCGTGAACCGCGGCGTAAAGGGCGTGCCGTCATAGATGACATACGGGGTTTTTCCCTTGAACATTACGAAGTTCGGATCCCATTCGATCGTACCGTCAAACGCGGGCAGAATCACTTCTTCGTAGGTGAGAAAGACCTGCACTTCCATCTCATAGGATGAAGATTCCGCAGTTTTCATGCAGCCCACAGGCAGATCCGGCAGCTCCGTGTCGTCGCCGCTCGGGTCGGTTCCGGCGTCATAGCGATAGGTAAAGGACGGCAGCGCGGAGGGCAGCGTCACTATGCCGGTATACTCGTCCAGCGTGATCGAAGCATCCGGGATCGTCACGTTTTTGAGGCACTCTGTCGGCATGATCTTTGTCATATCGAATGTATAAACGCCATTCTTATTCAAGCCCGTCTGGTCCTCGATCGTCTGCCCGTCAGCGGAGAAGCCCTCAAGCTTGATCAGTTTACTGACATTCAGCGTGGACAGGTGGTTGTTGCCGCAATTCAGTCCCTGTAACGCCGTATTCATGCTTAGGTCCAATGCCGTCAGTTGATTGTTGAAGCATACAAGATGCTTCAGCGCGGTATTCTTGATGACGTCCAGCGTTTCAATCCGGTTATTCTCGCAGCTTACGCTTTCAAGATTGGGACAACTGCTGACGTCCAGTTCCTCAAGCTGATTGGTGCCGCATTCCAATTCTTTCAGCAAAGGAAGACTCCGCACATTCAGCGACGTCAATTGATTACTCGCACACCAAAGGGTTGTAAGCGCAGTATTCCTGCTCACATCAATCTCAGCAAAACTGTTGTTTTCACACCAAAGATCCTTCAATGCAGTATTGTTTCTGATATTCAATGCGTTCAGATTGTTTCTTGCACAATCCAACTGGATGAGCGATGTATTCCCTGCAAGATCGAGCGACGTAAGGTGGTTGGCATCACAATACAGATACTCAAGCGCGGTAAAGTACTCAATGCCCGATAGAGATTGGATATTGTTCTGAGAACAGTTGATAACAGTCACGCTCTCTGCCTGTGCCTGCGTCATATAATATCCGCCTTCCCCGTCGCCGCTGACGGGCAGGTTTTCAATGACCCACCGTCGGAAGTTGTCGTCCGGGAACATCGTTTCGTTGATTTCAAGATAATGCTCGTCCGCTGCAGACGTATTGAGCCCGAAGATCGGCAGCAGCGCAAGGCACATCAAAAGGGCGAGCGTAAAGGATAAGAGCTTTTTCATGGTATGATCCTTTCCTTTGATGTATTATATAAAATAATTATAACACAGAACAAACCGAAAAGCAACGAAAAACGATCCCCCGGCATATTGTCGGGGGATCGGATTACAGTCGGATTATTTGGCTTCCTTGATCGCAGCCTGCGCAGCGGCAAGACGCGCGATCGGCACGCGGAACGGCGAGCAGGAGACGTAGTCGAGACCGATCTCGTGGCAGAACTCAACGGACATCGGATCGCCGCCGTGTTCGCCGCAGATGCCGAGCTCGAGGTCCGGTCTTGCTTCCTTGCCGAGCTTGACAGCCATCTTCATGAGCTTGCCGACGCCGTTCTGGTCGAGACGCGCGAATGGATCGGACTCATAGATCTTGGTGTCGTAGTACGCCTTCAGGAACTTGCCTGCGTCGTCACGGCTGAAGCCGAACGTCATCTGGGTCAGGTCGTTTGTGCCGAAGCAGAAGAACTCTGCGTCCTTCGCGATCTCATCAGCGGTGAGGCAAGCACGCGGGATCTCGATCATCGTACCGACCTCATACTTGAGCGCGATGCCGGACGCCTTGATCTCCTCGTCTGCAACGGCGACGACGATGTCGCGCACAAAACGGAATTCCTTCGGATCGCCGACGAGCGGGATCATGATCTCGGGCTCCATCTTCCATTCCGGATGCTTCTTCTGCACGTTGATCGCAGCGCGGATGACGGCCTTGGTCTGCATCTTCGCAATCTCCGGGAAGGTGACCGCCAGACGGCAGCCGCGATGGCCCATCATCGGGTTGAACTCGTGCAGACCTGCGATGATCGTCTTGATCTGCTCAACGGTCTTGCCCTGCGTTTCCGCAAGCAGCTTGATGTCCGCTTCTTCGGTCGGAACGAACTCGTGAAGCGGCGGATCGAGGAAGCGGATAACGACCGGATAGCCGTCCATCGCCTCGTAGATCGCTTCAAAGTCGCCCTGCTGCATCGGGAGAAGTTTGTTGAGCGCGGCTTCACGTTCTTCGACGGTGTCGGAGCAGATCATTTCACGGATCGCCGCAATGCGGTCGCCGTCAAAGAACATATGCTCCGTGCGGCAGAGACCGATGCCCTCTGCGCCGAGCTCGCGCGCCTTCTTTGCGTCGCGCGGGGTGTCTGCGTTCGTGCGGACGGAAAGCCTTCTGTACTTGTCTGCCCAACCCATGATGCGGCCGAACTCGCCCGCGATCTCCGCGTCGACGGTCGGAATGATGCCGTCATAGATGCAGCCGGTGGAACCGTCGATCGACAGCCAATCGCCCTCATGGTATTCCTTGCCCTTCAGCGTGAAGCGCTTGTTCTCTTCATCCATGGCGATCTCGGAGCAGCCGGAGACGCAGCAGGTGCCCATGCCGCGCGCAACGACCGCCGCGTGTGACGTCATGCCGCCGCGAACGGTCAGAATGCCCTGAGACGCCTTCATGCCTTCGATGTCCTCGGGAGAGGTCTCAAGACGGACGAGAAGGACCTTTTCGCCGCGTGCTTTCCACGCCTTGGCATCCTCTGCGGAGAAGACGATCTTGCCGCAGGCTGCGCCGGGGGACGCCGCAAGCGCTTTTGCGATCGGCGTCGCCGCCTTGATCGCCTTGGCGTCGAACTGCGGATGCAGCAGCGTGTCGAGGTTTCTCGGATCGATCATTGCGACCGCTTCCTGCTCGGTGCGCATGCCTTCGTCAACGAGATCGCACGCGATCTTCAGAGCCGCCTTTGCGGTACGCTTGCCGTTACGGGTCTGCAGCATATACAGCTTGCCGTGCTCGACGGTGAACTCCATGTCCTGCATGTCGCGATAATGACCTTCGAGGATCTTGCAGACCTCGGTGAACTGCTTGAACGCCTTGGGGAACTTCTGCTCCATCTCAGCGATGTGCATCGGCGTGCGGACGCCCGCAACGACGTCTTCGCCCTGCGCATTGGTCAGGAACTCGCCGAACAGACCCTTTTCGCCGGTCGCCGGGTCACGGGTGAACGCAACGCCGGTGCCGCAGTCGTCGCCCATGTTGCCGAACGCCATGGACTGCACGTTGACCGCGGTGCCCCAGGAATACGGGATGTCGTTGTCGCGGCGATAGACGTTTGCGCGCGGATTGTCCCAGGAACGGAAAACGGCCTTGATCGCTTCAAAGAGCTGCACCTTCGGATCGGACGGGAAGTCTTCGCCGATCTTTTCTTTGTATTCGGCTTTGAACTGATTCGCAAGCTCCTTAAGGTCTTCCGCCGTCAGCTCGACGTCCTGCTTGACGCCCTTCTTTTCCTTCATGCGGTCGATCAGGATCTCGAAATACTTCTTGCCGACTTCCATGACGACGTCGGAGAACATCTGGATGAATCTTCTGTAGCAGTCCCATGCCCAGCGGGGGTTGTTGGACTTCTGCGCGATGACTTCGACGACGTCCTCGTTGAGACCGAGGTTCAGGATCGTGTCCATCATGCCGGGCATCGACGCGCGCGCGCCGGAACGGACGGAAACGAGAAGCGGATTCTCGTGATCGCCGAACTTCTTGCCGGTGATCTTTTCCATCTTCTCGATGTATTCCATGATCTGTGCCTGGATCTCGGCGTTGATCGTACGGCCGTCCTCATAATACTGCGTGCACGCTTCGGTCGTGATCGTAAAGCCCTGCGGAACAGGAAGCCCGAGGTTGGTCATCTCGGCAAGGTTCGCGCCTTTACCGCCCAACAGGTTGCGCATATCCGCATTGCCTTCACTGAACAGATAAACATACTTTTTGGTCATGTGATTCCTCCTAAGTTTTGTTGAACAATTTATTATAGCAATAAATTAAAAAGGATGCAAGAAAAATCTTGCATCTTTCGATATATTTTGTATGATTTACGCAAACTGACCGAACAGCGCGGCGTTTTTGTCATTTTCGCCGAGCATATTCATGCAGGAGGCTCTGAGGAGCGGCAAAAGTTCCGATCTGAGTCCGTCCTTCAGAACAACGCGGTTCAGCGCTTCGTCCGGCAGAAGAAGGATCCTTCTCATCGCTTCCAGCGCAAGCTTGGAAACCGGCTTGCCGCCGTGGGGACAGCCCGCGCAGACCGCGCCGCCCGCTTCCGCCGAATAAAACAGGATCGCATCGGCGCGGATGTCCCTTCTGCAGACCGCGCATCGCGTCAGAGAAGGGCGATAACCCGCGTGGTCGAGATAATGCAGCAGAAACGCGATCAGAAGATCCTTCGGATCCGAATCCGTATACGCCAAAAACGACAGCGTATGATACAGCAGGGAAAACAGCGGCTCGTCGGAAGAGTCTTTTTGTATCACGCCGTTCACAAGCTGCGTGCAAAGCGACGCCGCCATAAAGCGATCGACGTCCTCCCGCAGGGGATAGAACGTTTCTCTGACGTCGCAGCCGTTTACCGTGACGCGGTCGCCGCTGCGGAACAGCTCAAACTCGCCGAACACGAACGGCTGCGCGCAGGACAGAAGCTTCGACGTCGACTTCCGACAGCTGCGCGCCTTGCAGTCGATCCGACCGTGCTCCGCCGAAAACAGCGTCAGCATGCGGTCGTCGTCGCGATAATCCGTATATCCGGTTACGATGGCTTTTGTGAGTTCTGTCGGCATTCCTTCCGCTCCGCCTGTTTGTATGCAAGGTAATCGCTGACCTTGCCGGTGCGCATAAAGCGCTCCCAGTCCTCTTTCTGTTTGTTCTTCATACAGGCAGTATGCCCGCTGCCGGGGGATACGATGCGTCAGTCGTCCCGGTATCCGAGCTCGTTGAGCATCTGCTGGCGGTTGCGCCAGTCCTCCTTGACCTTGATCCACAGCTGCAGATTGACCTGCACGTCCAGAAGCCATTCGATGTCCTTCCGCGCTTCCGAGCCGATGCGCTTCAGCATCTTGCCGCCTCTGCCGATGATGATCCCCTTGTGACTTTCGCGTTCGCAGTAGATGGTCGCCCACACGTCCATCAGCCTGCCGTCCGGACGCATCTGCATTTTATCGATGCCGACGCCGATGCCGTGCGGGATCTCCTCGCGCAAAAGCTCCAGCGTCTTTTCACGGATCATTTCGGCGCAGATCACGCGTTCCGGCTGATCGGTGACCACATCCTCCGGATAATACTGCGGTCCTTCCGTCAGATACTCCTTGAGAAGCGTTTCGAGTTTGTCAAGGTTTTCGCCGGTCTGCGCCGAGATCGCAAGCACGGTATCGAATCCGGCTTCTTTGATCGCGTCCCTTGCTTCCTGCATCTGGATCGCGCTTGCGGCGTCGCATTTGTTGATCAGCACGATAATCGGCGAACGCTGCGCTTTGACGATCCGCATGACGTCTGCGTCGCGCTCGCGCACGCCCTGCAGCGCGTCGACGACGAACAGGATCGCTTCGGTATCCTTGGACGCCTCCTCCGCCGTTTTCTGCATAAACGTGCCGAGCTTGTTGCGCGGCTTGGTCATGCCGGGCGTGTCCAGGAAGATCATCTGATAATCCTTGCGCGTCAATATTCCCGTGATGCGGTTGCGCGTCGTCTGCGCGCGGTCGGTTACGATCGCGATCTTCTGCCCCACCAGTTTGTTTATGAGCGTGGATTTTCCGACGTTCGGACAACCGACGATGCTGAAAAAGCCGCTTTTATATCCGGCGCCGTTCATAACAGATCCTTCGGTCCGAAGCGGTGCGGCATCATCTGATCGAGTGTTTCGGTCACGACTTCGCTTCCGTCGCGATTCGATACGACGATGACAAAATCGCCGTCGCAGAACTCGGACATGACCTGCCGGCACACGCCGCAGGGATAAGCGGGCAGCTCGCCGGAGCCGATGATCGCGATCGCGGAAAACGCCCGCACGCCGTCGTAGATCGCTTTGAAAAACGCGGTACGTTCGGCGCAGATCGTCGGCGTAAACGACGCGTTTTCGATGTTGCAGCCCTGATAAACTTTACCGTCCTTCGTGAGAAGCGCCGCGCCGACGCTGTAGTGCGAATACGGCGAATATGAATGATCGCGCGCTTCCGCCGCAAGCTTCAGCAGCGTTTCGTTTGAAATCTGTTCCGTCATCTTGTCACTCCTATTCTGTCCAGAATTGCCGTTTGTTTTTCACGCATGACGCGTTCGTCCGCCTCGGTCATGTGATCGTAGCCCAAAAGGTGCAGTACGCCGTGCACCGCCAGAAACGACAGCTCGCGCGTCAGCGAATGACCGTATGTGATCGCCTGCTCCCGTGCGCGTTCATAGCAGATCATGATGTCGCCGAGGTATCCGTCCGCGGAAAGAGAGATCTCCCCCTCCCACGCGGGAAAGGTCAGCACGTCGGTCACGGCGTCGACGTGCCGGAACTCGCGATTCAGCGTTTGGATGCGTTCCGGCGTGTCGATCAGGATCGTCAGATCACCGCTGCGCCCTTCGCTTTCCAGCGCGGCGCCGGCTGCGCGTTCGATGCTTGTCCGCTCTTCGTCGGAAAGCTCGACCGTTTCCGAAAACACGTCAATCATTGTTCCGCTCCCTGTTTCTTGCGTTCTCATGCCGCTCATACGCCTGAATGATGCGCTGTACAAGCTCGTGCCGAACAACGTCCTTATGCGTCAGTTTCACAACGGAGATCCCTTCCACGCCGTCGAGCACGCGGATCGCGTGTACGAGACCGCTCATCTTCTCCTTCGGCAGGTCGATCTGCGTCACGTCGCCGGTCACAACGATCCGGCTGCCCTCACCGAAACGCGTCAGGAACATTTTCATCTGTTCGATCGAGCAGTTCTGCGCCTCGTCGAGAATGATGAACGCGTTGTTCAACGTACGGCCGCGCATGTACGCGAGCGGGGCTACTTCGATCGCGCCGCGCTCCATCAGCTGCTTATAGGTCTCCAGTCCGAAAAACTCCTGCAGCGCATCGTAGAGCGGACGCAGGTACGGGTCGACCTTATTTTGCAGATCGCCGGGCAAAAAGCCGAGCTTTTCGCCTGCTTCGACCGCCGGACGCGTCAGAATGATGCGCTCGACCTCTTTGTTTTTGAACGCAACGACCGCCATAGCGACCGCGAGGTACGTTTTGCCCGTGCCGGCGGGACCGACGCCGAACACAAGCTCGTGTGATTTCAGCGCCTGAATATACCGCTTTTGACCGAGCGTTTTGCACTTGATCTGCTTGCCGCGGTTGGTCAGCGCAACAACGTCGCCCATGATCTCCTTGATCATTTCGGCGTTGCCGTCCTTCGCAATATCGATCGCGTAACGGATGCGTCCGCGGTTGATCGGTTCGCCCTTCCGCTGCATGTCCAGAAGCTTATCGAGGATCGTTTTGCACAGCTGCACCTGTTCCTCGTCTCCTTCGATGGCGATCCCGTCGGAGTGAATGCGGATCTTCACGCCGATCTCCTCTTCAAATATGTTCAGGTTCTCGTCAAATACGCCGAACAGACCGATGGAATCATCCATGGATTCCAGCTCGATCCGTGCAATCGATTTTCCGTGTTCATCCGTCATGCGGTCTTTCCTCCGTTTGTCCGATCAATTCTTCCGCCGTTACAATCACAACGGCGATGCGTTTTCCGTTCCGGTTCTGTATGGTTCCGTAAGTGTTGATGATCGCCGCGTCCTTCGGGATCATCGCGTATGCCTGTTCCCGCGCTTCGATGAGCGCATATTGTTCCGCTTCCTCGTCGGTCAGGATCCGTTCCCGAAAGCCGATCTCCCGCGCGGTCCGGATCCCGATCGAAAACGGCAGAAGTCCGTTTTCGGCAGCAGCGTCAAAGCTCTCGATGCGGTAATGGTCGAACGCGCAGTCCGTGCAAAACAGTTCCGAGTTCCAGAATCGAAGGTAGCGCAGCTGCTCGGTCGATCCCGTTTCATAGCTTTCCCGAACGCGGTCGACAAGCTCGGCTTCCGTGCGGTAATCGACGGCGGCGTACACCGTTCCGTCCGCAGCCGTTTCGGTGCTTTGCTCGTGGTAGAGGACCGTACCTGAGATCAGCACATCCCCCGCCTTGACGCGATCGCCGACCTTCACACGCGCTTGTCCGCGCATCACCCGGATCGACGTAACGATACCGTCGCGGTTCGCAACGATGTCCGAAGGCACGCGGTCCGTTTTCTTCGGCGATTCCGGAGCGGATTCTTTGACGCGGACGGTCAGCAGGATCCCTTCGCGGTCGAGTCCGATCCAGGATGCTCCGTGTACCTGCGCGGAAAGATCGTTTGCGGCGGTGATGAGGATCGGTCCCTCCGGGTAAGCGCCCGGATAGATGCCGCGTTCCTGCAGAAGAGACAGGATCTCCTCCGGATCCGCCTGCTTTGTTTTCTCGATCCGGATGATCCATATGCGAGACGACAGAACCGTGATTGCCGCAAACAGCAGCGCCGTCCCGCCCCACAGGAACGGACGCCGCCAAAGCTTTCTGAGCCCGAACGGCAGACCGCCGCGATCGACGATCCTGATCTTCAGCGGCAGTCCGTGTCTCAGCTTTCTGAGCGAACGGAACCGTTTTGCGGGGATCGTGCACCGGATCGCCGCGTCCCCCGTCTGCCTGACGTCCGAAATGCGGATGCCCGCGTCCGAAAGACGTTTCAAAAATCGCGCGATGCATAATCCTTCAATTTGAATTATAACATACCCGTTCCAAAATTGCCACATCAACTTTTCGCCTCGATCGACAGCGTACGGATCTGTCCGTTGATCTTCACGCACGAACCCGTCAGCGCTTCAAGCTCCATCGAATCGCCGAGAATGCACAGCACGCCCTGCTCCGTGTCGATGCGGATCCTTGTACTTTCAAAGCAAAGGATCCCCAGATGCTGCTCCACAAGGCATTCGTCGCTTCCGTACCATCGCACAAAGAAGCGGTGCGCGTCGAGCTCCTGCGGAAGCTCCGCGGCTTTCAGGATATGCCGTAAAACCTGTCGCTTTCTTTTCATATGAAAGCATATGAATTCTTTGTTCTTTGCATGCCAAAAGCCGCCCTGTTTCGGCGGCTTATGCAGATTCGTTACGGAATGAACGCAGAACGGCACAGCGTATGTGAAGCGGGATCAGATCAGGATCCAGATGAACAGGTGCTCAAGACGGTATTCCTTGACGTCTTCGAGATAGGCAACGAGCGCGTCGACGATCGGATCCTCCTCGGTCGTTTCGGTCAGATACGGTTTCGGAAGCTCGAAGCCTTCGATCAGGCGGTCCGCGTACGGCATCCATTCCTCGTCGAGGTACTGCCGGATGTTCAGCTCATCGCCTTGACGCTCCGCAAGGATCAGCGTGAAGATTTCGTCGTCTTCAACCGACCGTCCCGAGCTGTGCTCCAAAAAGCCGAGCGGCATATCCGGATTCATGGAATTGAGAAGATAGGACAGTCCGTACAGGGAATAGACCGTTTTCTGTTCCATGAGCTTTCCGGCATAGGCTCTGAGCCAGGCGCGAAGCTCCGCGCCGCGGATCAGAAGCACCGAATACTGCGGCAGTTCCGGTTTGAGCGTATACAGATCCCGGTAGGTCAGCGTGCCTTCTTTGATGCCGCCGATCGGAATATACGGGTAAGCGATCGAAATCAGCTCGTTCGGCAGATCGACGTCGTGATAGTCGATCCAGTCTCTGAGCGCAAACAGCTGCATTTCGTGGGTCAGCTCCATCGCGTCCGAGGAAACGAGCGCCTGCGCGTCGAACGCTTCAAACCGTTCTGCAACCGTGCAGACCGCGGCGTCCATCATTGCGGAGATCTTGCTGACATAAGGTTTCATGCTGCGCTGGATCGCCGGATCCGGTTCCGTATGCGAAGCGTCGATCTCGTTCACGGCAACGGCAGGACGTCCCTCGCTGCGCATGGAGACGGAGATCTGCGTTACGGTCTGCGTTCCGCCCGAAAGCGTCACGATCGGGATCTCGGTCCCGTTAGCGTTGCATTCGGATCGCACGCTGCCGAAGCCGACGTGCGAAACGATCACAAGATCGATGCTGTCCGTTTTTTTGATGAGATCGCGCAGGGAATAGGTGTTCGCGCCCTGCGCATCCACATCCGCGCTTCCGCAGTACAGCAGCACCGTATAATCTGAGCGATTCTTGAGCTCCTTGCGCAGCTTCGCATAGGTGGCGATGGGATCCGCCGGTGCGATCTCATCCTCCGATGCGCAAAGATCGGGATCGGTGATGCCGATCACCGCAACCCGCAGCGGGTCCTTCTCCTCCCCCTGCGGCACGTTCAGTATCACATACGGATCGAGATCGTCCCAAAGCGCGCCGGAAGGATCGAATATCGTCGGTTCGCTTTTCAAAAGGTTCGCGCCGAGCACCTTCATCCGACGTTCGTGCATCGCGTTGACCTCTCTGCGGACCGTTCCGGACGGATAGGACAGCGCCTCCTCGCCCAAAAGAACGGCATCATACCGAAGACGCAGGAAAAGCGACGTGATCGGTCCGTAGGCGCGGTCCGTGTTCTCCGGATAGTCGTCCGCGATCGAGCTTCCGAAGATCGAGCCGCCCGCGTCGAACAGGAGCAGGTCCGGATCTGCTTCCCGCAGCGCCTGGATGCACGACGCTGTGCGGATCGCCGTACAGGATGCGTTTTCGTCCGAAGCGGTCGGGTCCCACGCATATCCTTGAAGATCGGATGTAACGAGCATGGAGAACGATTGCGTAACCGGAACGGAGAACTCCGCAGACATCAGCGAACTCAGGATCAACGATGCGTCGCGTTCGGTTATCGTGCCGTCCCCGTCGAAGTCCGCACGCGTCTGCGCTGCCGCATCGAGCATGCGGAACCGGTGCAGGTGCCGGGAAATGCAGCTGGCGTCCTGCGCCGTGACCGCTCCGTCCCCGTCCGCATCGCCGAAAACCGCTTCCTCCGCATACGAGCCGACGCCTGCTGACAGCATCAGCAGAACCGCGAGCAAAAGCAGTATTCCGTTGCGGACCGTATGTTTCATGCGTCCGGCTCCATGCCTATAAATTTACAAAATACAGTATATCCCAAGCGACTTCAAAATGCAAGCAAATCAAAAAGGGCGTCGGAAAACGCCCTTTGTTTCACTGCGGGTTCGTCGAATCCTGTTCGACGGACCGGATCGTCGGATCAATACATGCCGCCCATGCCTGCGCCGCCCATATCCGGCGCTGCGGGTTCGGGCTTCGGGATATCGGCAACGATGCTTTCGGTGGTCAGCACCATTGCCGCGACGGACGCCGCGTTCTGCAGCGCGCTGCGCGTGACCTTCGTCGGGTCCACAATGCCCTTTTCGGTCATCAGCCCGTAGGTATCGGTCGCCGCGTCGTAGCCGTAGCCTTCCGTACCGTTGCGGCGGATATTCTCGATGATGACGGAGCCCTCGACGCCCGCGTTTGCCGCGATCTGACGGATCGGCTCTTCAAGCGCGCGAAGCACGATCTCTGCGCCGGTCTTCTTGTCGCCGGTTTCCTTCTCGGCAAGCGCCTTGACGCGCTTTGCAACGGACAGCAGCGCCACGCCGCCGCCCGGAACGATGCCTTCCTCGACCGCTGCGCGGGTCGCGTTCAAAGCGTCCTCCATACGGAGCTTCGAGTCCTTCATCTCGACCTCGGTCGCCGCGCCGACCGCAATGACGGCTACGCCGCCCGCGAGCTTCGCAAGACGCTCCTGCAGCTTTTCCTTATCGTAATCGGAGGTCGTCTCCTCGATCTGCGCACGGATCGACTTGACGCGCGCCGCGATCTCGTTCGGATCGCCTGCGCCTTCGACGATGACGGTCTTTTCCTTGTCGACCTTGACCTGCTTTGCGCTGCCGAGCATATCCAGCGTGGTCTCCTTAAGATCCATGCCGAGCTCGTCGGAAACGACCTGACCGCCGGTCAGGATCGCGATATCCTGCAGCATCGCCTTGCGTCTGTCGCCGAAGCCCGGCGCCTTGACCGCAACGCAGGTGAACGTGCCGCGGAGCTTGTTGATGACGAGCGTTGCAAGCGCTTCGCCCTCGACGTCCTCCGCGATGATGAGGAGCTTTCTGCCTGCCTGCGCGATCTGCTCGAGCACCGGCAGGATCTCCTGGATGTTGCTGATCTTCTTTTCGGTGATGAGGATATACGGATTGTCGAGCACCGCTTCCATTTTGTCGGTATCGGTCGCCATGTATGCGGAGCAGTAGCCGCGATCGAACTGCATGCCTTCGACGATGTTCAGCTCGGTCTTCATGGTCTTGCTCTCTTCGATGGTGATGACGCCGTCCTTGCCGACCTTTTCCATCGCGTCCGCGATCATCGTGCCGACCGTTTCGTCGCTTGCCGAGATCGCTGCGACCTGTTCGATCGCATGCTTCGAGCCGACCGGAACGGAGAGCTCCTTGAGTCCTTCGACCGCTTCGTTGACCGCCGCTTCGATGCCGCGCCGCACGACCATCGGATTCGCGCCCGCAGCAACGTTTCTGAGCCCTTCACGGACGATCGCCTGTGCAAGAAGCGTCGCCGTCGTGGTACCGTCGCCCGCGACGTCGTTCGTCTTGGTCGCGACTTCCTTGACAAGCTGTGCGCCCATGTTCTCGAACGGGTCCTCAAGCTCGATCTCCTTCGCGATCGTCACGCCGTCGTTCGTAATGAGCGGCGCGCCGAATTTCTTTTCCAGAACGACGTTTCTGCCCTTCGGTCCGAGGGTGATCTTAACGGTGTTTGCAAGCTGATTGAGCCCGCTTTCCAATGCTTTTCTGGCGTCCTCGCCGTATTTCAACTGCTTTGCCATGGTTCTTTCCTCCTGTTATTCCACGATCGCAAGAAGATCGCTCTGCTTGATGACGATGACTTCCTGCCCGTCAAGCTTGACTTCCGTGCCGGCATATTTCTGATAAACGACCTTGTCGCCGACCTTCACAACCATTTCCACGTCCTTTGCGCCGGGACCGACCGCAAGCACTTCCGCCATCTGCGGCTTTTCCTTTGCAGCGCTCGTCAGAAGAATGCCGCCCTTGGTGACCTCTTCCGTTTCGATGTTCCGGATCACAACACGATCGAACAACGGTTTCAACATAATTCTTACCTCCTGCGTATATTTAGCACTCATTCCTTCCGAGTGCTAACCATCGTCCCCTATTATAGTGAGCGCATCTTCGGTTGTCAATCGGGGAAATGCAACGAAGTTGTGAACTCTTGCCGATGCGTCAGATAATACCTTGTTTTGCATAAATATCTCTTGCGCAGAGGGTTCCGAATGAGTATACTCGTATTATGATCAAAACATTCAAAATCGGCGGTATGCACTGCGCCGCCTGTGCCGCTTCCGTGGAACGCGTCACAAAAAAGCTGTCCTGTATCGACAGTGCTCAAGTAAACCTGCTCACCGAAAAGCTGACGGTCCGCGGCGACGAGATCGATGACGCTGCCGTGATCGCCGCCGTGGAACGCATCGGCTTTACCGCCGCGCCGTATGAAGCGGAGATGCGGAAAACCGCCGCTGTGCAGAAGAAGAACGAGCAGAAGCAGCAGCTGACCCGCTTGATCCTGTCCGCCGTTTTTGCGATCCCGCTGATCGTGCTTGCGATGGGACCGATGGTGTTTCACTTGCCGCTTCCCGCCTGGCTTCCGATGCATTCGCTTGCGTATGCGCTCGTGCAGCTTGCCTTGACGATACCGATCCTCATCATCGGACGTGGATTCTTTGTGCGCGGGATGAAAGCGCTGTTTTCCGGCGGCGCAAGCATGGATACGCTGATCGCCGTCGGCGTCGGCACTGCGTTCCTTTATTCTTTATATATGACGATCCGCATGATCTTCGTACACACGGAGGGCATGCTCTATTATGAATCCGCAGGCATGATCCTGACGCTTGTCACGCTCGGAAAGTATTTTGAAAGCCTCTGCATGGCGCGCACCACCCGGGCGATCGAGGAGCTTGAAGCGCTGAAGCCGGAGACGGCGACGGTCGTGATGAAGGACGGTTCAACGAAGATCATCCCGACGGCGGAGCTTCTTTTGAAGGATCGTGTGCTGGTCCGTCCCGGCGAACGCCTGCCTGCGGACGGGATGCTTATCGACGCGCACGCTTCGGTCAACGAATCCATGCTGACCGGCGAAAGCCTTCCGGTCGAAAAGCAGACCGGCGACGCCGTCGCCTGCGGCAGCATTGCGGAAGGCGCAGCGTTCGTATTTGAAGTCACGCATACGGGCGAGGATACCGGTCTCGGGCAGATGATCCGCATGGTCGAAGAAGCGCAGAACGAAAAGGCGCCGATCGCGCGGCTTGCGGACAAGATCAGCCGCTGGTTTGTGCCGGTGATCATCGGCATTGCGCTTGTCGGCGCAATCGTTTGGCTGATCCTCTCGCACAGCGTTGAAACGGCGATCCGCGTCGCCGTCTCCGTGCTCGTCATCGCCTGCCCCTGCGCAATGGGGCTTGCCACGCCCACGGCGATCATGGTCGGCACCGGTCAGGCGGCAAAGTACGGGATTCTGTTCAAAAGCGGCGCGGCGCTCGAAACGCTCAACGGCGTTACGGCGCTTGCCTTCGACAAAACCGGTACGGTCACCGAAGGCAAGCCGATCGTAACCGAGATCCATCCGATCGGCTTGGACGAGGACGCCTTCCTGACGCTCTTTGCGTCCGCGGAAAGCCTCAGCGAACACGTCCTTGCAAAAGCGGTGCAGAACGCCGCGAAGGAACGCGGGCTGAAGCTTCTCCCCGCTTCCGACTATACGGCGATCTCCGGTCTCGGCGCGCGCGCTTCGGTAGACGGAAGAGCGCTTTCCTTCGGCAATCAGGCGTTCGTCGAAACCTGCGGCGCCGTCGTTTCCGATCCGCCCGAAACCGACGCGTCCATCCTCTACCTTGCCGAAAACGGCAGGCTCCTCGGGTATGTTCTCGTTTCCGATACGCTCAGATCCGACAGCATCGAGCTGTTTTCCAAGCTCCGTCAGATGCACAAAAAGACGGTCCTCCTGTCCGGCGACCGAAAAGCGACGGCGGAACGCATCGGAACAATGCTCGGCGCGGACGAGATCCTGTCCGAGATGTTGCCCGACGATAAGCTGAATACGATCGACCGGCTTCGCGCATCCGGCGAAACGGTCGCGATGATCGGCGACGGCGTCAACGACGCGCCTGCGCTCGCAAAAGCGGACCTCGGTTTTGCGGTATCCGACGGAACGGACGTTGCGGTCGAATCCGCCGACGTCATTCTGACCGGCGGCAAGGTCTCAAAGATTATCGACGCGTTCCGCGTGTCAAAGGAGACGATCCGCGTGATCCGGCAGAACCTCTTTTGGGCGCTGTTCTACAATCTGATCTGCGTTCCGTTTGCCCTGTCCTCGCTGATCGAGCCGTGGATGGGCGCGCTTGCGATGAGCTTTTCCTCGGTCACCGTCGTGAGCAATGCATTGAGACTGCGATATGTTTTGAAAAAAGGTGAAAATTTGAAAAAATAATCCTTGCATTGTGGGATTATATGTGTTAAAATGTACTCCGTTCGTATTGGGAAACCGGTCGGGCAAATCTTACAGGGGGTGAAATGCTTTGGCAAACATCAAGTCCGCTATGAAGCGTGCGAAGACTTCCGTTGGTGAAAACCTCAGAAATCGCATGGACAAGTCTGCTCTGAAGACTGCCGTCCGTCGTTTTGATGAAGCGCTGAAGTCCGGTGATCGCGAAGCTATGGAAACCGCTTACCTCGCGGCTGTCAAGACTGTTGACCAGTCCGCCGCAAAGGGCGTTATCCACCAGAACGCAGCCGATCGCAAAAAGGCACAGTTGGCAAAGAAGCGCGCAGCCGCAAACAACTGAACCCCGGTATTCGCATGACACAGCGTCCGAACTCGGACGCTTTTTTTCTTGCAATCTATGTAAACTGCGTATAAAATACTGTTGATAGGAGCAGCTATGGCAACGGACGGATTTACCCTGTACGCCTGCGTACACGAGCTTCGGACGCTTGTCGGCGGAAAGATCGACAAGGTCCAGCAGCCCGACAAGGACATCATCATCCTGCACATCCGCGCGCCGGAAACGGGGCGTGTAAAACTCATGCTCTGCATTCATGCCGAAAACGGACGCATCCAAACGGTCCAGCGGAACTATGAGAATCCCGAAACCGCGCCCGCCTTCTGCATGCTGCTCCGGAAATACCTGGTCGGATGCCGCATCGTTTCGATCGAACAAAAGGGGCTTAACCGCATCGCGGTGTTCTCGCTGTCCGGCAGAAACGAATTGTTCGACGCGGTCGAGCTGCGCCTCGTCGTCGAGCTCATGGGACGTCACGGCAATCTGTTCCTGCTGAACGGCGACGGAACGATCATCGACTGCATGCGGCACTTCGGCATTGCGGAAAACGCCGCGCGCATCTGTCTGCCGAACATCGCGTACTGCGAGCCGCCGGAAACGGAAAAGCTCGATCCCTTTGCCGTATCGCTGCAAAAGATCGAAGCGGCGTGCTGCGGACGAATGCCCGGCAAATGGCTCATCGACACGTTTTCGGGCGTGTCTCGTCTCTGCGCGGAGCAGATCGTGAAAGACGGTACGCCGGAGGATTATATCGCTTCGGAGATCTATGAAGTGTTTACATCGCTGAAGGAGCATCGTTTTGCGCCGTCCGTCATTCCGGGCGTCGGCGTTCTGCCGTTTCGTCCGAAAAACACCGATTCGATCCCCTGCTCCTCCGTCAACGAAGCGCAGGACCTCTTCTACCGCACTCGTGACGAACAGGCGATCCTGACGAAAACAAAGACGTCGCTGCGCGCCGTGCTCGAGCACGCGAAGAAGCGTACCGAGAAGAAGCTCTCCGAATGCATGAAAACGATCGGCGACGAGGAACAGATCGAACGCGACCGGCTTTCGGGCGAGCTGCTGCTCGGCATGCGCGGCGTACCTGCGGGACGCACTTCGGTCATCGCCGCAAACTATTATACCGATCCGCCGGAACAGATCGAGATCCGACTCGACCCGAAGTATTCGACTGCGGAAAACGCACAGCGTTATTTCAAACGCTACCGGAAGAACAAAGCCGCCCGCGCCTATGCGCTTGCGCAGGTCGGCGCGCTCACCGAGGAGCTCGACTACCTCAAGGGACAGCTTCTTAACGTCGCGGCATGCAGTACGCACGAGGAGCTTGCCGAGATCAAAGAAGAGCTGATCCGCGAGCGATATCTTCGCGAACCTGCCGAAAAACGCAGATCATCTTCTTTGGCTGCGAGCCGTCCGCTGCACTATCGCTCGCCCGACGGAACAGACCTTTATGTCGGCAAGAACAATCTGCAGAACGAACGTCTGGTCAGGACCTCCGATCCGAACGCCGTCTGGCTGCACGCAAAGGGCGTGCCGGCTTCGCATGTGATCCTATGCACCGCAGAGCCTTCGCGCGAAACGCTGCATCTTGCCGCCGTGATCGCCGCGTACCACAGCAGCGCTTCCGCTTCCGAGAACGTCCCGGTCGATTATACACAGGTTCGTTATGTGAGAAAGCCCTCCGGAGCTCGTCCGGGGTTTGTCAATTATTTTCATCAGCATACGCTGTACGTCACGCCGTCCTTGGACGAGATCGCGCCGTACCGCGTCGTGGAGGACCAATGAAGCTTTTACTTGCAACCAACAACGCGCATAAGGCGCAGGAGATCCGCGCCATTCTTGCCGACCGTTTTTCGGAGATCGTGACCATGCGCGAAGCCGGGATCGACTTTGAAGTCGAAGAGGACGGCGCGACTTTCCGTGAGAACGCGCTGAAAAAAGCCGTTGAAACACTTGCGTACGTCGGGGATCGCTTCGATGCGGTGCTTGCCGACGACAGCGGGCTTTGCGTCGACGCACTCGACGGCGCGCCGGGCGTATACTCCGCGCGGTTCTCCGGTGAAGGACACAACGACGCCGCCAACAACGCAAAGCTGATCCGGCTTTTGCAGAACGTGCCCGATGAACTTCGCTCCGCGCGGTTCTGCTGCTGCATTGCGCTTGCGCGGCGCGGGCTTGACCCGATCGTCGTGCAGGGCGAAGTGGAAGGCACGATCCTGCACGAAGCACGCGGCGAAAACGGCTTCGGCTACGATCCGTATTTCTTTTATGCGCCGTTCGGAAAGAGCTTTGCCGAACTTTCAAGCGAAGAAAAGAACGCCGTCAGCCACAGAAAACGCGCGCTGACGCTGCTTTCCGAGGCGCTCCATGTCTAAGATCGCCGTCGTCTCCGATTCCCACGGCAGCATCGAAAACCTTGCGTACTTTACGGACCGTCTGAAGGGCGTTGACGCGCTGTGGCATCTCGGCGATCACGCCGAGGACGCCGTGCCGTTGTCCGCATGGCTGAACTGCGGCTGCGTTGCCGTGCGCGGCAACTGCGACCCGTTTTCCGACGCGCCATTAAGTTACACGGTCGAATGGCATCATAAGCGCATCCTGCTTCTGCACGGGCATACCGTCTTCGGCAGACTGCCGCTTCTGTACGCTGCGAAGGAGGCGCGCGCCGACGCGGTGCTGTTCGGACATTCGCACGTTCCTTCGATCGAGACTGTCGAAGGTGTTCTGATGCTGAACCCCGGCTCCCTCTCCCGTCCCCGGACCGCAAAGGGTCCGAGCGTTGCGTTGCTGACGCTGACAGACGAGGCGCTTTCCGCCGAAATCCTGTTTTGCGATCCGCGTTAGTTCTGTTTTATTCACAATTTTTCAACAGTTTTATGCATTGACAAGCAAGGTCAATGCCTTTAAACTGTTACTGTCAATGAATTGATCCGAAAGGTTTTTATAAACATGAAGAGATTTTTCTCACTCGTTCTTTCTGCGCTTTTGGTTTTTGCCGCAGTTCCCTTTGCCGTGCTGCACGGTGCTTCCGCCGATTCGTTCGATACTTCGACGATCTATGAACCTTACTATATTCTGGTCAACGCCGAAACGCCGACGGTCTCCTATCGCGGTATTGAAAAGGAAGCGGACAAGCAGGTCTACCCCGCCAGCACGACGAAGATTCTGACCTGCATCGTTGCGCTCGAAAACGGCAATCTCGACGACATGGTCACCGTCTCCGCAAACGCGGTCAATTTCGGTCGCGGCAATTCCCTGATGGGACTGCAGGAGGGCGATCAGTATTCGCTCCGGGATCTTCTCTACGGCATGATGCTTCCGTCCGGCAACGACGCCGCGATCGCCATCGCAGAACATATCGCCGGCAGCACCGAGGCGTACGCCGAGATGATGAACGCCAAGGCGAGCGAGATCGGTATGACGCATTCGCACTTTATCACGGTCCACGGCAAGCAGAACGACAACCATTATACAACCGTTCGCGATATGGCGCTTCTGACCGCGTACGCGCTGAACACGAGCTCGAAAAGCAAGGAGTTCCGCAAGATCGTCAAGACCGGCGACTATACGACGACGTCCGGTCCGCGTGAGATCCGGCTGACCAACTCAAACCGCATGATCGCCGACATGCTGCCGACCGAAACGCTTCAGAAACCGATCTCCTGTCTGTATGCGGATGCGATCGGCATCAAGACCGGCGACACGACAAAGGCGGGCAAATGTCTGATCGCCGCGGCGGAGCGCGACGGCGTGACGCTGATCGCGGTGCTGTTCGGCGGAACGATCGGCGATCCCGAATACAACGACGGCTGGAACGACGCGCAGAAGGATAAATACAACGTCAAGCGGTTCAACGACGCCGCGGCGCTGTTCGATTACGCGTTTGCAGATATGGTGCACTCTGTTACCTTCGGCGAGCTTGTCGAAAGCGGTCTCAAGAGCACATTTGACGTCACCATTTCCAATGCATCCAAAGATGATTCGCAGGGCGGCGTATTAAAAGCATACGCGGACATTTCCAAAGACGCCGTGATCTCGGTCATGCAGCCGGATCCGAAATCCAAGGTAACCGATCTGAAAATCGAAGCAAATCCGCTGATCACCGTTTCCTATGCCCCGATCGGCGAAGGCTCCGTCATCGGCAGCGTTTCCTATGTATATAATGGCAAAACGCTTATCAGCGGCAATCTGATCGCCGAACGCAGCGTCAAGGAAGGCACCGCGCAGACCGATATCACCACGGTCGAGAACAGTCCGTCGGACAATTCTTCCATGCCGATCACCGGCGAACTGATCGGCGACGCGAATGTTCCGACCCTCAATCCGGACGACGTTCGTCCGATCGGCGAATCCGACGGCGGATGCGGTCTGCCCTCTGAAATGAAATGGCTGCCGATCGTGCTGATCGTGGTGTTCGTCCTTCTGTTGATCATCGTGATCCTCTTCCTCCTCTACCTTCGCGCCGAAGCGAAGCGCAGACGCGCCGCCGCGCGAAAGAGAGCGCGTCAGCGTGCGCGACAGTCCGGCGAATACGCCGACCGCAGATAAGGAGCCGTACATGAAACGCATTGTCCTCTGCCTGCTTCTCTGTATTCTTCTGTTCCCGTTCAAAGGGACCGCCGAAGAACCCGAATCGACAGGATTCGACCTTGAAGCACTTGCAGAGGACACGGTATTTTTGGTCAATCTTTCCGATCCGCACCACGCGATCCTCGGGCTGGAACGCAACGCCGACGAGAAGCGCTATCCCGCAAGCACGACAAAGATCATGACCTGCATCATTGCGCTCGAACAATCCGCGTTTGACGAGCCTGTCAAAATCAGCAAGCGCGCATGCAATCTTTCGGAACGCAATTCCAAAATGGGCGTAAAGCCCGGCGAAACGTACACAATGCTCGACCTCTTATACGGGCTTATGCTGCCCTCCGGCAACGACGCCGCGATCGCGATCGCCGAGCATGTCGGCGGAAGCGTGGACGGCTTTGCAAAGCTCATGAACGCCAAGGCGAAGTCGCTCGGCATGACCGGCACGCATTTTATGAACCCGCACGGTCTGCACCATTCCGAACACTACACCACTGCGCGCGATCTTGCGATTCTGACCGCCTACGCCTTCGAGAACGATACCTTCCGTACGATCGTCGCAACGACAGAACATGAAGCGATCTCAACCGACGGACGCAAGCTGATCCTAAGGAACGCCAACCGTTTGCTGCGCGATATCACCGCCAATACCTATACGCCCTATTCCTGCCTGTACGAATACGCGATCGGCGTGAAGACCGGCGACACGCATCTTGCGGGCAAGTGTCTCGTTGCCGCCGCGCAGAAGGGCGATACCGTGTATCTGCTCGTTCTGCTGCACGGCAAAAATGCGCCGGACGCAGCCACGGGTCGAGAGCGGGACGCATACCTTGCGCAGCGGTTCTATGACGCCGCCGCGCTGTTCGAGTACGCGTTTCAAAACGATACCGTTACGCTCGACACAAACGGGCTGATCCGACGCTGTCTGCCGGAAACCTATGCCGTCGCGCCCGATCCTTCCAGGACGTTTGCGACCGAGATCCTGTACCGTATCGATTGGAACGACGCCGATCGGCTGACGCTGCCGCGCTGGCAGGCGGACCTGTTTGCTCGCGATCCGTTTCCCGAGGAATACCTGTCCTATTCGATCGATACCTATTTTGCGCCGGTCGGCACAAAGGCAGGGACGGTATCCATTCTGTTCAACGGAAAGACCGCCTTCAAGGGCGATCTGATCGCGGAGGACTACACCTATCCCCCGACGCCGGAACCGACCGAAGAACCGCTCTATATCATCACGGACGAAACGCCGGAAGCGACGTCCGAACCCTATGAGATCCTTCCGGAACCGACGCCGGAATGGTTCCCGATCGATCCGGAGCCGCCGAAGCAATCGTTCTTCTCCCGGTTGTTCGGGCTGTTCCGCTGCAGTCCGGACGCTTAGTCGTAAAACGGCAGCCCAAGCGCAAAAAACGTCCGTTTCCCTGCGATGCCGTCGGGCTTGAGCCCGCAGGACCTTTGGAACCTCTTGACGGCGCGTTCCGTTTTTTTACCGAAGATCCCGTCGATCTGTCCCGGGTCAAAGCCCCGTTCCTTCAAAGCGGTCTGCAGTTCTCTGACGTCGTCGCCGCGCATATAGGGCGTTTCCAGCTTGAGCTCGCGCGAAGCGTAAAACGGCGGTCGTCCGTACCGGTCCCATCCGGAAACGCGGCTTTCCACAACGCCGACGTCCCGTCCCTTCGCTTCGATCACGCGATCGCCGTCGATCGCATACCCGACGTGCACCGCGCGTCCCCCGCTCATCCGAAACACCATATCCCCTTCGCGCAGTTCGCTGCGCCGGATCGTTTTGCAGAGCTTTCTGAGCCCGTCGGCGTTCAGGTCGTGATCGATCATATCATGCTTGAGAAAGTAGTATACGCCGAGTCCCGAGCAATCGAACGCCCGCAGCAAGTCGCCGTAGCCCTCGCGGACCTCCTTCTTCCAGTGCGCGATCGCGCGGTCGGCGTTCCGCTTCGTCTTTTCCTTTCTGCGGATCCACGCCTCCGTGATCGTCGGCTTCTTCTGTCCCTGCGCGCCCCACACATAGATGCTGTGATTGCGCACCTGCTCCTTGAGATATTCCGTAAAATCCGATGCTTTCATACAAAAAACCTCCTCTTCATACTATGTGAAGAGGAGGCGAAGCGGTGCAAGCATCACCATTTATTGAACACTTTTTCGGCAAACCCGAGGAAATCGCAAAGACGGATCTCTGTGTAGTCGTCGAGCCGTACCGTACCGGTAAACCGCCCGAACACCTGATGCTGATCGGAGCAGATCACAAGAACGTCGGTCTTTGATGCGCGATCGAGGATCGGCGTAAACACGAGATCGACGCGTCCCGCATCGTCCGTGAAATGCCACGGCGCAAGCAGATCGTCGCTGCCGTCCTGCTTTTTCGGGATACCGAAATCAACGCGTCCGAGCTTATGGGCGATACCGTCAAAGAACAGCATGTTCTCGCTTGCCGCTTTTGTATTGCCGAAGCCGTACCCGAGATTGAATCCGAGCACATGTCCGTCGACCTCTCCCTGCGCAGCGCTCCAGTACCAGGTGTTTTTGTACGTCCAGACGCCTCTGCCCCAATCCAAAAGCCCGAAGGTATCCTTCGGATCGAGCTCCGTCCGATCGTCTCCGACCGAGAAGAAGCCCTTTGCGCGCATGCCGACGATCTTTTGGTTGTAGTAGAAGTGTCCGCGTTTTTCAAACGGAGTGGCGATCACCATGGAATCGCGTGGTTCGTCAAAGAGCAGGATGTCGCAGGAAAACGGCTTGCCGTCGCGGAAGCGATCGATCGAGAACCGAAGCCGCCGCCCTTCTTCCGTGTGCTCGAACGCGCCGGACGCCTGTTTGAGCGTCTTGCGGACGTCGCCTGCCGCGGAGGACGCCGGAAACCCTGTCTTTCCCATCGGCAGCCAGAACATCGGCGAAACGGTCGTTTCCGTGCGCGCTTCAAAGTCGAGCACGGATGCGGACAGAAGTCCCATATAGCCGTTGTCGTCGATCGTCAGCGCGACGCCGAAGCGGTCGTTGGTGATGAGGTAATAATCCCATTCCTTGATTCTCCACTTCGGCGCTTTGATCGTCCTTCTGCCGTACGTTTTCAAAAGCGCCGTTGCAAAGCCGGGCTCATTGAGATCGCCGCGTTCATTGAGAAGCGGACCGGGACCGAATCTGTGCTGTTCCATATGTTTCCTCCGAAACGAATTTGCTTACCAATCGCTGCTCCAGTCCGTACCGCCGGAATCCCAGGAATCGTAAGAGGATGAATCGGACGAGGAATCCGAAGAGCTGCTGATCGACTCCCATGTATCGGAATCCTTGAAGTCGGTTACGCCCCAATCGGAATCGAAATCTTTGCCGGCGTAATAATCGGTATAGCTGTCGCCGTAGCCCGGATTGCCCGAGTACCAGTTCGATGTTCCGATATCGGAGTAATACCAGCTGTTCCCGTAATGATACCAGGTTACGGAAGGATCGCTCGAAAACCGGTAGTACCCGTCGTTTTTATGATTCGAGCAGTTTTTGAAGATCATGACGAATACCATGATCCCGATGATCGCGAAGACTGCATATTTCAGGATCCCCGAAGCGCTGCTCTTCTTCGGAGCGGTATACGAAGACCGAGTTGTATTCTCCGCCGGCTTCCCATCCGGATAGATGCCGCGGTTGTGACATTCCGAAAGCAGTTTTTGGAACAGCTCGTTGACCGCATACGCTTCGTCCGGACCCAGATAGCGGATCGCGCGGGTGCCGTTGTATTTATTTTTATAAACGATATAGCGGTCGCCGTCCTGATAGATGCCGAACGCTCTGGGTTCTTTGAAATCCTCGCCGATGAAGAACCGCATTCTGAGAAGCGGCATGCCGCGTTCGGCGCAGTATTCCTTTAATTCTTCGATCGTCTTCGGATGAAAGATCTGCCGTTTTGTGTCCTCTGTGTAGTTTTCATTGACTGCGCCGCAATGCGAACAGGTCTTTTCGTCGCTTCTGACGGTACCGTCGCAATACGGACATTTGCTTGTTGATGCCATAGTATCCCCTCTGTGAAAAATTATCTGATCCCAAAACCGGATGGATCTCTCTTACTTGAGAACGCCGTTGACCCGGCATTCATACATCAGCTTCAGATAGAGCTCCTCTACCGCGTGCGCTTCATCCGGTCCGTCGTACCGGATCGCGCGGGTTCCGTCCGATTTGTTTTTATACACGATGAAACGATCGCCTTCTCTGTAGATACCGTACGCTCTCGGCTGCCTGTAATTCTCACCGACAAAAAAGCGCATCTCCATCAGCGGTATTCTGCGCTGCGCGCAATAGTCCTTCATTTCATCGATCGTCCTCGGCAAAAGTGCATGCCGAGGCGCTCTGTCGACGTAGTTTGCATTGGATGCGCCGCAGTGCGGACAATTGAGATCGGCGCTGCTGACGATGCCGCCGCAGTACTGGCATTTGCTGTTTGACGCCATATGATATCCCTTTTCCGATAAAATGATATAAGGAGGGCGTTTCCGCCCTCCTCATGTATCTTATTTCAGGCTTTCCGCGATCGCGACCGCAACGGCGACCGTCGCGCCGACCATCGGGTTGTTGCCCATGCCGATGAGACCCATCATTTCGACGTGCGCCGGAACGGAGCTCGAACCCGC
>JAEESS010000077.1 GCA_016286445.1 Bacillota bacterium
TCAGGAGGATTCTCCTGCCGGAGAATCTCGGATCTGAACCCCTCATCCGGCTCGCTGACGTTTCGCCACCTTCTCCTCGGAGGAGAAGGCAAGGGGGGCGCGCGCCTTGCACCAACGGACCGTAGGGGCGGATATGATCCGCCCACCGCAACAGCGGAACGGGAAGATGCGATCTTCCCCTACGGGTATGCGATATAAATCCCTGCGGGATTCACGATATGCCTTGCGGCACGATATACGCCTTCGGCGTGCGATACGTTCCCCGCGGGAACGTTCAGGAAGATTCTCCTGCCGGAGAATCATGGGATTTGAACTCGTTCCTTGCCATCCTCCCCGCTCGGGGGAAGGCCTTTGGCACGCGACTGGTGCGGTGTACGCCATTGCGTGAATTGACATCCGCCGAAAGGACGGGTACAATAGAACCGTCGGGAAAGGAGGAGCGGCACATGAAACGATCGAAAAAGATTCTTATCATCCTTGCGCTTGGCGCATTCGCGGCGGCGCAGGCGGTCGGGCTGTTTCTTCTGGTGCGCACCCGTCCCGCGGAATCGCTGACGCTGTCCGAAACGACGCTGACGCTGAAGATGGACGAGGGGCGGCGCATCTCGCACACGGTCGAGCCTGCGTCGGCGGCGCGGAAGCTCCTGAAATACAAGGTCAGCGCGTCCGACGAGGTCATCGCGTGGATCGACGATCGGAATGAAATGATCATTGCAGTGTCGCCCGGCACGTGCACGATCAAGGCGACGCTCGACGGACTGACCGCCGCGGTCGACGTGACCGTTACGGAGGAAACGGTGCTTGCGGGCATGTGGAAGACGGAGGACGAGGACGTTCGTCTGCTGCTCGATCACGCGCTTTCGGGACGGCTCGAAACGGAGACCGGCGTGGAAACGGTCCTGTGGACGCGGGACGCGTTCACGGAGGGCGAAAACGATAATCCGCTGCGCTATGTGAAGCTCACGGGCGAGCGGAACGGCGCGCGGCTTGTGCTGTATTACGACCGGCTTTCGGACACGCTGCGGCTGCACGTCGACGGCACGGAAAAGAATGCGGACAGAACGCTTGTCCGCGGCTAAGCAGGAACTGCGGGGCGGAAGGGCATTTTCCGCTCCGTTTCTGTTTGTGAAAGTTTTTTTCAAATCCCTGCAACAATCTTTGAAGCTGCTGTGTCTAATACAGTGAAGGGCATCAAGCGAAAGGGGAGCTTGCTTGTGAGAAACAAAACAGAGGACGCATGGTTCTCAAGGGAGATCGAAGCGATGGCGCCGACGCTGTTCCGCGTCGCGTTTGCGATCCTGCGGAACCGGACGGACAGCGAGGACGCCGCGCAGAACGCGGTTCTGAAGGCGTACGCCAATCTGGATACGCTGCAGGAAAAACGGTATTTCCGGACATGGATGGTCCGGATCCTGAAAAACGAATGCCTGAACTTCCGGCGTTCGCAAAAGCCCGTTTCCGACCTTGACGCGCACACAGACCTCGGCTATGACATGGAGGTCCCGGACCTCGACCTGAACCGTGCGTTCGACAGGCTTTCGCCGGACGAGCGGATCGCGATCGCCCTGTATTATTACGACGGCTATTCGACGCATGAGATCGCAAGGATCTGCGAGGTCAGCGACGGGACGATCCGGTCGAGACTGTCCCGCGCGCGGGAATCGCTTCGCAAACAGCTTTCCGAGGAGGAGACGCAGCAATGAAAAAGAGCATTCAAAACAGGATTCGCAAAGGTCTCTTTCCGGAGATGCCGCAGTCGTTTGCGGACAGACTCACAGGCACGCTGAAAATCGGCGGGGCGCTCAATGCCGACCAAAGGAGTGCGGACGAGGCGCCGACCGCGCCGGTCCTTCCGGAACGGTCGAAGCGCAGATTTCCGTTCGGAAAGATCTTCAACGGCGTCGCCGCGGCGGTGCTTGCCGCGCTTTGCATCGTGATCGCGGTGTTCGGAATCATTTTGCCGAACGTACAGAAAACACACGGCGCAACCCATCCCGACGGATACCGTGCGGATTTCCCGGTCGGCAAATGGACGCGGACAAGGTCGAAGTATGCTTCACAGGGAACCGATTATTCCTGGATTGATGTTGATATGGAATCGTGGCAAAGCTGGCTGGAGATCACGGCGGACGGACACGCGCACCTGACGGAATACGATTCGGAAAGCGGCGAAGCGCTGCATGCCGATTTTTCCGTTGCGATCGGCAGTGACGGCATACAGACCGATTGGGAAAGCTGTACCGGTATGTGGTATGACACCGCGGCAGATACGATCTGTATGGAGATCGTCGGCAGGCGCAGGGATTATTATTCCCGCACGCCGGACGCGGTGATCCCGGCGGGCGAACGCAGGGAGATCACGGCGCTTCGATCGCAGTACCCCGAATACTTCGGGCTCGATACGTCGAAGGGATTGAAGGTTTACGTGTGGCAGATGGCGGAAAGCGACTATTCCTGCGCTCTGCTTTCGGGAACGGACGAGCGCTCGGAAATCGAGATCGGCTTACAGTGCAAGGGCACGACGATCGAGCAGATGCGTCTGATCCTCTCGACTTACGGATTGGAAGAAAAGGATATCGAGATTGTCCCGTTCGAAAATCCGATTTCGAGCTATGCCTATGAGATCGACAAGATGTACACGGCACAGGTAACGTGGCTGCTTCTGGGCACGCCGATCGAGGACGGCGGCGATCTTTTCCATACGGCGCCGATCGACACGGCGGTCTATGACGTCGACGGCGACGGGCAGCTTGAAACCTGCGTGCTGTCCAACGGCCCGACATCAGGGCTCTTTACGGTCGTGTTCCATGTGTATCGCAACGGCACGCTTGTATATCTCAATACGTTCAATATGGCGTATGGAGAGCTGTACCTCTCTCGTGCAAGCGACGGGCTCGTCCTGGAGCGCGTCAGTCCGGGGCATGACAACGTTCCGCTCGACGCAGCGACGTACCGGATCACGATCGAAAACGGCGTGATCGTGCTGACAGACGGGAGCACGGGAGAGGCGGTGATCCCGGAAGTACAGACGACGGACGGGGAGATTGCGGCAACGGCAAAACGGAATGCGGCAGGTATCTGGAAAAGCGGGGAGGGCGATACGCTCTGGATTACGGACGACGGTACGGCACGATCGGAAGCGTTGTCCGGGCTTACGGGCAATCTCACCTATACCGTGGAAGACGGGACGCTGCATTTCTCGCTTACGGGAACGGATTTCACGTTTACGGCTCGTTATGACGAATCGAAAGATACGCTTTCGGTCACGGCGAACGGAAATACCAAGCTGTATTCGCGGGTGACGGGAAGCATTGCAGGCAAGTGGAAGATGACCGGAATTGACCTGCTTGCAGCTGATTTCAGTGCGGAGAAAACTGGTTGGAAGATGTATCTGGAGATCTTCGACGACGGCAGCATGATCACGGTGAAGATTACAGATGATGCAGCGGAACGAACGGCATATCGACTGCTGCACGTTGACGAAAACACGTTTACCTTCGAGGAGGACACGGGTGCAGTTGTGACGTCTTCGCTGCCGCCGTGGAAGATCGTCTATGACGCCGCGACGGATACGCTGCGCATGGAGTACGATTTCGGCATCAATCCTACGCCGGTCTTCTCCCGCATGCCGGACAGCGCCGTCGATGCGCTGCAGCAGGAATACAAGCGATTGGAAAAGCAGTACCCCGAATACTTCGGGCTTGATATATCGAAGGGGCTGAAGGTCTATGTGTGGCAGATGAGCAATGACGGCTATTCCTGTGCGCTGCTCAAAGGGTCGGACAATAAGACGGAAGCCGAGATCGGCGGCATGCGCGGGGTCACGATCGAGGAGATGTTGCTGATTCTGAATACCTACGAAATTGAGGATAACGACATTGACGTCGAGGTCGTTCCGTTCCGCAACCCGCTTTCGAGTTATTGGTACGAGATCGACGAGGCATATACGGAAAAGCTTGTCTGGCTGCTGAACGGCACGCCGAATCCTGCGCCTTTCCTGACAGAGTCCTCGGAATCCGGGGAAACGGCTTATCAGGTCGACGATCCGGATCATATTCTGAACGTGCTCACGGACGTCAAGGTCTGTGATGTCGACGGCGACGGACGGCTTGAATCGTGCAGACTTTCGCTCGGTCCGACCTCCGGGCTCTTTACGGTTGTGTTCACGGTATACCGCAACGGAACGCTTGCTTACCGCAACACGTTCAATATGGACTATGGAACAGCGAACTTCGTCCCTTTGGATGAGGGATTGAGCCTCGAGTTTGTCTTTGCCAAGAATGAGCCGTGGACGGTCAAGTATCTCGTGACGATCGAAAACGGTGTGATCGTGTTGACAAACATCTTGTCCGGTAATCAAGTCGAATACTGGGGCGAGCTTGATCCGCAGTGGAACAGGTACACGAAGAAGGCGGTCGAACGGCGGTTCGACGGCGCGTGGTACAGTTTCAGTAAAGGGCTGCTGTCCGACCCCGCCTACGATCAGCTGCTTCTGATTTCGTTCGATGCGGACGGGGAGCACGTTTCGTTTACCGAGGACCGCACCCGGTACGAGGGATATACCTATCGCGTCGAACCGGGCGACAAGCCCGCGATCGTCCTGACCGACGAAAAGACCGGCGACGTGCGCCGGGCGGTGCTGGACGGCACAAAGCTGACGTTTGAGAGCTCGCCGCATGTCAACGGCGAGCGGTCGGCGTTTGAATACAAAAGTGTCCCGAGCTATGAAGCGGCGGACCTGCCGTATGCGGAGCCGGTCTTTTCGTTGAGCACATATTATATGGCGCCTTCTGTGTCTGCGGAAATCACCCCGGCGACGGACGGGACTTCTTCCAAATGGTACAGTATTCCGTTCTGCATGTTCGATCTGGACGGCGACGGCGAGAAAGAGCTGATCAAGCTTGAGTGGGACGAAAAGAGCCGCGAGATGGCGATCGGTGCGGTAAAAGACAGCGGCACGCTGCCGCAGGCGATCATTCTGCCGAATCCAAGGATAGAAGCGCTTGTCTATACCGTCGAGGACGTGACCGACCCCGGCAATCTGATCCTCATTGATCTCGATCCGAACGACGGACACGGCAACCTGCTGCTGTCGACCACGCGCACGGACGGAACGGAAAAGACCTATGAGCTGCACGTCGAAAACGGTGAACTCGTCTGCGGACATACCGTCGAGGGCTACTTTTTCCTCAATGACAGCGAACAACAGGAGCTGATGCTCGGCGCGCCGACCGATCTACTCGGCGCAAAGTACGGCTATCGCGAGGTCAAAGGCGAAGCGCTCGAGCCCGCGGACGAATGGCTGCAGGCGAGCGCGCTGATCGAAAGGGTCATGTTCGGCAAGCGGGAAGACAACATCAAGGACGGCATGCTTTTACACCTTGTCCGCGCGCTGCCATGCGAGATCGACGGCAAGCCCGCGACGCTCGAACCGGACGTATACATGCATCTGCAGGAATGGCACGAATCCATGGACCGGATCGTTTTTCTGACCGAGGACGACCGCCGGATCACGGTGTATCTCGACGGCACGGCGCCCTACACGGTCGGCGGCGTCCCTCTTGTGGACTATTTCGACAACGCCCCGCAGGGATAAGGGGGCGCGTCCGTCTCCCCTGCACTCCGTACAACCCGTAGGGGAAGATCGTATCTTCCCGTTCCGTTGCTGCGGCGGGCGGTCGCGGTCGACCTTTCTTGCATGCGTCAGCTGATTATTCACCCGCCCTTGTGAGGGAGGGTGGCGGACGAAGCCCGTCGGGAGGGTAGCTGTTCCGTACTTGCGGCGGGCGGATGCGATCCGCCCCTACGGTCCGTTGGCAAAAATGTCATGTGCCAAAAGCCTTCTCCTTGAGGAGAAGGTGTCAACGCAGTTGACGGATGAGGTGTCGATACGACATGCCAACGTTCCTGTATGAATTGCACTGCGACGCACCCCCTCATCACCGCTTCGCGGAGCTTCCCCGTCCCGAAAGGGGGAGAAGCCGCAGACTGTGCGCACCCAAAAGCCTTCCCCTTCGAGGGGAAGGGGAACATGGCGATGCGCGGAGAGCGTGCAACGGCACCGCCGTAACGAAGCGAAGCGGAGTGGAGTTCCGCTTGCGGTGGATGAGGAGGACACGCAGAAAAGCGGAATGCTTTTCGCGGATGCATGAATTGACCTTGCGGTCATGAATTGTCCTTTGCACATGAATCTGAAAACGATCCCTTGCGGGTCGTTTTTTCATGTATTTTCCGCGCGCTTTGCGGCACAAACTAACGGCGTTCGGGCATAGGATACAGAAAAGGAGCGAGGCATGACCGTTTACGAGATCCTGACATACGAATATGATTTGCCGCTTTTGAAGCTTTTGAACCGCCGCATGAGCGAGCTGGACTGCGCGTACGCGCTCGAGACGATCGCCGAAGGCGTTGTGATGAAGATCCGGGGCGAAAAGCCGGAGGACGCCGCGGCGGAAGCGCTCGCAACCGTGCTCGGGCGGGATCTCCGGTATTTTGCGCTTGCGGAGTATGCGGACGCGCTGCCGCTGTCGCTTTCCGAGAAGCAGAGCGTGCTTGCCGACGCGCTGGAGGCGGCGCAATGCCGCGAGGAGCGCCGGATCCTGAAACAGAAGATCGCGGACTACCTCAAAACGCACCGCACGCTGGTGCTCGAGGGCTTTCTTCGCTTTCGCATGCAGGAGTTTCTGATGCTGTGGGAGCTTGCGGTGGAACAGGCGGCGGCTCGCGTGCTGATGAACAAGGAGTACGGCGAGCTGATCGAAACGCTCCGGCGCTTCGTAAACGGGCGAACGAGCCGCGTCGACGCGCTTTCCGTCTGTATCCACGCGGACGGCACAATCACGCTGAGTGACGAAAACGACGTGCACATCGAGTACGTCGACTGCACGCCGGACGGGATTCTGAACCTGCTTGTCAACATGGCGCCGGGCAAGCTCACGGTCTACGATCTTTCCGGCAAAGAAAAAAACCGCCTCACAGAGGCGATCCTCCAGGTCTTCGGCGACCGCGTCAAGCTGTACCGGTGATCCCATGTGCTATAATGTCCGGTGATTCACTACCCTACCACCGCAAGCCACTTCGATACATGGGTAGATCGCACGCTCCCCGCGCGTACCATGGTCCCCCTCTCCTCACAAGGGGAGGTCGCCGTTTGCGCAGTGTTGAGCTCCCCTTGTCAGGGGAGTTGTCACCGTCAGGTGACTGAGGGGTAGTCATGACCGCAAGGTCAATTCATGCACCTTGTCAAGGGGACAGTCCCCTTGACACGCTATTCTATCTTTCGTTTCCTTCTCGGTCAAGAGCGGAAGCGTTTTTTACTGTACTTTTCGCTCTCTTCGTTTTCACGTTAACCGTCCCCTTGACACATAAATATCTAATTGACGAAGATTATGGCCACAATATTTCTTTATCACGATTTCTTCAAATTCTTCTCCGTTTCGTCCCCAAGATACCGCATTGAGGTTTACGTTATCATGCGGTATAAATTCCTTCTCAGGGCGTACGCTCTTTTCATAATTACCAACATATATCAGCTTTTTGGGGATCACCCGCGCTGATGTATTCAACAGTATGATACGATACTCCGGCAAGAACCCATATTCATCGACTTCATATGAAAGTTTGCTTTTCTCAGCAATATCTTCCTCGGGGCGTCTCATGTCGATCGGCCAGAAACGACGCTCATATCTCGTAAATGACGTTTGCACAAATTCCAAATGATCAAATTCTTCTGCGGTTTTCGGCAAATTCGCATCAGGTGTCAGCTTCACATACACGATAGGAACGACCCGATCAGGATACCAAATTTCTTCATCTACCTTTTGTACCAACGCATACCGTCCGTGGAGCCCTTTTTCTTTTGCATAATCACTTTCCAGAAGAAAAGCATATACATCGCCGTATTTCCAATTGCACACATAGCCCTTGCGTGTTTTCGTTTTTTTTGCTTGCGGCATCGGAGAGAGCAGCTTGGCTTTTAGTTCATCAAGAATCTTTCTTCGGGATCCTTCCTTCACAGATTCAGTCTGCTGGAGCTCATCCATTACGCGATCACTGTCGATCCGAAATAGCGCTTTGAGCTTTACCGTCGGAATAAGTACGCCATACTCCCATTGCGTATCGGCAAGCGCAAACCAAAACGCTTGTCCGTCTATTGGATCATCAATCACATCACTGTACGCTTTTGTCAGCCGATCGGTAATTTCCTCCGCCGTCATTCCGTCATGCAGCATTTTTTCAAATGTCGCTTTGACGTCTTGCGCTATGTCATTATCATAAATATTGTGTCCCCATACGCCCATATTAGCTACTCCTTCATTAATTGTCAGTCCAATATAGTATTTCGTTTGTTAACTGATTCCAACCGTAATCTAATGTACCCAAGGCTATTTCTTTATATGCTTTCCAATACTTAGGGGAAACGCTGTTTATCTGATTGTTCATCTTATTCGCTGTATTAATTGTATGATAGTATGCCATGGCTGATTGTTCTAGTGCACGAGATTCCTTATAGTCTAGACCTGAAGCAAAAGTGACATGGGGACGGTCCTCCTGACACATTTATGCACCTTGTCAAGGGGACAGTCCCCTTGACACGCTATTCTATCTTTCGTTTCCTTCTCGGTCAAGAGCGGAAGCGTTTTTTACTGTACTTTTCGCTCTCTTCGTTTTCACGTTAACCGTCCCCTTGACACCGGGTATTGACTTTTAATAGTTAGTCTTGTCACATCGCACCCGACATCGGCAATCTCACTCCACGGTCACAAACGATCCCATATCATTCCCTTCTAAATCCATTTTTCTTAGGTTGCCTGCTTCATCACATGTGACAAAGTATTGATCATTGAAAATGTATAAACCCGGATAAAACGTATGGCTTAGCTGTTCCGTTTTGAAGTCAGTTAAATGAATACGATAAGTCCCTTCATCATCATAATGTGTTTTTTGAATTTCCCATTTCCCGGAACGAGCGACGTGTTGAAAAGAAATATAAACATCCGAGTCATGAATCGCTACAGCGCTTTGCGTATATGAATAATCGGTATCAAATAAATCAATGATCGTTCCGTCGCTTTGAATATAATACAGGATTTGAGAACCGCCATATGCATGAATAAGCAACCCTTCATTAACAGGCAGGATTGTCAGTCTGTCTGCATAACTCAAATCCAGTAACCGCCACTCATCAGTATCTTCTGTCCGATAATAAATGCTGTGCGGACCTCCAGCATAATTATAGCCCGTAGTTGTTTTTACCAAACAGTACTCTGTATTATTCAGGCAGTAGCAGGGCGCGCTTCCGTTTGCGTCAAGTATTACTCCATTATCTATAGACACTACGCGCGGTGGAATAACCGTATCGCCATCAATGCTCATGAATTGCAGCATGCCGTTTTCTTTATAAAAGCCGGGATTGGTGTATACTCCATCCAAGAGAAAAACAATGTTGCCGTTTTGAGTGTCCACGCAATACAGTCCGGGGTTTTCTTTTGAAAATTCGGATTCCTTATACCTCTGGTAAACAACACAATGTCCGGATATTCCGAGAATGCTCGCTCGCTCCAGTTGTGTTATTTTGCTGATGCTCCCACTCGACAATTTGCAGAGCCATCCATCAGCGTCTGTATTCGTATTATCTGAAGCGAAGAATAACTCATCGTCAATAACTCCGATCCATACAGGAGAACTGTATTGATGATAATTCGACATATGGGCTTCATATCGTTCTATTTCAATGCTATCGCCAGATAATACCATGTGTTTTGTACATGCAGCAGACAATACGCATAAAACGGCGATCATCATAATAGCGATTCTTCGTATAGTCATACAATCCTCCTTTATATATCATTTATAAGTCTTTAGGTTGTCAAGAGAACAGCCATGCTCCGGGCGCGGACACATATACGGAATGAAAACTTCGTGATATAGTGTAAGTGGCGCGGGCGCGAAGCCGAGGGACGGTTTGGAGCGAGACTCCGCTTTAGAGAACATGGC
>JAEESS010000078.1 GCA_016286445.1 Bacillota bacterium
GACTGTGATATGCTTGTTTCGGGCAAGTCGAACCTTGCCGCCCGTATGCGAAAAATATATTTTCAAATCATTGTAACACTTTTGCTTTCTGCGGTGTCTCAATAGGAGAGAGAAAACCGGGAGAAAGAACACACAACACAGAAGAACCGTCCGAGACCGCTGTGTGATGCAAACCGAACCGTTTATGTGTAGTAGGAAAGTGACAAGGGGTGAATACATAGTGACTATCGATGATTTTTTTGCGATTCTTTATAAAAATGGTTATGGTCAAGACTTGGTTCGAATCAATGATACTACAGCGGACAATGTGTTTTTTATCAACAAAAACTACTATAAGTATGAAGTGGGATATCGTGAGAGAGGCACTATTTTTGAACCTAGGAGCTTTTCAACAGAAGAAGAAGCTCTTAGATACCTGCTAAAAAGGATCGCTAATATTGAGTAGCAAGGAAACACTAAGGGACGGTTCCGCTGTGTTTATTGCTATAACTAATAGAAAGGAGAACGTGTCGTGAAAAAAAGGATCTTGGTTATTATTAGTATAGTAATAGCTGTTATAGTTGTAATAGGCATTTCTTTTATAATTGGAACCTCTTCTAAAAGATTAAGGCGAGTTATGCGAAATGATTATGAGGAACAGAAGCACATGATCGAAGACCCCACAACAAAGGAACTGTTAAATGCACCGATAGGACAATCACCTGAAGAGGCATTCGACTTGTGTTTTAAAAGTGGAGCAGCATTGGATGCATTTGAATACGACGGTCATATGTGTGTAGTTGGGGACACTGCTGTGGGAATCATGATTGCGGAGATTAGAAGGGATAGCGACAATCAGTGGGCTGTTGAAAAAGTGTTCGATCGTGTATCAGAACGAAATCCGCTGAACATGGAGGGCGAACATCTGAACACAACATGCTTGTCATTGTGTTTCTCTTTGCCCGGAAGCGAAAATCCAAAGGAAGTGGTCGTTGCTTCACAGGGATACGACGACACAAAACCGCAAGACACGAACAAAGCTGTTTTTTATGAGATTCAAAATACAGGGAGTAATGTAGTTCCACACTGGAAACACTGGTATGCTTTCTCCGATGTCGATCAGGATGGATATTGTATCATTTGGTCTGGGTGTCAAGACTGAAGCGGTGTCAAGGGGACGGTTCTCTTGACAGCTTTTTCAGCGTTGTCAGGAGGGGTGACAAGGGGACGGCTATGATCGAACTGATACGATTTGATTTACAGAAAAAAGACGAATGGGATGATTTCTATGATTTGTTCAGTTCGTATTTGAGAGAAGTGTGCGACGAAGAGGAGTATCAAGAGAACATCGACGATCTTCACAATGATGAACTGAACGCACAAATGATTGAGCAGACGCTTCAGAAACATAATCCGTATTTTATGATGCGGATTGCGGAAAATGGAGTCTGCGTCGGATTGATTACCTATTCGTTCCGCGAGGAATGCAACAAAGGCTATATCAACAACTTTTATGTATGTGCAGAGTGCAGAAACTCCGGTGTCGGTTCTGCTGCATATCGAATGGTAGAAAAGCATCTTCAATCATTGGGAGCAACGTATATAGAGCTTGTTCCTGTCAAAATGGCTGAACACTTTTATATCCGTAATGGGTTTGCGTTTTCTCGTACATCATCAGACAGAGAGCGTATTTTTTGTAAAGCGATAGAATCGTGACAAGGGAACGATTCTCTTGACAACTGATCGAACGGCTGATAAACTGTCCTTGTGAATATGGAAAATATCGGCAGCCGCCGGAAGTTCCAAAGCCCAAACGGGGATGAAGCGTAACGAAGTCAAAAAACACGGCGGGGAAGGTTCCTGCGAAGGAGACGCCGTGAGACCGAACAAAGCCGCAACACGGAAGGAACGACCTTCCGTGACGGACATAAATTGGATGATACAGCGCAGAGGCATCGATCGCTGCGTTGAAAAGGAAGGGGAGAATTATGAAAACCATGTGGAAAAAGCTGTTGACGCTTGTGCTTGCGCTGGTCATGCTGCTGCCGGTCACGGCGCTTGCGGAAAACGACGAGACGGAACCCGAAGTGGACGAAGAGGCGCTGTTTGAAGAAGCGTTCGAGCTCGGCGAGGAAGACGAGCTTGAAGGCGAAAAGGCGACGAAATTCTCCGGATCGCTCGTCTGGAACAAGGACGACGTGAAGTACAAGGGCAAAACGGCGTACGTCGTCGCAAACGGCAAGGAACAGAAGCCGCGGTTCACGGTGAAGGATTCCAAGGGGAAGACGGTCGACGCGTCCAACTACACCTATTCCTATCTGGAAAATGTCAAAGCCGGGACAGGCTATGTGAAGCTGACCTTCAAGGGCAAGTACTCCGGCACGCTGACCAAGGGCTTCAAGATCTACCTGCCCGCAACGAAGGGCACGACGGTCAACAACATCATCAAGGGCGTCCGGATCAATTGGAAAGCGGTCTCCGGCGCGGCGGGCTACGTCATCTATCGCCGTGCATGGAACGACAAGACCAACGGCTGGACCGAGTTCGAGCGCTGGAACAATACGACCGAGCTCACCTTTACCGATACCGACACCTTTGCGGGCACGCGCTACCAGTACGGCATAAAGGCATACTTTGCACGCAGACAGGATAAGGTCACGAAGAAGTGGATCGGCGGCAACGTCGACGACAACTACAACCTCGGTCTCGTCGGTCCGCTGAAGACCATCGTCCGCGTTACGCAGCGCAAGCTGACGAAGGCGGTCGCAGGCAATTCCAACGTCAAGCTGACGTGGAGCGGATCGAAGGTCTTTACGGGCTATCAGATCAAATACGCAACCGATTCCAAGTTTACGCAGAACGTCAAGACGGTGTGGGTCAACGATCCGAAGACGGTCACGAAGACGATCGGCTCCCTCAAGAACGGCACGACGTATTATTTCTGCATCCGTTCGCATCATACCTTCAACAACGTCAAATACTACGGATCGTGGTCCAACGTTCTGTCGGCGAAGCCGGTCAAGAAGTGCCGCGCGATCTGCATCGGCGAAAACGAGTACTACGATTCCGACAGCCGTCTGAAGGGCTGCGTCAACGATATGAACGCCATGGCGGGCATGCTGGGCGGTCTCGGCGGCAAGTATACCGTTACCAAGCTGCCGAACAGCACGAAGAGCCAGATCATCAGCGCGATCCGCGGCGCGGCAAAGTATGCGCAGGTCGGCGACGATATGGTGTTCTACTATTCGGGACACGGTCTGAAGGTCACCGACTGGTATGGCGGTATCGCAACCGATGATTACCGGTTCGGCGCGCTTGTTTCGGTCGACGGAGAATATCTCACGTTCACCGAGCTTGCCGAAGAGCTCTCCAAGATCAAGGGTCGCATCATCGTCATTCTGGACAGCTGCCACAGCGGTGCGGCGATCGCGAAGGGCGAAGACGGCGAAGAAGCCGAACTTGACCTCGAAGCCTTCAACCAGGCGGCGATCGACGCCTTCTCGGGCTATGAGCTGGAGACGGACGAGCATGAAGACGGCGAAAAGATGGGCGAGCTCAAGCAGAGCAAATTCATCGTTCTGACCGCGGCGTCTTACTCGCAGTCCTCGCAGGAAGGCTCTTACGACGGTTCCGGCAACCGCCAGGGCGCCTTCACGGCGGCGCTGATCAAGGGTATGGGCTGCACCTATCCGAAGGGCGCGTATAAGGGCTCTATGCCTGCCGACGCGAACAAGAACAGAAGCGTCACGCTGAAGGAGCTGTACGACTACATCTGCACCACCGTTTCGGGCTGGGGCAGATCGCAGCGCACGCAGTACTACGGCACCCAGAGCGCATCCCTGTTCTGGAAATAATCTGAGGGTACAGGAAAAGAAGGTTCTCCGCACGAACGGAGAGCCTTCTTCTTTTTTTGCGAAAACCTCTGTTTACTGGGCGCCGTTCAAAAGCCTCTGATGCGCCCGGAACGCCTTTGCGAGGTATTCCTCGGGACCCATGCCGTAGTACGGATCGTCCGAAGGGGAAAGGAGCGCTTTGCCGAATTCGGAGGTCTGCGCGTGCTCGATCTCCAATGACCACGGACCCGAATAGGCGGAGGCGAGAAGCTCACGCCGGATCTCGGACCAGTCGATCGTGCCGTCGCCGGGGAGGTTGTGCGCGTCGCGCGTGCCGTCGTTGTCGTGCAGATGCACCGCCTTGATGCGATCCTTAAAATCCGCGCAGATCCGCCGGTCGGGGCAGAAGACATGGTTGTGTCCGGCGTCGAAGCAGACGCCGACGCGCGGCGAATCGATCCGCCGCAGAAATTCGTACAGATATTCCGGCGCGCGTAAATTTTCAAACGCAAGATCCACGTTCGCGCGCTCGGCGACCTCGCACAGCCTTAAAAAGCGCGAGAATCCGAGCTCCGAAAACGGCGGGGGATTCAGAGAACGTGTCAGGTGCACGACCAGCGTCGGTACGCCGTACACGCCCGCTTCGGCAATCAGTCCCGCAAGCTCCGCTGCGTAGTGCTCGCCCTCGTACCCGGGCTGCCACAGTGTGTTCATCTTTGCAAACTGCAGATGCGCGTTGACGACGGAAAGACCGTGCTTTGCCGCGGTCTCGACCTTTTCCGGCACGGGCGGCTCGTACGCCGATTCGACCGCCCACCAAAGGAGCACGCCGCGAAAGCCCGCGTCACGAATGAGACGGAGGCGGTCGCTTAATTCGAGCGGATAGCCGAACCATCCTGCCATGGCGGGGGTGGGATTGAACATGCTTATCTCCTGTATTTTTTGCAGATCGCTTTGTACGCGACGATCAGCCCGACGATGCCGACGAGCGTACCGACGGCGATAACGGGTCCCGCGGCGCGCGCGCTGAAAATCCCCAGCACGGCGGCGGTCCAGTAGATCAGCGAGAAGCAGATCCACATGATCCCGTTCGCACGGTTATAGGCGGGAACGTCCGAGATCTCGTTTTCCTTCACGGTGCTGCCGGACCAGAACCACATCGGCTTTTTGCGCGTCCATGCAAAGATCCCGATGCCGGTAAAGAAAGTCGCGAGCGGCACGAGAATGCAGAGCATTACAATGCTGTCCGTGTTCATGGGGTGTTCCTTTCACGCGTACATC
Organism: Bacillota bacterium; assembly: GCA_016286445.1. Lineage (GTDB taxonomy): Bacteria > Bacillota > Clostridia > Christensenellales > CAG-138 > UBA3792. The sequence goes on from JAEESS010000078.1 coordinate 5,094, forward strand.
TTTCCGAGGATAAAATTTGCGAACCGGGCGGGGAGGATCTTCACCAGGATCAGCACCGCCGAATAGGCGAAGCCCACCGAGCAGAACGGCTTCGGGTTCTTTTGCAGGCTCAGCCGATAAAACCGCTTTGCAATGCGGTCCGGGCTCATGCCGTGCTGTTCGTCATGCTCCATCTTGGCGACGGATCTGACTTCGTTCGGGTACAGCTTCTCGTTTGCGGGATTCTTTTCGCGCTGCGCGGTAAAATCGGTCTTGACGTCGCCCGGCAGCACCGCCGCGACGCGGATGCCGGTGCCCTTCAATTCGTTTCGCAGCGCCATCACGACGCTGTTGATCGCTGCCTTGCACGCCGAATAGAACGCCTGATACGGGATCGGCGTGACCGCGGCGACGGAGGAGGTAAAGAGCACATGTCCTTTGCTCTCACGCAGGGCGGGCAGCGCCGCTTTCAGCACGCGGACCGCGCCGAACAGACAGACGTCGAACTGCTTCTTTGCCGCTTCGATCTCCGTCGTCTCGACCGGACCGGAGATGCCGAAGCCGGCGTTCAGGATCAGCACGTCAATGCGTCCCTCACGCTCCAGAACGGTCTCAATCGCCTGTTTGCACTGCGTTTCGTCCGTAACGTCGCAGCGGATGTGAACGGCGTTTTCGGTCGTCTCACCGCTTCTGGAGAGATTGTACACGCGATCGCCCGCCTGATGAAACACGGCGGCGGTCGCTTTGCCGATGCCCTTGGACGCGCCGGTGATGACGACGATGCGTTCAGATGCCATACTCGGTGAATACCTCTTTGATGATGCCGAGCGCCTCGTCGAGCAGCGCTTCGGTATGCGTCGCCATATAGCTGGTTCGCAGCATGCACTCGCTCGGATGCACGGCGGGCGGCAGGACCGGGTTGACGTAGACGCCGCGATCGAACAGGGTCTTTTCGACGCGCAGCGTGGTTTCGAGATCATGCGTGTACAGCGGAATGATCGGCGTTGTGCTCTCGCGGATCGCAATGCCCTCGCGCTTCAGACCGTTGCGCATGTACATGGAAAGCTCCTGAAGCCGCTTCGGCAGCTCGGGCTGTTCGATCAGGATACGCAGCGCTTCGGTGACGGTCGCGCAGGAGGCAGGGGGGATGGACGCGCAGAAGATGAACGGACGCGACGTGTGCCGCACATAATCCACAACATCCGCCTTTGCCGCCATGAACCCGCCGATGCCCGCAAGCGATTTCGAGAACGTGCCCATGATGATGTCGACCTCGTCGGTGAGCCCGAAATACGACGCCGTGCCTCTGCCGCCCTCGCCGAGGACGCCGAGCCCGTGCGCGTCGTCGACCATGACGCGCGCGCCGTATTTCTTCGCAAGGCGTACGATCTCGGGCAGGTTGCAGATGTCGCCGCCCATGGAGAACACGCCGTCGGTGACGATCAGGCGTCCTGCCTTGTCGGGAACCTCTTTGAGCTTCTTTTCGAGGTCTTCCATGTCGTTATGGCGATAGCGTATCATTTCGGCGTAGCTGAGCTTACAGCCGTCATAGATGCTCGCGTGGTTTTCGCGGTCGCACAGGATCACGTCGCCGCGTCCCGCGATCGCGCTGATGATACCGAGGTTCGACTGGAAGCCGGTGGAGAAGGTCATGCAGTCTTCCTTGCCGATGAACGCGGCAAGCTCACGTTCGAGCTGCGTGTGCAGCACGAGCGTGCCGTTCAAAAAACGCGAACCCGCGCAGCCGGAGCCGAACCGCTTGATGGCTTCGACGCCCGCTTCGATCACGCGCGGATGCGTGGCAAGACCCAGATATCCGTTGGAGCCGAGCATGATGCGGCGTTTGCCCTCCATGATGACTTCGGGCGCCTGCATGGATTCGAGCTCGTGGAAATACGGGTAGATGTTCTTTGCCCTGATCTCTTCGAGGACCGGATTGTGAAACTTGGAGAAAAGATCCATGGGATCCTCCTTATTCTGAAAATTACAAACATGTATTATAATATAGAAACGTACAAAATGCAAGAAAGAGTTCGGTTACAACGCATAAATAGTTACGGTTTCGGCATGCGAACCAAACAGATTTCAGAAACTTTGAAAAAAAGACTTGCATTTTTTCTCAAGATGTGTATAATAAGATTTTGCAAGGGGTTATAGCTCAGTTGGTTAGAGCGCCACGTTGACATCGTGGAGGTCATTGGTTCGAGCCCAACTAACCCCACCATACAAGAAATCCTGCGGTGTGCGTTACGTTTTATGTGATAAACCCACAGAGTGATTACGGGAAAGCACGCGTCGGTCGACCTAAAATCAAGCCCGCTTTGACGGGACGATTGCGGGCTCCGCAGTGTACCCACCTGCCGAGTGGCGGGTATTATCACCCCAAAGCGGACGGCACGGCGGGATTTTCTCGGAATAATGCCGAATTGTGTAATGGTAGCACCTACGACTCTGACTCGTATTGTCTAGGTTCGAATCCTAGTTCGGCAGCCACCAAAGAAACCTCTTTTGTCTGCAAGGGCAAAAGAGGTTTTCTTGTGTTTAAGAAAGATATATGGTATAATCATCTCGACAAATCGGGATTTGATGAGATCCGTATACAGAAACAAAAGGAGCAGTACAATGAAGTTTTCCGAAATACCCTATACGCGCCCCGACGCCGAAAAGGTCAGGGCGAAATACGGCGAGCTGACCGAAAGGCTTGCGAACGCAAAGTGCTACGCTGAAGCGCGCGCGGTATTTCTTGAACGCGAAGAGATGCGCGGGCATGTCAAAACAATGATCGAGATATCGTTCATCCGCCGCAATATGGATCGTGACGACGAGTTCTATAAGGAAGAACGAGATTTCATGCACGTTTTCGAGCCCGAGCTCGTCAAGTACGACAAGGCCTGGGCGGATGCGATGCTCGCCTCCCCGTTCCGCGGCGAATTCGCCGCCGAGTTCGGCGATATGATGTTCCTTAACGCCGAGTTCGACAATAAGACCGAGTCCCCGCTGATCGTCGCGGATCTGCAGCGGGAGAGAGAGCTGCTGAACGAGTACCGAGAGCTCGACGTTGAGGAATTCTGCTTCGAGGGCGAAACAATCGATTCCGATGAGCTTGGAAAGCTTGAGGAGGATGAAGACGCGACTCGCAGACTTGCCGCTTACAAGGCCGACGGCGCAGGCTGGCGCGGGATCGCCGAAGACCTCGACGACGTCTTCAGCAGGCTCGTTAAGCTTCGTGAAAGCATCGGCCGGAAGATGGGTTTTGACGGATACATCGATTATGAATACTGCAAGCTGAGGCGCACCTTCACAAAGGAAGACGTGGCAAGATTCCGGGATGCAGTCGTAAAGCACATCGTTCCCGTCGCCGACGCCATCAAGCGTCAGCAGGCAAAAAGGATCGGCAGCACCTATCCAATGCCTTATTCGGACAACGAGTTCTTTTTCAAGAACGGCAATCCGCATCCCGCCGGTAACGACGGCTTTTTGATAAAAGAAGGACAGAAGCTCTTTGATTCGCTTTCTCCGGAGGCGGGCGAATTCTTCCGTCACATGACGGAAGATGAAATGATGTTCGTCCATGCGGGATGCGGAGTCGACATATTCCTCCCGCACTATAAAACGCCGTTCCTGATGGTCGACCTGGATGGCTCGGGAGATTCAGTACGCTCCTTCATGCATGAGGCGGGGCATACCTTCGCCTACTGGATGAATAAGGATCGTGTCTCCGTGGATTACGTTCAGCCGAGCGAGGATATCACCGAGCTGCACTCCATGTGCATGGAACTGATCGCGTTGAAAAACGCGGAGGGATTCTTCGGCGAGGACGCGCGTAAGTTTACATACTCGCTGATCGGAGAAAGCATCGCTTTCATCACCTATGGGACGATGATCGATCATTTTGAGCATTCCGTATTCGAGCATCCGGAGTGGTCATTTGCAGATCGCTGCGCGGAATGGAACCGTCTCGAGGCCATCTACGAGCCGTGGATCAGGTTCGATGGTGAGATCCCGTATTACGGAGATGGGATGCTTTGGCAGCTGCAGGACCATATCATTGAAGAGCCCTTCATGTATATCGACTACGTGCTGACAGGCGTCGTCGGGCTGGAAGTCTGGACGATCATGCAAAGAGATCCAAACGAAGCGTGGGAGCGTTATATGGCTCTCATCAAGCAGGGCGGTACGCGCCCGTTTGTCGAGCTGATAAAAAACGCCGGCCTGCATTCGCCGTTCGATGAGGAATACCTGAAAACTATAGGCGAGACAGCAAAGGAATGGCTTGACGGCTATGACCTCACAGGGATCGAATGATCAGACAGCTTCCGGTTTAGCGAACTGAATCTTTGGTGTACTTTTTGCAAGTTTACCCTTAAATAGTGTACCTTTTATATGAACACTACAACAACAAAGGCACCCACAGGGGTGCTTTTGTTATTTTATTATGCGAATGGTTATGTTTACACGGCAGGGATGGCGTGCTATAATCATATCGATAAATCGATGCTTATGGAGGCAATTATGGATAAAAAAACTATGATCGAAAAACTCGTTCGCGATGCACACGAGAAAGCCGGATTTACCGGGACCTGGCTGTACGCCGAACACGGAGAGATCTTATCGAAAGGCGCAATCGGCATAAACGACCTTGAAAAAGGAACGCCGATAAGCGAGGATATGGTATTCGACCTTGCCTCCGTCACCAAGCAGTTCACCGCGGCCGCGGTAATGCTTCTTAAGCGCCGCGGGCTCCTCTCTCTGGACGACGAGATCACGAAGTTCTTCCCGGGGCTCCCATTCCCCGGCGTTACAGTCCGAAATCTTCTGACGCACACGGGCGGTCTGCCCG
>JAEESS010000017.1 GCA_016286445.1 Bacillota bacterium
CCCTCGATCCCGAGCCGCGGATTGAACGTCTTGGCGGCAAGCTCGACGCCCGCCGGGATCGAGATCACCTCCGACAGGCCCTTTGCGCTCTCGTATTCCTCCGCGATCCCGCCGATCGCGCGGCGGATCATCTCACGCGGGACGGGATTGATCGCCGCCTCGCCGATCGCCTGCTTCAGGCCAGGTTTCGTGACCCGCCCGACGCCGACGCCGCCGTCGATCGCGATGCCCGGCGTTTCCGAAAACGACACCTTCGCATAGACGAGCACGCCGTCGGTCACGTCGGGATCGTCGCCGGAATCCTTTCGGATCGCGCAGGAGGCGGATCCGCCGTCCGACGCCGGTTCCAGCACCGGAAGAACGAGGTCGATCCCCTTCGGCGTATGGATCGAAACCGTTTCCGGCGCCTTGCCGGAAAGCAGCAGGATCGCCGCCGCCTTTGCCGCGGCCGCGGCGCAGGTTCCGGTCGTATAGCCGAAGCGCAGCCGCTTGCCGTCTTTTTCGATGAAATGCTCCTCGATGCCGGTCTTATGCATGCAGCGCCTCCCGGATCGCCGCAATCAACGCGGCGTTTTCCGCGTGCGTGCGCACCGCGATGCGCACGTCGCCTTTCTGCAGTCCGCGGTAGTTGCCGCAGTCGCGCACGAGGATCCCTCTTTTCAGCAGTTCTTCGTACAGCGTCGGAACGCCCGAGAGCAGCAGATAGTTCGCGTCGCCCGGAAGCACGGTCACGCCGAGCGCGCGGAGCTCCCGCGCCAGGTACGGCTTCTCCTCCGCGAACAGCGCCCGCGCGTTTTCCGCCCATTCCGGGCAGCTGAGCGCCGCCAGTCCGGCATACTGCGCGACCGTCGACACGTTCCACGGCTGTACGGTTCCGGACATGCGGAGCAGCGTTTCGCGATCCTTCGAGATCACGTAGCCCAGCCGCACGCCCGCCATGCCGTACGTCTTCGTAAACGCGCGCAGCAGCAGCACGCGGTCGCCGTCGTTCAGCATCGGCGCAAGCGAAAACGCCTTGTCTTCGTCGCAGAGATCCTGAAAACACTCGTCGAGAAACAGAACCGTTCCCGTTTCGCGGCAGCGGTCGAGGATCCCGGAAAGCAGTTCCTTTCCGATGCTCTTCCCCGTCGGATTGTTCGGCGAGCAGAGCATGAGAACGTCCGTGTCCGGCGTGATCTCGCCGAGGATCTCCTCCGTGACCGCAAAGCCGTTCTCCCGCGCAAGCGGATAAAACGCCGGCGTTGCGTCCGCACAGCGGAGCGCGGTCTCGTACTCCGCAAACGACGGGACCGGCAGCAGTACGCGCTTCGGTCTGACCGCCTGCACGAACGAAAAGATCAGCTCCGCCGCGCCGTTGCCGCAGAGGATCGCATTGGGCGAAACGCCGTGCAGCGCGGACAGTTTTTCGCGAAGCGTTGTGCAATACGGATCCGGATAGCAGTCGACCTCCTCCGCCGCGGCGCGGATCGCCGCCTTCACCGGCTCCGGCGTGCCGAACGGGTTGACGTTCGCCGAAAAATCAAGCGTCACACGGTTTTTGTAGACGTCTCCGCCGTGAACGTAATTCCCTAAAATCATAGACCGAGCCCTCCGAACAGCGCGAGCGGAAGCAGGATCGCTTCAAAAAGAATCAGCAGCAGAACGCTTGCGCCGTACATCAGCTGATTGGCGCGCGCTGCGTCCTTTCGCTCGATCGGACGGTCGTTGTCGCCGAGCGTGGGTTTAAGAACGACCTTGCCGAAATAGCTTGCCGGTCCCGCAAGCTCGACATGCAGCGCGCCCGCCGCGACCGATTCGGTCTGCGCGGAGTTCGGGCTGGCGTGCCTGCGTCTGTCGCGTTTCCATATGCGAAACGCGTTCCTGCCGTCGAGTTTCAGAAGTGGCGAAACGGCGATCATGGCAAGCGCACTCATGCGCGACGGAACAAAATTCATTGCGTCGTCCAGTTTTGCCGCGGCGCGTCCGAAATACAGATAGCGGTCGTTTTTATAGCCGACCATGGAATCCATCGTGTTGACCGCCTTATAGAAGAACCCGCCGACCGCGCCGAACAGGACCATATACAGCATCGGCGCGATCACGCCGTCCGAAGCGTTCTCCGCCACGGTCTCGACCGTCGCCTTCAAAACCTGCGCTTCGGAAAGGGTTTCCGTGTCCCGCCCGACGAGCATGGCGATCTGCTTCCTGCCGGCTTCAAGCCCGCCGGTCTCGAGCGCTTTGACGACCTTGTTCGCCTCCTTTGCAAGGCATCTTGCCGCAAAACACTGCCAGCACATGATCGCGCTCATCGCAAAATACGCCCACGGCGAGAGTTTATACAGCCCGAACAGGATCCCGAAGCTCACGCCCGCAGACAAAAGCGGCACAAGGATCGCCATCACAAGCCCCGCCCAAAATGCGCCGCGGTCGGTCTTCGGAAAGATGCGCCGCAGGACCTTTTCGCAAAGCGAGATCAGCTTGCCGATCAGCACCACGGGATGCGGAAGCCAAGCGGGATCGCCGATCGCGCAGTCGATCAGAAAGCCGCAAAGAACGGATACAAGCGTCAGCTGCCAGAGGGTCATGATCCCGCCCCCTTCCAAAACGCGTCGGCGGAAACAAGGATGCCCGCTTCCTTTGCCGCTTCGTACAGTTTTTCGTTTGCCGCGTTGGTCTCGCCGAACGACGGGACGGTGCAGATCGCCCTGCCGATTGCCAGCATACGCCTGATCACGTTCTCTGTCTCCTCGTCCGTCGAGGTCGAAAAGGCGGGAACCGCAAAAAACTCCGCCGCAAGCGCCTTTGCGACCGGATGGTCGAGATCGCTTTCAGGCAGAATCCCCGCCGCAAACGGTACGCCCGCGCGCTGCAGCGCGCGATAGACCGGAATGCCGCTGCCGCCGCCGCCGATCACGAAGACCCGCGGCTCGCCCGAAACGGAGGGAAGCTCCACGCTGCCGAACAGCGCGTTGAAGCTGCCGTTTTCGATGCCGTACAAGGTAGAAATGTAGTCGTCTTTGAAGATGTTCTCCGGCGTGTCGCAGCGGTCGATGCGGTCGTTCGCCACGCACACCACGCGGTCCGAGATCTTTTCGGCAAGGTCGAGCTCGTGCAGCGACACGATGACCGCGACCTGCTTTTCACGGACCATGTTTTTGAGAATGTCCAGAAGCTGCAGTTTATGCCTGACGTCAAGGAACGACGTCGGCTCGTCGAGCACGATGACCTCCGGCTGCTGCGCGATCGCGCGGGCAAGCAGGATCCGCTGCCGCTGTCCGTCGGAGATCGCGGAAAACGGCCGGTCCGCAAAGTCCTCCGCATGCACCGTTTCGATCGCCGCGTCGACGATCGCGTGATCCTTTTTCGAGAGGATGCCGAGCCGCCCGGTATACGGATAGCGTCCGGTCGCCGCGACGTCCCGGCAGGTCATGAGCTCGCCTTTGATCCGTTCGGTCATGACGATCGCAAGCTTTTTCGCAACGTCGCGCTCCTTGAGCCCCGCCATGTCGCGTCCGTCGAGCACGACGGTACCCGCGATCAGTTTCAGCTGCTTAATCATGCTTTTCAGGATCGTCGACTTGCCGGAGCCGTTCGGTCCGATCAGCGTCAGGATCTCGCCGCGCCGGACGCCGATGTTGATATTTTCGATCAGCGGCCTGCCGTCGTAGCCGACGGTCATCTGTTCGGTGGAAATGTAATATGTGCCGTTCATCTGCCGTCCTCCTTCTGCCGTTTGAGCATGACAAGGATGACGACCGGCGCGCCGAAGATCGCGGTCACGGAGCTGATCGAAAGCTCGTTCGGCGCGAACGCCGTGCGGGCGATGAGATCGCAGAAGAGGCAGAACACCGCGCCGCCCAGAAAGCACGCGGGGATCATCACGATCGGCTTTGCGGTTCTGAACAGCCGCCGCATCAGATGCGGCACGGCGACGCCGACGAAGCTGATCGGTCCCGCAAACGCCGTCACGCATGCGGAAAGAATGCCGGAAAGCAGGATCAGCGCGATCCGGAACGCCCTGATATTGACGCCCATGTTCTGCGCGTACGTTTCGCCGAGCTGATACGCGCCGATCGGCTTGCTCATGAGAAAAGCGACCGCAAGCGCAGGCAGCACGACCGCCGCAATGACGGTCACGTTGTCCCACTGGATGCTCGCAAAGCTGCCCATCGCCCAGTCGTGGAGCTTGACGATGTTGGAATCGTCGGCAAACCGGATCACGAACTCCGTGATCGCCGAACAGATATAGCCGATCATAACGCCGCAGATCACAAGCATCGACATGCGCTTGACCCGATACGAGATCGCAAGCACAAACGCCATCGACAGCATCGCGCCGACGAACGACGCGACGATCAGCGTGACCGAGCCGACGGCGATCCCGCGGCTCAGGAATCCGATCATCGTCACCGAAAGCACGAGCTTCGCCCCGGACGAGATGCCGAGGATGAACGGACCCGCGATCGGGTTATTGAAGAATGTCTGCAGCAGAAAGCCGGACAGCGCCAGCGCGCCGCCCAGAAGGATCGCCGGAACGATGCGCACCATGCGCACGTCCATGACGATCACGCGATGCGGGCTCGAAGAATGCAGAAGTCCGTCGAACACCTCGGAAAGCGAAAGCGACGTGCTGCCCGCAACGATGTTCCAGAATGTGAAACCGATCAGCGCGATCAAGAGAAGCGCAAAGCCGAGCCGCAGCCGCAGCCGTACGTTCCGTTCGGTTTTACGTTTCTCCTCCATAGGATCCCCCCGTCAGTTGAGTTTGTGCAGATAAACGAGTCCGTCGGTCCCTTCGCCTGACAGCACCCGGTAGAAATCGCCGATGAGCCTGCCGATGCCCATCGGTTCCTGGAACAGGTTCTTGCCCGTGCACCAGACGTCGCCGCTTTTCACCGCCGAAAACTCCGCAAAGAGCGGACTTTTGTCCAGAAGCTCGGAAAGCGTATAGATCTCGCCGTCGATCGTGCTGTTGTAGATCAGTACGTCCGCGTCCACAGCCGAAGCATAAAAGCTTTCCATCGTCATGTTGACGGTGGACAGCGCGCTTCCGCTGTCAAGATCGGAAAACACATACGCGCCGCCCGCCGTTTCGAGCATCTTCACGACGTAATCGCTGCTCTTTCGTACGTTCACCGCTCCCGCGCCGGTCACATAGAAGAACGCGACGGTCTTGCCGCTCTTCGGGAGGTTTCCGATCGCTTCGACCGATGCCGCTTCCGCGTCGAACAGCGCTTCCGCCTCGGCTTCCTTGCCGAGGATCGCACCGTATACCTTGATCCATTCCATGCGTCCCAAGGGATCCTGCTCGTAGCTCGACCGCTCGATCAGCACCGGAATGCCGTATCCCGCGAGCTTTTCGCTGATCGCGGGCGAATGATAGATCATCGTGGATTCGAGCGCAAGATCGCACCGTTCCTTCAACAGCAGCTCGTAATCGGGCGCGTTGTACTTGCCGGCAAACAGCATTTCCCCGCGCTCCATCGCGTCCCTTGCCTCGTCGATCGCCCATCCGTCCGCCTTTGTGCCGGAAAGCCGAACCGCGCCGACTCCGTCCAGCGCGCGGAAAAAGTCCATCGTGCTCGTCGCGGCAAGATAGATGCGTTCGACCGGACGGTACAGCACCGACACATCCTCCGGCAGACCGGAGGGCTTTCCTTTTCTCTCCGGAACGAGAAGCAGCCTGCCGGTCGCGGGGACCGTGATCAGCTCATAGCCGTCCGTAAGCTGCGCGATCGAAAACTCGGTCGCAAAGCGCACCGGCGTTTCGGACAGAACCTCAAGCGTTTCCCACGCGGGACCGTCCGGACGCTGCTGTTCCGCCGTTTTCGTCCCGCCGCAGGCGGCGCTCAGAATGCAAAAAGCAGCGCACAGAAGCAGTGCGCCGATCTTTTTCATCATTTGCCCGGTCATGCCGCGGGTGCAAGCGAAGCCGCGTCGAACGTGATCGTGTATTCGATCTCGTGCGGCGTGCTCATCGCCGTGGTGTCGGCGATCACCTGCATAGGTTCACGGATGCTCGCGACCGGGATCACAAAAACGGAATGTCCGTCACGGATTGCAGGCTCATAGCGTTCGCCGCCGACCAGCATATAGTCATACTTGTCGCTGCTCCAGATTACGACAAGCGACGCCTGTCCGTCCTGGAAAACGACCAGCTCCGCGGGCGACTGGATCTTCGCCTTTCCGGTACCGCCCTCCAGCGTTACGCCGATCGTATAGGTCCCCTCTGCAGGCAGCGCGGTCTTTTTTGCGCAGGCGGCCGCCGAAAGCAGCAGCATGATCGCAAGCACGAAAACAACGGCTCTTTTTTTCATAAAACTGTCCTCCGAAAACAAACGGCGGCGCGGCACTTTTCCGTGTGCGCCGTGCCGCCGTTTTTTCTTTTATTCTACACGTCTTTTACGGGAACCGCAAGCGTCAGTTTTGCGGAACCGGGTTCAGAACGATCACCTTATGATCGTACCACTTGCCCTTTTTGCCGATCAGCGCAAGATCGAACTCCTCGCCGATGACCGGAACGGGCACGTCGAAACCGTAGACCTCCTCCGTCTCGCCGTCGTCATAGGTGACGGTATCGGTCGTCGGCTCCAGAAGCGCCGCGCCGTCCTTCTGCGCATCCTCCGCAAGACCCGGGAACAGGTTCAGGATCGACTTGCCGACAAGGCTGATATGAATGGTCGCCTTGCCGTCCTTGACGGTCAGCACGCCCATGCCCTTGTTCGCCTCGTTGACGTGGAACATCGAGCTGTCGGTCTTGAACTCCGCCATATACACGCCGTCCGGCAGATCGATCTTCGATTCGGCTTCGGGCTCCTCGGCGGGCGCGGGTATTTCGGTCGCTTCCGGCGCTTCCGGCGCTTCCGTCACGACGGGGTCGGGCTCCGGCTCGGAAGCGGGTTCCGGCTTCGTGCCGCAGGCGGCGAACGCCGCAAGCAGCAGAAGCGCAAAGCATGCTGCAAGAATACGTTTCATGTCTGTGATGTCCTTTATTGATAGATTATTCCGCTTTCATCGCTTCCGCGGTGTGCGCAACATAGAGTGCCTGTACGTCCGCAATTCTGCCGAGACCGGCGATCTGGACCTTGATATCAAAGAACAGACCGGCGTCCTTGAACTGACGGAACCAGGATTCGGGATCGTCGGGATCCGCCATATCGTTGTTGGCGTGATCGCCCGCAACGACCATCAGCGGGCGAAGCACGACCTTGTCATAGCCCGCCGCATGGACCGCCTCGATGACCGCTTCGCAAGCGGTCTCTTCCGGTTCGCCCTCGACGGTGCCGATGAACACGTTCTTATAGCCGAGTGCTTCCATCTGCTTCTGCATCTGCGTATAGGTGACCTTCGCCTTGTGCGAGGTGCCGTGTCCCATGAACACGAACGCAACGCCGTCCGCTTCCGCGTCCTCGAGCGTTTCATAGCCCGCTTCCTTCACCGCTTCCGCGGTGATCGCCTTTGCGACGGTTTCTTTGTCCGCATTGACCTCCGCCGCGTCCTTGCCGACTTCGCCAAGCAGCGGCAGCGCGATCTTGACGCTCTCGAACTTATCCTTGTAAGCTTCGACCGCTGCGCAGAGCTCGTCGTACTCCGCGCCCTGCATCAGATGCGTCGGCTGAACCACGAGGTTCTTGACGCCGTTTTTGACCGCGCGTTCAAGCGCCTGGTCCATGTTGTCGATGAACTCGCCGTCGCGCGCCTGCACATGGTTGATGATAATCTGCGCGGTGAACGCTCTGCGCACGGACCAATCCGGGTACGCTGCAGCAAGTGCCGCTTCGATGCCGCCGACGTCCTCGGCGCGGCTGTCGTTGAACGACGTGCCGAAGCTTACGACCAGCAGCTCGTTTTCGCCGATCTCATCCGCGTTTCTCGGATCGTCCTTCGACGCGTCGCCGGTGTCTCTGCCGAAGTAATCGGGATCGGCTTCCTCGCCCTCGACCAGCTCCTTCTGCGCATCGGTCAGCGCATCCCACGCCGCCTTCGCCGCTGCGCACTGCGCGTCGGTCTCATCCGTGCGCTCCTGCACGTAGATCGCGTCGATCAGCGCCGCAACCTCTGCCGCAGCAGCATGATCCGGGTCAAACATCTGCAAAACTTCATTTGCATGCTCCACATAGATCTCCTGGATCGCTTCGATTCTGCCGAGACCGGAGATACAGGCCGTGATGGCATCAAAGTATCCGCTTGCATCAAACTGGGAGAACCAGGATTCCGGATCCTCCATATCCGCCATATCGTTGTTTGCGTGATCGCCCGCAACGACCATCAGCGGCTGCAGCACGACCTTGGTATAGCCCGCCTCGTGCACCGCGTTGATGACGTTTTCGCAGGAGGTGGACTCCGGCTCGCCTTCGACGGTGCCGATAAACACGTTTTTGTAGCCGAGTTCGTTCATCATGGTCTGCATCTGGGAATAGGTGACCTTCGCCTTGTGCGAGGTGCCGTGTCCCATGAACACGAACGCAACGCCGTCTGCTTCTGCCGCTTCAAGCGTCTCATAGCCTTCGCTCATCACCGCATCCGCAACGACTGCCTTTGCAACCCGCTCCTTGTCGGTGTTGACTTCCGTCTCATCTTTGCCGACTTCGCCCAGAAGCGGCTCCGCGATCTTCACGGAATCGAACTTGTCCGCGTACGCTTCGACCGCCGCGCAAAGCTCATCGTATTCCGCGCCGTGCATCAGATGCGTCGGCTGGATCACAAGGATCTTAACGCCGTTAGCGACTGCACGTTCCAATGCCTGCTCCACGTTGTCGATCTTCTCGCCGTCGCGCGCCTGCACATGATTGATGATGATCTGCGCGGTGAACGCTCTGCGCACCGACCAATCCGGATATGCTTTCTCGAGCGCCGCTTCGATGCCGCCGATGTCCTCGGCGCGGCTGTCGTTGAACGACGTGCCGAAGCTTACGACCAGCAGTTCCTTTTCTCCGATCTCATCCGCATTTCTCGGATCGTCCTTCGACGCGTCGCCGGTGTCTCTGCCGAAGTAATCGGGATCGGCCTCTTCGCCTTCCACGAGTTCCTTCTGTGCGTCAGTCAGCGCGTCCCACGCCGCCTTTGCCGCCGCGCACTGCGCGTCGGTCTCATCCGTGCGCTCCTGCACATAGATCGCGTCGATCAGCGCCGCAACTTCATCCGCCTTCGCCTTGTCTTCCGCCGTGATATCGGGCTCCGCCGGCGCTTCTGTCGGCGCTTCCGGCGCTGCCGTCGGTTCTTCGGCCGGCTTCTCGGTCTGCCCGTTTGCGCAGGCAAGCGCGAGCGCCGCAAACATTGCGATCGCCAGAATCAGAGCAATCGTCTTCTTCATGATTTTTATCCTCCTTGATTCTCTTTGGAACGGTTTCGTTCCCCGATGTATGTAATGCTTTTACATCGCAAAAATCATCGGCACGAAAAAAGCCCTTTACCGAAACCGGCAAAGAGACTGCGTACAAAAAGTGCTCCGATAACGAAGCTGCGGTACGATCAATCCCTCGTGATCCGGAAAATTTCTTTTCCCGTACCAGCAGGCGGCAGGTTTCCCGGCTCGCGGCATAGAACGCTGTCGCCTTCCCGATCGCTCAGTGGCTGCTTACGCGTGACAGTGTCGACCCGCATACGGTGACGAGATCGCACAGGCTCTTTCCTGTTTCCCTATTATCCGCCGCAAAAAACGGCGGCACCGACTGCTTTATTCGATTTGACTATATTATAGATGCTTTTCCCGAAACTGTCAATGTGCGCTGTCAATATAAAATCCTCCGCCCTTAGGCGAAGGACCGTACCCGTTAAGACAGCGTTTTTTTGACGTCGTCGAGCGTTTTTGCAAAGGTAATGCCCTTCAGCTTCTCCGGAGTGGAGAGCTCCGACGCGAGCATGCGGTCAAGGAGCATTTTCAGTCCGGTATAGTAGCCGTTCAGATCGTAAAGGATGCACGGCGCATCAAGATGCCGCAAAGCGACCTTGCTCATGATCTCCGCGATCTCCTCGAGCGTGCCCGTGCCGCCCGGAAACGCGATGAACGCGTCGCCGAGCTCGATCATCTTTGCCTTGCGTTCGGACATATCCTGCGTGACATAAAGCTTCGTGATCGCGTCGTAGACGAAGCCTGCGTCCACAAAGAACTGCGGCTCGACGCCGAACACCTGTCCGCCCGCTTTGAGAACGCTTTCCGCGAGCATGCCCATCAGTCCGCAGCGCGAACCGCCGTAGACAAGGCTGTGTCCGTTTTCGCCGATCCATGTGCCGAGCGCGCGCACCGCATGCTCCAGCGCCGGATCGTTCCCCGGCGTCGCCCCGAGATAGACCGTGATGTTCATCGGGTCAGCCTCTGCGCGCTTCTTTCAGCGGCTTGTCCCAGTAAACCGTGCCGCCCGCCTGTTTTGCGAGCGCGTCGATGTCCTCGCGGAAGGTCTCCAAAAGCATCGCCTCGCGCTTTCTCGATCGTCTGCCCGGCGCCTCGTACAGCACGTCGGAATAGTACGCGTCATAGGAGACCGCAAAATCGGTCTCATCGATGTGCGGGAAGAACGTCACCGCCGCCTCGTAGCGGACCGTGCCGTTTTCGGACGTCGCGATCAGCATGACCAGCGCCGCGTGACGGTGGATGCTGTTTGCGATGCAGTCCGCCGCAAAGTATTGTTCGTATACGTTGACTACTACCATGCTTGTCTTTTCCTTTCTGTTATACAACGACCTCGTATGCGTCCTTCGCACCGTATTCGTTCAGCCGGTACGGGCTCAGGATGCCCCGATCCGTCACCACGCCGGTCACGAGCTCCGGCGGCGTGATGTCGAACGCCGGATAATAGCCCTTCACGCCGTCGCGCGCGGTTTTCACGCCCATCGCCTCAAGCACGAACGCGGGATCGCGGAACTCGATCTTCACGTCGCCGATCTTCGGATGCACCGTGTCCGGTACGCCGGTGACGTAATACGGAACGCCGAGGTGCTTTGCCGCGATCGCAATCTGGAACGTGCCGACCTTGTTGACGACGTGTCCGTCCATCGTAATCGCGTCCGCCGCCGAGGTGAACACGTCCACATGCTCGCGCTGCATGACGAACGCCGGCATATTGTCCGTGATGACGGTCACGTCAAACCCCATCTCGTAACACACCGTTGCGGTGAGCCGCGCGCCTTGAAAATACGGGCGCGTTTCCGGGCAGAAGATGCGAAGGCGCTTCCCCCGCTCCCGCGATTCGCGCAGCATCATGCCGACGATCGTTTCCGCAAAGCACTGGGTGAGGATCGTGCCGTCGTCCGGGAATTTGTCGACCAGATGCGTCGCGATCTTCGCGATCTTATTGTATCGGCTGTCGTTCGCTTCGATCGCGCGGCGTTTGATCGCAAGATCGACCGGTTCGCCGGACTTCCATGCCGCGTCCGCCGCGATAAGCATCGTTTCGCACACCCGCGCCATGCGCTTTGCGGTCGTCGGACGTGCGTTGCTGATCCGTTCCGCCGCCGCGGTGAGAAACGCACGCTGCTTTTGCTCGCTTTCGTTCCGGCATTCGTACGCCGCGAGCGCCATGCCCATCGCCGCTGCGGGATACGGTCCCGCGCTCTGCGTCACCATATCGGTGATCGCCTGCGCCACCTCGCCGTATGTTTTGCAGGTCACAAACGAGACCGTGCGCGGGTAACAGCGCCGGTCGAGGATGCGCACCGCGCCGTCCTCATACCAGGCGATATTCTCATACTGCAGCATGAACGCAAGATCATGATCCGGTCTTTCCATAACAGCCTCCGATTTGATTATAAAGCCCAACCGCGCCTCTGTCCATCGCTTTTTTTGAAAAATCTTGCATCGTGCAACTTTTTCCGCTACAATATGGTATAGATTACGTACGGACTTTGATCCGTCCCGAACGAATCAAATAACAAGAAAGGATATATCACCATGAAAAAACTGATCGCGATCCTGCTTTGCGCGCTGATGCTCACCGCAGCTGCCGCCTGTACCGTCAAGGTCGAAACGAACGAATCCACCGAAATCGAAGAACAGCCGGAAATCGGCGCAGAGCCGGAACCCGAGCTCAGCCCCGTCAAGACCGGAGGCTGGACGGTCGCCGACGATCCCGCCGTGACGGACGAGCTCAAAGCGATTTTTGAAAAAGCGCTCGAGGAACTCGTCGGCGTCGATTACGTTCCTGTCGCGCTTCTCGGCACACAGGTCGTTGCGGGAACGAACTACTGCTTCCTCACGCAGGGCACCGTCGTCTATCCCGACGCACAGCCGCAGTTCAAGCTGGTGTATGTGTACAAAGACCTCGAAGGCGGCGTAAAGCTCCTGAACATCACGGACATGCCGGTCGTTCCGGAAGAAGACGGCACCCTGAGCGTTCCTTCGTCCGAAGCCCTGATGGGCGGCTGGACCTATGAGAGCGATCCCGCGGTTTCCGACGAGCTCAAGGCGGAGCTTACGAAGGCCCTCGAAGGTCTCGCCGGCGCAGACTATCTGCCGGTCGCGAACCTCGCAAGTCAGGTCGTCAACGGAATGAACCGCTGCATCCTCTGCAAGGTCACGCCGGTCGTGCCGAATCCCGTCCCCCATTACGCGCTCGTATACATCTATGCGTCCGCCGACGGCAATGATTCCCTGACTTCCGTCGTCGACTTCGATTTCGACATGCCGCAGGAAGGCCTGATCACGGAAGCGATCGACGGGCAGACCGACGCCGAAACGGACGCGGAAGCCGGGATCGGCGAGGAATCCGGCGAAGAAAGCTTTCCGGAGATACAGGTCGGCGGCTGGGCGGCGGCGGAAGATCCCGCAATGACCGACGATCTCCGTGCGATCTTTGAAAAAGCGTTCGACGGTCTCGTCGGCGTCAATTACGAGCCGATCGCCTGCCTCGGTACGCAGGTCGTGGCGGGAACGAACTACTGCTTCCTCACCAAGGCAACCGTCGTCACGCCCGACGCGCAGCCGAAATATGTGCTCGTCTACGTTTATGCCGATCTGGAAGGCGGCGCGAAGATCATGAACTTTGCCGACATGCCCGTGATCCCGAATGAATACGGCACCGCGGAGCCGATCCCCGCAGAAGAGCTTGACGGCGGCTGGGCGTATGCCGAGTCCCCCGAGATCACCGATGAGATCAGGGCCAATCTCGAAAAGGCGCTGGAATCGCTCGTCGGCGCAGACTATCTGCCGATCGCAAACCTCGGTACGCAGGTCGTGGCGGGCACGAACCTCTGCCTGCTCTGCAAGATCACACCGGTCGTTCCGAATCCGGTCCCGCACTACGCGCTGGTCTACCTCTATGAATCGCTCGACGGAACCTCCGAAATCACCGACACGATCGATTTCGACATCGGCGAGCTCTGCACCTACGGCGCATAACGCCGATCCCGACACAAAAAAAATCATCCCCGAGCCTTTCGGTTCGGGGATGTATTCGTTTTGACGTTCGTCCTGGTCACTTGAGCTTCGCCGTGATATCCTCCGTGATGTCCGCAGACGCGTTGCTGATGCCGAAGAATGTAATGGATAGGACCTTCAGCGGGCTGATCGCCGCGATCTCGTCAAAGTCGTCGGTGATTTCCGGCGGCTCCTGCGCTTCGAATGTAACGATGTACTCGAACGGACCGTACGACATGTAGAAATCCATGTCCTCAAGATTGTATCCGCTGTCGGTCTTCCAGCCGTCGCGCACAAGGTCCGCACCGGTTTTGCCGATCAGCGCTTCCTGCTGCGCGTCGGTCAGAATCTGATCGTTCAGATTCTCCAGAATGCTGATCTCGACAGGTCCCATGATCTCCCGTTCCTTTTGCTCGTGATCCGGCGCCATTATATCGACGTTATTATATGCATCCAGCGTCTCCTGCGGCACCTTTCCGATCGCGCGCCAGTAAGCGTCCTGATACAGATATACATAGATGAAGACTCCGGAACCGCCGCTGCTTCCGAAGAATTCCGCGCCGTCAAGCGTAAAGACGTCGTTGAACGTTTTCAGCTCGGCGGTCTCGGCAACCGTCTCGTCGCCGACGGGCTTTTCTTCCTCTTTTTTCACGCAGGCTGCAAACAGGGAAAGAACCAGAAGAGCCGCTAATACAAGGCCCAATACTCTCTTCATATATTTCCTCCTTACTGATATTTGTACTCGGTCATATTTGCCGTTGCCTGTATTATATCGGTTTTTGCTGTGTTTTGCAATACGAAACCGGTCATTCTTTTTCTGTCGGGACTGGAAATCCCGGGCAAAACGGGGTATACTGTGAACAACACAGTTTATCGGAGGCAGTTATGAAGATCGCAGTCATCACCGGCGCGTCCAGCGGCATGGGCAGAGAGTTTGCAAAAGCAGTCGACAAGGCGTTCGGCCTCGACGAGCTTTGGGTGATCGCAAGAAGAGCCGAGCGGCTTGAATCGCTCAGGCAGGAATGCCGCACGCCGGTCCGCGCGCTTTGTTGGGATCTTTCCGCGCCGGAGAACCAGCATGCGTACAAGGCGCTTTTGGAGGAAGAAAAGCCCGAGATCAAGGTCCTTGTGAACGCGGCGGGCTACGGACTGTTCGGTGCCGCCGGGGATCTTGACGTCGAAAACCAGCTCGGCATCGTCGCGCTGAACGACACGGCGCTGTCCGCGATCTGTCTTTACTCGCTCCCGTACATGCAAAGCGGCGACGCGATCGTGAACCTCGGCTCCAATTCGAGCTGGCAGCCGGTGCCGTATATGACGGTCTACGCGGCGTCGAAGGCGTATGTGCTGAGCTTTTCCCGCGCGCTCGGTCGCGAGCTCAAAACCCGCGGGATCCATGTGATGTGCGTCTGCCCCGGCTGGATCAAAACCGAATTCTTCGACCGTGCGAAGCACGACGACACGATCCGCTATTTCGACCGCTGGTACACAGCCGAGCAGGTCGTGGAGCGCGCGATGAAGGACCTCAGAAAGAAAAAGACCGTCTCCATCCTCGGCTTCCCAGTGCGCATGCAGGTGCGGCTTGTGAAGCTTTTGCCCGTCCGCCTCGTCATGAACACCTGGTGCCGGCAGCAGGGAAAGGAATAATATGGGCATCATTCGGGCGATCACATCCTCTCTGGGCAGCGTTGCCAAAGAGCAGTGGAAGGAAGCGTTTTTCATGGACGCGCTTCCCGTCGACGTGCTGATGGCGCGCGGACACAAGCACGTATCCGGGCGCAGCGCAAACGACCGCATTGACGACGAGGTCATTACAAGCGGCTCGCTGCTGTCCGTTGCGGACGGGCAGGCGCTCGTCGTCGTCTCGCACCAGAAGGTCGTCGACGTCGTGACCGAGCCCGGCGAGCACATCTTTGTCGATCCGGACCGTCCCGCAGGACCGGTCGGCTACTTCCGCGACGTCCTGGACCGCGTCGGCTTCGGCGGCGGCGACATCCAGCCGCACCGCCATCGGGTCTATTACATCAATACAAAGGAATGACACGGCAACGCATTTGAAACACCCGCGCCGGTGTTGATCCGCGTACGCGACGACAACATGGACGCAGACTTCGACCTGTCCGTTTCGCTTGCGGGCGTGTATTCCTACCGTGTCGAGGACCCCGCGGCGCTGTACCGCGCGATCGGCAACGTCGCGGAACGCTTTGAACGGAAGGATCTGAAGCCGCAGCTTGACGCGGAGATCGTTGCCGCGCTTTCGGCCGCCGTCGGCACGCTGTTTCAAAGCGGGATCCGCCCGCACGAGCTGCCAAAGCACACGAACGACCTTGCGGCGGCAGCGGCGGACGCGGTGCGGGACTCGTTTCTTCGCCGCTTCGGGCTCTCTTTGTTCTCGATCGCGTTCGACAAGCTGCAGATCGAGGAGATCTGGATGCTCAAAAACGCGCAGCGCGCCGCGATCCTCCGGGATCCCGCGATGGCGGCGGCGACGCTCGTCGACGCGGCTGCGGAAGCATTAAGGGACGTCGCGGGACGCGAGTGATCCGAACAGCAAAAGACCTCCCCGCGGGGAGGTCTTTTTTATCAGTCCTTATACTTTGCCCGGATCCGGTTCAGCTTGATCCCGTTGTAGATGATCATGAACAGATAGATCCCGAACATGACGCCGAAAAAGAAGCCGAAGAACGTGCTGAGTCTGCCCATGACGCCGTTCATCGCGTTGATCAGATTCGGGATCACGCAGCAGAGGAAGATCACCATGAGCGGGATTAGCCTGGTCCGCGCGACGTGCTCCGCCATGTCCACGCGGGAAGCGTTGTCACTGAACAGCTCCTCCTCCCCCTCCGTCTTCGCCGCGCTTGCGGGTTTCCGGAAATACAGCCAGCCGAACAAGTGGAAAAAGTATTCCCAGCCGAAGTCCTGCAGCATCTGCAGGTATTCCTCGGTCTGTTCGCCGTTTTTGAAATCCAGCCGGTAAACGACGTCCTCCGGTTCACATTCTTCAAACGTATAGAAACACGGCGACGTCATCTTGACGAGCTTCCAGCCGTTCTGATGCTGTTTCCTCAGCCACAGCTCCTCGTCCTCATAATCTGCGATCGTGAAAAAACGGATCTTTGTTTTACGCATCGATGTTCTCCCCTTTGCTGTTTTTATAAAGTCGTTCGATCCTTTTGATTTCGGTTTCCAAGACTTCTCTGCCGAGTTCGGTGATCCGATACAGCCTTCGCTTGTCCTCCTCGCTGTAAAAGCGGATCAGACCGTCCTTTTCCATCTTGGAAAGCGTGCCGTACATGGTGCCCGCGCCGATGGTGACCGCGCCGCCGGTCAGCTTTCTCACTTGCTGACTGATCCCGTATCCGTGCTGCGGCGTTTGTAAACAAAACAGAATATAGAAGGCGGATTCGGTCATCGGAACGTAGACCTTTTTGATTTTATCGTTCATAGGTCCTCCTTGCCTATCTCAGTTCGATATATCGAGCTTCGATGTACATACTATATCGTACTTCGATATACTTGTCAAGTACAAATTATAAAAAAAAAGAGACACTCCTTTTTTTGAAGTGCCTCTGTGAAATCGCTGCGGCTTATTTTGCCGCCATCTTATAGATCGCTTCCATATCGGATTCAACCAAAACTTTGGCGCTGCCGAT
Source organism: Bacillota bacterium (assembly GCA_016286445.1). Classification (GTDB taxonomy): domain Bacteria; phylum Bacillota; class Clostridia; order Christensenellales; family CAG-138; genus UBA3792. The sequence goes on from JAEESS010000017.1 coordinate 16,984, forward strand.
CTTGCCGCCGGTCGCGATCGCGCAGTTTTTGGCAAGCAGTTTGATATCGTCCTCGGAAGGATTTACGCCGAGCTCATTTAGATTCGTCGGCATGCCGATACTGCGGAAGAAGTCCTCCGTCGCCTCGATGCCCTTCAATGCCGTTTCCTCGTCGGTCGCGTAGGGCTTGATCCCGTGGACGTACATCGCAAAGCGGACGAAGCGCGTCAGGCAGTTTTTCATGACGTAACGCGCCCAGCTTCCCCACATGGCGGTAAGCCCCGCGCCGTGGGTCACGTCATACAGCGCGCCGAGCTCGTGCTCGAGCCGGTGACACGCCCAGTCGCCCGCGTCGTTTCCGCAGCCGGTCAGTCCGTTGTGCGAGAGCGAGCCCGCCCACATGATCTCCGCGCGAGCTTCGTAGTTTTCCGGATCGTCGCGCAGCACGACCGCATAGCGCATGACGGTCTTCAAAAGCCCCTCCGCAATCGCGTCGGTGAGCTCCATGCGGTGTCCGTTGACGAAGTACCGCTCCATCGTGTGCATCAGGATGTCCGAGCAGCCCGCCGCGGTCTGGTACGCGGGCAGGGTCTTGGTCAGCGCCGGGTCCATCAGCGCAAACTTCGGGCGGCACAGGTCGCTGTTCACGCCGCGCTTCTTGTCCTCGTACGAAATGACGCAGCTGTCGCTCATCTCGCTGCCGGACGCCGCGAGCGTCAGCACCACGCCGACCGGGAAGCATCCCAGCGGCTTGCGGGTATGCTCGAAGAGCTCCCTAACGTCGCGCTTCGGCTCCGCAAGCGCGTAGGCGATCGCTTTTGCCGAGTCGATGACGCTGCCGCCGCCGACCGCGAGAATGAAGTCGACGCCGTACGCCTTGCACATCTTCACACCCTCGTAGACTTTTTCAAGCCGCGGGTTCGGCACCACGCCGCCAAGCGAGACATAATCGATGTCCTCCTTGGTCAGCGAATCCTGCACGCGCTTCAACAGGCCGGACTTTACGGCGCTTTGCCCGCCGTAATGGATCAAAACCTTCTTGCCGCCGAACGCCTTGACCATGGCGCCCGCGTTTTTTTCCACGCCGTGTCCGAACACGACCTTGGTCGGGGTATACAGGGTAAAATCTCCGTTCATAACTGCCTCCTATATTAAAATGATTGGATGACCGATTCATTCATCGCCCGGATCAGCGCAAGCGCAAGCTCCACCGTCGCGTCGTAATCCGCTTCCGCCGCGATGCACGCGGGCGTGTGGATGTAGCGCACCGGAACGCCGAGCACGATCGCAGGCGCGCCCAAAAGCTGAGACTGGATGATCGCCGCGTCGTTGCCGCCGCCCTCGCGCACCGCCGCCTGCGCGGGGATGCCCTTTTCATTCGCAAGATCCAGCGCGTACCGCACAAACCGCGGGTTGCAGATGACCGAGGTATCCATAAAGCGGATCATCGACCCGTGTTTCAGCTTCGTCTGCATGGCGTACGGTTCACCGAAGGTGTCGTCCGCGGGACAGCCCTCGAACACAAGCGCCGCGTCGGGACGGATGCGGTTCGTCGTCACCTTGCAGCCGCGTTCGCCGACTTCCTCCTGCACCGACAGCGCGCCGACGACGTCGATTGCAAGTTCCTCGTCCGCAATGCGCCGCATGACCTCCAAGAGCGCCGCGCAGCCGATCCGGCAGTCGAACGCCTTGCCGAAGAACAATCCGTGTTCCGCGTCATATTGAAACGGCGCGTCCGGCACGACCGGCTCGCCGATGCGGACGCCGAAGCTCTTTTCCGCTTCCTCTGCACTTCGCGCGCCGATATCGATCGTAAGATCGCGGATCTCGGGCGTACCCTGCCGTTCCTTTTCCGCCGCGCTCATGAAATGCGGGGGCTTTGCGGCGATCACGCCGGGGATCCAGCGTCCCCCGCGATTGCGGACCAGCACCCTTGCGCCGGGCAGCGTTGCGCGGTTCCAGCCGCCGAGCGGCACGACCCGCAGCGTGCCGGAAGGACGGATCGAATGCACCATGAAGCCGACCTCGTCGCTGTGCGCGTCGAGCATCAGCACGGGCTTATCGCCGGTGTTCCGCCTGCGATACAGATACAGGTTGCGAAGATGATCCTCTTTTACGTCACAGACGTTCCCGATCGCGTCCCTTGCGGCGCGGACCGTTTCGTCCTCAAAGCCGCTCGGCGCGTTCGCCTCCGAAAGCGCTTTGAGCAGCACAAGCTCCCGTTCCGTCATATGCGTCCTCCGATCTCTTGATGGATACAGTATAACACAACTCCGCCCGTTCCGTAAAGCGGCGCGCGGAAAAAATCCGGACCGCTGTGTCCTGCCGCTTAATGTTGCAAGAGCGGGCAAAGCGTGGTATAATAGTTTAGTTGGATGAACATCCGAACCCCTCCCCTCTTTGGGCGTGGGGCAATACGCATTTTGGAAAGGAACGGCTATGTATCTCATTGTCGGGCTCGGCAATCCCGGGCTGAGCTATAAAAAAACACGGCACAACGCGGGCTTCCAGGCGCTGGACGCGCTTGCGGAGGACCTGGGCGTACGCGTCAAAACCAAGGGCTTTTCCGCGCTGTACGGCGAAGGACGCATCGGCTCTGAGCGCGTGATCCTTTGTAAGCCGCAGACCTACATGAACCTGTCCGGCGACGCGGTGCAGAGCCTTCTGCACTTCTATAAGCTCGAACCGAACCGGCTGATCGTGCTCTGCGACGACATCGACCTGCCCCTCGGAAGCCTCCGCATCCGCGAGAAGGGCTCGGCGGGCACGCATAACGGCATGCGCTCGATCATCAGCTGCATCCACTCGGAGGATTTCCCCCGCATCCGCATCGGCGTCGGCAAGGACGAATCGCTGCTGCTGCGCGATTTCGTTCTGAAGCGTCCCTCGAAGGAGGAGCAGAAGACGCTTGAAGAGGTCTTTGCCCGCGCCGCGGACGCCGCCAAGCTGATCGTTTCGGGAGACATTCACGAGGCGCAGACGAAGTATAACAAAAAGCACGAGAAGAACCGCTCCGTCTCCGTCGACGGACATAAGAACGAGGAATAATTGGTGCGTTTTTACACCATGATTACGGTATGAAAGAACTGCTTCACGCGGTCGCAGGCGACCCGGGCTATCGACAACTGTATTCCGCTCTCGCGGCAGGCGACGGAACGGTCGCCGTTTTCGGCTTATCCGAGGCGCACCGCCCGGCGGTGAACGCCGCGCTTGCCGAGGAACGCACCGTTCTTTGGGTCGCGCCGACGCCTGCCGAAGCGATGCGGCTTTTTGAACTGCAGCGGGCATATCGCCCCGATACGGGGCTGTTTTTGCCGCGCGATCTGCCGTTGGTGCATCTGGAGGCGGTTTCGTCCGAGCGCAGAGCGGCGCGTCTCTCCGTGCTCTCGCGGCTTACGCTGTCGGCGTCCTCCCTTGTCGTCACCTGCGCGGAAGCGCTGATGGAGCGTCTCGTTCCGCATGAGACATTTTTGTCGCAGATCGTGCGCGTCTCGGTCGGGGATACCATCGACCCGCGGGTGCTGATGACGCGCCTCTCGGAAGCGGGCTATGAGCGGACCGCCGAGATCGAGGGACCGGGACAGTTTGCGGCGCGCGGCGACATTCTCGACGTGTTCCCGCCGCAGGCGGAGTATCCGTATCGCATCGAGTTTTTCGGGGACGATGTGGATCAGATGCGCGTATTCGACCCCTTGACCCAGCGCAGCATCGAGCAGACGCGGTCCGTTGTGCTGCCGCCGGCGTTCGAGACCCCGCAAACCGCGGAGGCGATGGCGCGGGCGCTGCGGCTCCTCAAAAATGCGCAGGGCTTTGATCTGCAGCGCGAGTCATGGAAGGAGCGCCGTCCGTGCGTCGGCGCGGACGTGCTGGTACCGCTCCTTTACCCCGTGACCGAAACGCTTCTTGACTACCTTCCGGACGGCAGTCTGATCCTGATGAACGAGCCGAGCCGTATTGCGGACGAAGCGCGCGCGGCGGAGCTGGTGTTCTCCGAAACGGTCGCGGCGACGCTCGAACGCGGCGAGGGGCATGCGGCGCAGGGCAAGCTTCTGATCGAATCGGACACGCTGATGCGGCGGCTCGATACGAACCGCAGCGCGGCGTATTATGCGCTGTTCCGCCCGTTTCCGGGCTTCAAACACCGCGGACGCGTCGGCTTTACGGTCGAACCCTCTCCGGCATATCTCAACGATTCCGCGCAGTTTACCGATGAGCTTGCAAGGCTTCTCAAAGCGCGGGAGGCGGTGCTTCTGTACGTCGGCGAAGCGCAGGAGCGCATGCGCGACGTGCTTGCGGAAAGCGATCTGAACGTCGCATACGCGGAAAAGCTCGTCCGCCCGCCGGTGCGCGGCGAAGCGCTGATCCTTTCGGAATCGCTTCCGCAGGGCTTTGTGTTCCCGGAAGCGCACCTCTGCGTTCTGACCGCGCAGGAGCTGTTCGGCAAGCGTCCGTCCGCCCGCACGAAAAAGCGCGGCGGCACGCTGAAGTTCACGGATCTCACCGTCGGCGATTATGTGGTGCACGAAGCGCACGGCATCGGGAAATTCCTCGGTGTCGAGCAGCTCACGGTCGACGGCAGCACGAAGGATTATCTGCTGTTCGCCTACCGCGGCGACGACCGGCTCTACATCCCGACCGATCAGCTGGACCGGATCCAGAAATACGTCGGCGCGGACGCGGAGGTCCCTCCGCAGCTATCGAAGCTCGGCGGCGCGGAGTGGCAGCAGCGCGTCGAAAAGGCGCGGCAAGGCGCAAAAAAGCTTGCGGTCGACCTTGCGCGGCTCTACGCGGCGCGAAGCGCAAACAACGGCTTTGCGTTTTCAAAGGACACGCCGTGGCAGAAGCGGCTCGAAGACGCCTTCCCCTATGAGGAAACGCCGGACCAGGCGCAGGCGATCAAAGACGTCAAGCGGGATATGGAATCGCCGCGTCCGATGGATCGCCTGCTGTGCGGCGACGTCGGCTACGGCAAGACCGAGGTTGCGATGCGCGCGGCGTTCAAGGCGGCGCAGGACAGCAAACAGACGGCGTTTCTGGTCCCCACGACGATCCTTGCGCAGCAGCATTACCATACGCTTCTGCAGCGCTTTTCGGATTATCCGGTCAAGGTCGCGTGTCTTTCCCGCTTTCAGACGCCGAAGGAGTGCGCCGAGGTCAAAAAAGGGCTTGAGACCGGCGAGATCGACGTGGTCGTCGGCACACACGCGCTGCTTGCTAAGACCGTAAAGTTCAAAAATCTCGGGCTTCTCATCATCGACGAGGAACACCGCTTCGGCGTGAACCACAAGGAGCAGATCAAAGCGCTGCGCAGCGAGATCGACGTGCTGACGCTGACCGCAACGCCGATCCCGCGAACGCTGAACCTGTCGATGACCGGCATCCGCGATATCAGCACGATCGAAACGCCGCCGGAAAACCGTTTCCCGGTGCAGACATTCGTCATGGAATACAGCGACGCGCTGATCGCGACCGCGCTGCAGCGCGAGCTTTCCCGCGGGGGACAGGCGTTTGTCGTATCGAACCGCGTCGACACGATGGGCTCGACGCTCACGCATTTTCAGGCGCTTTTGCCCCAGGCAAAGATCGCGATGGCGCACGGACAGATGCCGGAAGCGCTTCTCGAAAACACGATGATGGCGTTTCTGAACCGCGAGATCGACATTCTGCTGTGCTCCACGATCATCGAAAGCGGTGTGGACATCCCGAACGCGAATACGCTCGTGGTACTCGACGCGGACAAGCTCGGGCTTGCGCAGCTCTATCAGCTTCGCGGCAGGGTCGGGCGCTCGACGCGCATGGCATACGCGTACCTCACCGTGCCGCAGGCGCGCGCCGTTTCCGAAACGGCGCAGAAGCGGCTCCTGGCGATCCGCGAGTTCACGCAGTTCGGCGCCGGTTTCCGCCTTGCGATGCGCGATCTTGAGATCCGCGGCGCGGGAAATCTTTTGGGCGCCGAACAGCACGGACACATCTCGGATGTGGGCTATGAGTTTTACTGCAAGCTGATGCGCTCCGCCGTTGCCGAAGCAAAGGGCGAGACGATCGCGCCGGAGATCGAAACGACGGTCGACGTGCCGGTCGACGCGTACATTCCGAAGTCGTTTCTGCCCTCAGAGCTTCACCGTCTCGCGATGTACAAGCGGATCGCGGGCATCGCCGACAGCGATTCCTATACGGATCTTCTGGACGAGTTCAACGATCGCTACGGCGACCTGCCCGAACCGGTCATGGCGCTGATGCAGCTTGCTTTGATCCGCGCCTACGCGCGGCGCGCGGGCTTTTCCGCCGTCACCGTGCGCGACGGAAAGACCGTGCTGACCTATGACGGGACCGCGCATCCGGACGGGGTAAAGCTTTTGGCGATCCTGTCCTCGGAGCCGAACCTGAGACTTCTGGCAAACGAGCCCGCGGCGATCGTGTGGACCGAACGAAAGCTCGTTATTCGCGATTTTGTCAAAAAACTTCCACAATTAATTTACAGGTTGATGCATTGCACAGACGCCGAACCCGGAGTATAATGGACAAAACAAGCAGAAAGGACATCCTTCATTCTATGAAAATACAGAAACGACTTCTTGCATTCCTGACCGCGATCCTTCTTCTTCTGCCGCTCACGGGATGCCTTGTTCCGAAATACAACTCCGCCGACGATCCGGCTCCGACCGGCACCGTTCCCGCGCCGGACGGCGTGAGCACGGAAGCGCCCGCAGAATCGTCCGCGTTCGATAAGGACGCGATCGCGATCGAGCTCGGCGATATGCAGGTCACTGCCGGCGACGTGCAGAACACGTTTGATCAGTACGTCAGCTACTTCTCCTACGGCAACGGCATGGACGAGGACTCGCTCGGACAGTTCATGCGCATGGCGGAAGAATGGGTGATCGAAACGCACATGCCCGAATGGAAGGCAAAGCAGCTCGGCGTCACCCTGTCCGCGGAACGGGAGGCGCAGTGCAGCGTCGACGCGCAGGCGGAGGTCGACGAGGAACGTGATTCGCTGCTGTGCTACTATGCCGACCCTGAAGGGCTGATCGAAGACGTTTCCCTGCTCACCGAAGAGCAGAAATCCGAAGCGCTCGAATCGATCAACGGCGAGCTTGAAATGATGTTCGGCGAAGGCTTCACCTTCGACGATTACCTTGCGATGCGCTATTCGGACACGCTGGAGAGCATGCGCACCTCTGCGTTCTCCGAGCTTTTGGAGGAGAGCGTTCTTGCCGACGTGACCGTGGACGACGCCGCGATCGACGCCTGGTACGAGAAGACGCTCGACAGCCAGAAGACGGAGTTTGATGAGGATCCCGGTCTTTACCTGGACCGCGAAAACGGTCGCAGTCTCGACGACTCCACGCTTTGCCTGTATGTTCCGGCGGACGCGGCGAAGCTTGAACTGATCTGCATTCCCGCAGACGTGAGCTCCGCGGATCAGATCGCGGAGAATACCGCCAGAATGACGGACCTCGAAGCCGAATACGGCGCGCTTGCGCTTCGCGGCAAGGATGAGGCGCGTCAGGCGGAAATCGCGGAGGAGCATGCAAAGCTTCTTCAGGAGACCGAAGCGCTGCAGACGGAGCAGGACGGCAAGGCGTCTGCTGCCGCCAAGCTCGCATACGATGCGCTGAACGGCGGTATGACATTCGACGCCGCGATGGATCTCTATAACGAGCACGGCGAAGGCGAGACCGGGTTCTATGCATGGACCGTGTTCATGGACGGCAGCGAGACCGAGTTTCCGGAGATTGCCGACGCCGCGGCAAAGCTTGCGGAAGGCGCATATTCCGAACCGATCCTTGTGAACGGCGATTACTATATCGTTCGACTCGTGAAGCGTTTGCCCGCAGGACCCATTGACCGCGCTTCGATCGACGCGGAAATCCGCGCGGCGGCGGAAGACGGCGTCCGCGCCGACGCATGGCAGGCGCAGCATGACGCGTGGCTGGAGGAAGCAAAGAACGCGGCGGTCTTCCACCGTGAAACATACGAGATGCTGATCCAGATGTACCTTGGCTGATGAATCGACAAAGGAGGAACCTATGATGTACTGTCCGAAATGCGGCATTTCCCTGCCCGACGACGCCGTCGAATGCGATGCATGCGGCGCGAAATTCGACCCGATGCCCGCTCCGAAGGCGGCAAAGAAAACGGCGAAATCGCCGGAAGTGAAGGACGCGTTCCGTAAATGGGCGCAGGATCAGGGGATGTTCTGCCTGATCGCAAAGGCGGTCGCCGTCGTGGTCATGCTGTTCTACCTTTTGACCGCGGTCGTGTATACGGTCACGCTCATCATCGAAAAATACGCCGGCGGCGTGATCTTCTCGGAGTTCTTCCTGAAGCTTCTCACGGGGATCGTGTACGGCGTCGTCATCTGGCTTCTGTCCGATGCGGTGCTGTATCTTCAGAAGCTCTATGAGATGAAGAAGAAAGAAACGAAGGACAAATAACGGATCAAGAAACCGAAAGGAGGATCCCCATGGAACAGGTCTGTTCCCCCGTCCCCGAAAAAGCCGGACGCATCTCTCCGGTGCAGGTCCTTGCGTTCGTGTTCGGCGTCGTCTCACTTCTGGTCTCGCTCATCACCGCTGCGATCGTGCTGTGGAGCTTTGTGACGTCGCTGATCGATCATTCTCTGTCTATCAGCCTCCCCATGATCCCGTTCATCGTCGCGATCCTCTGCGGGATCGCCGCGATCGTGCTGGGCGTCATCGGTCTTGCGCTTGACCGCAAAACACGCCAGCGCACGGCAGGGCTTGTGTTTTCCGTGCTCGGGCTTTGGTTCGGCGCCGCCGCCGCGGTATTCTTGATCTGCGCGGCGTTCTGGACGGGATTGTTCTCGACCCTGCTCCGGCTGATCGCCGTCTGACGCGGAGACCGAAAGCTGCTCCTTTGGCTCGGATATGTATTCTTTGTGCTGTCCTCTCCGAAGTTCAGCTGATACCGATTTGCTTGAGATCACGCGGATGTGAAATCACATCCGCGTGTCTTTTTTCATAGTATAAATCGGACGGCGTGCGCCGTTCGGAAAGGAGAATACCATGGCTGTTATCATGAATCAGGCAAACCTTACATATACCTACGGCACAACGACCGCGACCGTGGCGTCGAACATTGCGGAGACCGAGTGGAACGCGGCGCTTGCCGCCGAAAAGCGCGTGCTTGAGGACGCGTATCGCGAGGATTCAACGCTGACGTATCTGATCTCGCTCACAAACAGTGCCGCTGCGCCGGTCGAAAACCTTGTGATCACCGATAACCTCGGCGCATTCACGCCCGCCGGCGCCGCCGCGCCGGTCGTGCCGCTGACCTTCGCAGGCAACGCAACGCTGTTTATTGACGGCGTGTTTTCCGAGAACCTGACACCGACGCCGGTCCCGGAAGGCATTCGGTTCACGGTCCCCTCCGTCCCCGCAAACGCTTCGGCGCTTCTCGTTTATCAGACGGCGGTGAACGCTTTTGCGCCGCTTTCCGCGGGAAGCGAGATCGTAAACACCGCGACGATCGGCGAAACCGACCCGCTGACCGTTTCCGCCACCGTGCCCGTCGCCGATTACGCAGACGTCTCGATCGAAAAGGAAATGCGTCCGAACCCGATCACCGACGGCGATACGCTCACCGCGATCTTCACGATCGAAAACCGCGGCAATGCGGAAGCGACGGGGCTTGTGCTCACCGACAGTTTCCCGATCACGCTTTCGGACGTTGCCGTCACCGTGAACGGCGCCCCTGTTACGGACTTCACGTTTGAAAACGACCTGTTCACCCTGCCTGAAGAGGGCAGCGGAACAACACTGTCCGTGCCCGCCGCGACCTTCTCCGAGGACGCGTCCGGCGCGTTTTCCGTGACCCCGGGCGTGCTCACCGTTGTACTCACCGGCACGGTCTGAAAACAGTTCGTTCTGACTTATCGGCTCCGCCTTCCCTCGAAACAGGGAAGGCTTTTTATCGGTATCCGCAAGATTTTTGTTGCGTTTGGCGGAAAAAGAAGGTATGATATAGATGTATGAGTATGCATTCCGATATTGTCCGATATTTGAACATTGAGCGCCCGTCAGATCCGCTTTCGCTGCCCGCGCTGACGCTCGCGTACCTCGGCGACACGGTCTATGACCTGTATGTGCGCACGCTGCTTGCCGAAACGCTTCGGCTGCCGATGCGCGCGCTGCATCTTGAAGCGGCAAAGCTCGTCTGTGCCGCGGGACAGGCGGCGGCGTACCGGCGCATTGCCGATGCGCTTTCCGAATCGGAGCAGGCGGCGTTCCGGCGCGGACGCAACGCACATTCCGGAACCGTGCCGAAGCATGCGGACGTGCGCGATTACCGTGTGGCGACCGGGCTGGAAGCCCTGCTCGGTCATCTGTATTTACTGGGCAAGGACGATCGCATCGGCGAATTGATGCGCCTTGCCGTGATCTATCCCAATCCATCCGAAAAGGAGTCCGAATCATGAGCGATCAAAGAAAAGACTACGGCAGACGCCCCTCGTCGGGCGACACCGGCGCGCGTGTGCACACGCAATATGACAGACCCTACGGCAAAAAGCCGTTTGCGGACGATAAAAAGAGCTACGGAAACGATCGTTCCTATTCCGGCGACTATCGCAGAAAAAACGGCGAACAGCGGAACGAATCCCCGAAAAAGTCCTACGGCAGACCGAACGAACGCAAGCCCTACGGCAAGTCCGGCTATGATCGGAACGAAAAGCCGTACGACCGCAGATCCGGACGCGACGAACAGCCCCGCAGACCGTACGAGCCCGCGCCGGTCGAGAACGAGCGCGACGAACAGCCGTACCTGCTGATCGGCAGAAACGCGGTGCGCGAAGCCCTGAAGAGTGGCAGAAGCATCGACCGCGTGCTGGTCACGACCGAACACGACGGCTCTTTGGGCGAGATCGTGACGCTTGCGCGCGAGCGGAAGCTTGTCGTGCGCGAAGTCGACCGTAAAAAGCTGGACGAACTGTGCATGCCGTTCGGACACGGCGGCAAGACGGCAAACCATCAGGGTGTTGTGGCATACGCGGCGGGCGTGACCTACTGCGAGATCGCCGACATCCTCGACGCCGCAAAGGAAAAGGGCGAAGCGCCGTTTATCATCGTGCTGGACGGCGTGGAGGACCCGCATAACCTCGGCTCCATCATCCGCAGCGCGGACTGCGCAGGCGCGCACGGCGTGATCATCGGCAAGCGCAGAAGCGCTTCCGTCACCGCCGCCGCCGTCAAAGCGAGCGCGGGCGCGACGGAATATGTCAAGATCGCGCGGGTGGTCAACATCTCCGCGGCGATCACGCAGCTGAAGGCTGCAGGCGTCTGGATCGCCGGCGCGGATATGAACGGCGAAAGCATGCGCTCCGCCGCGATGAAGGGACCGCTTGCAATCGTCATCGGCAACGAAGGCGAAGGGCTTTCTAAGCTCGTCCGCGACAACTGCGATTTCCTCGTCTCCATCCCGATGCACGGACATATCGATTCGCTGAACGCAGGCGTCGCCGCGGCGATCCTGATGTTCGAGAAGAAACGGCAGGACGCCGAATGAGTATTCCGACCGACGACGAACTGCTTGCCCGCATCCGCGCGCACGACGCCGAGGCGGAACAGCTGCTGTACGAACGCTACAAGCAGCTGGTACGTTCGCGCGCACATTCCTATTTTCTGATCGGCGCGGACCACGAGGATCTCGTGCAGGAGGGCATGATCGGGCTCTATAAAGCGGTCCTTGAATACGATGAAAGCAAGTCTGCGTCGTTCAAAAGCTTTGCCGAGATCTGCATAACAAGGCAGATCCTGTCCGCGATCAAAAACGCCACGCGTAAAAAGCATACGCCGCTCAACCACTACGTTTCGCTGAACCGCTCCCCCGTCAAGGAGGACGGCGAGATCACGCTTCTGGACACGGTGCGGTCCTTAAGCGTCGCCGATCCCGAAGACGTCGTGATCGGGCGCGAGAACTTCGAGCAAATGGTCCTGTACCTCGAAAAGGCGCTGTCTCCGATGGAGCGGCGGGTCTTGAGCCTGTACCTTGACGGGCTCTCCTATCCGCAGATCGCCGCGCGCATCGAAAAGCCGCTGAAATCGGTCGACAACGCCATGCAGCGCGTGAAGCACAAGCTCGAAGCGTTCCGAAGCTAAGCATACAAAATCCCCGGATCCGCACGGATCCGGGGATTGCTTGTCTTAGTGTTATTTGACTCTGACACTCATGACATTCGACCACTCGCCGAAGTAACTGACGCCCTCGAAGATGTGGTAGGAACGGACACAGACATAGTATGTCTTGCCGCTCTGCAGCCAATTGACCGTCTTTTCCCTTATCTTCCAGTTGTCGACCCAGACTGATTTAACGTCATTCATGAAGTATCCATCCGTCGAGTACTTGATCTGATAGCCCGTGAACATCTGGGATGCATCCCAATTTGCGGTAAAGCTCCGGCTGCCCGCGGTCAGACCCTTCAGCGTGCGTGTCGTGATGCGGACCGTCGTCTTCAGCGGACCGACCATACCGAGGTTATAGTTGTCGCCGACATTGCCGCCGATCTCCGCACCGGATACCGGATCGATACGGCGGGTAAAGTACCCCTTGACGCCGTACTGATACCGCGTGCCCGCATAGACCGCCGTATCGACATAGCTCAGGTCCGGCGTGTTGTTCCAGCGCTCGAACGTCGTCCAGCCGTTGGTCGTGCTGCTCCATGCTCTGCGGTAGACGACATAGCCCGCAGCGCCTTCCACCGGCGCCCATGTGATCTTGATGCCGTTACTTACATTTGCAACTTCGGTTTCCGTCGTCGGCGGGAGGTAGATCTTGAACCATGCCTGCGCCGTGCCGGAATACTGCGACGTAAAGGTCACGATGACATAGCCGGTACCGGCGTTGACGTTTTCACGGTACTCGTATGTATAACAGCTGGGATCCACTTCATCGCCGTATCCGTCATAAACGGTAAACCGCGGCTCCCACGCCATGCCGTCCGCAACGACGTACGGCGTCGCGCCTTTATATTGCAAGAGACTATCGTTCCATTCGATCCATCCGTCGAACAAATCGGGGTTTTCCTCATCCTCTTCCCACGCCGCATAGAGTGTATGATCCGAATCGGTCGTGACCTTCGTGGAGGCAGTGATCACTGTTCCATCCTCCATAAACCAACAGATGAAGATATGTCCATACCATGTCGGCTCCGGAAGCTCGCCGTAGGACTTGCCGTAGGTTACGGTAATACTGTCCGTCGATATGCTGCCGCCATTCGGATCAAGGGTGACGGTATAGGTGTTCGCCTTCCAGCGCGCGTAGAGCGTATGATTCGACGCCGTCGTAACCGTCGTCGAGGACGTTACCTGAGAACCGCCGCTTGACGCAGTGTACCATCCAGCAAAGCTGTAGCCCGTGCGCGTCGGTGTCGGGAGCCAGCCATAGGTGTTTCCATAGATTACCCAAATGCTACCCTCCGATAAGCCGCTTCCATCATTTCTATCGAAAGTTACAAGGTACTCGTTTACAATCCAATGTGCATACAGCGTGTGGTTCGACGCAGTCGTGACCGTTGTCGAAGCCGTAACCAGTGAGCCGCCGCTTGATGCCGTGTACCATCCGTCGAACGAATAGCCGGTACGCGTCGGAGTAGGCAATGTTCCGTAGGTGCTGCCGTAGGTGACGGACTTGCTGCTCGTCGATACGCTGCCGCCGTTCGGATCAAACGTTACGGTATAATTGTTTCCCGTGTTCCAATGCGCATACAGCGTATGATTCGACGCCGTCGATACCGTCGTTGAGGATGTTATCTGAGAACCGCCGCTTGACGCCGTGTACCATCCCGCAAAGCTGTAGCCCGTGCGCGTCGGCGTCGGCAGATCGCCGTAAGTGCTGCCGTAATAAACCGTTTTGCTGCTTGTCGACACGCTGCCGCCGTTCGCGTTGAAGTAAACCGTATAAGGATATGCGCTCCAATGCGCGTACAGCGTATGATTCGATGTGTTCGTAACCGTCGTCGAAGACGTTACCTGTGATCCGCCGCCTGACGTGGTGTACCACCCGCTAAAGCTGTAGCCGGTGCGCGTCGGCGTCGGCAGATCGCCGTAGGTACTGCCGACCGTGACTGTCTTGCTGGTTGTTGAAACACTTCCCCCATTCGCATCGAAGGTAACCGTTACCGTCGTTTGCTTTGGTTCTACCGTGAAACCCTTTGTATAAACTGTTATCTTCTGCTCATGTGTGTTAAGCGTCTTTGCATCGCTTGAAGCATAATACAACCCGGAAGTTGCTCTGACAACATATGTATAACTGCCTACTGCCAAAGACCCAAATTTAGTTCCGTTGTCCAGCGTGCTTCCGCCGATTTTATAGTATCTCTTGCTCGCTGTTGCAGAAGTTCCTGTCTTTGCCGTTCCGGATGTTGCAGATCCCGCATAAACATATGCTTCAACTGCAGTGAGCTTGCTGTTCATGGTGTGGATCAATCCGCCCAGTCCAAAGGAACTGCCCTGCGTAATACTTGAGGGTGCTGTCGGTGCATGCAGCTCTGCTTTATGGTTATATGCGGAAACCGTGACATAATCTGATCTCGCGTAGATATAGCCGTATTTGCCGCTGCTCAGTTTAACTCTGTACCAATAATTGCCGGCTGTGTTCTTCAAAATGGCATTACAATTATATGTAGCACCGGAAGAGAACGACTCCAGATCCGTTGAATTGCTGTCAGTGTTCTTGCTGCAAGGCAACGATTTTACATATCCGCTTCCCGTTGTTTTCAATTTGAGATCCGTGGGGTATTCGGTGCACGTCAGTACATAAGTCGCTTCACCTGAAGAAGTGTTATAGTTTGAAGCACGGCTGATCGTGACATACGAATAGCTGGAGTAACTGATCACATGCTCAGCTACAATATTGCGTCCCAGATCGCTTCTGCAAACGTAATTGCTGTCTAAAACCTTTACGCCGTCGGATCCGACAGAAATTACAACTGCGGAATGGCTGCTGCTGCTTGTACTGCTCCCTAAACGGATAATATCGCCGGGAAGAGCAACACTCATTGTCGACTGTTCATATTTACCGGTCTTCAACTGCGAGAACGAAACGCTATCAGTGGACTTTTGCGCGAAAATGTACCAACCTGCGAAATTGGCAAAGCCGCAGCATGTCCAGCCGTTTCCCAACGAGGAACCGTAATACCAATGCTTCATGCTGAAGGACGACGGAACCAAATCAAGACAGTTCTTTGCCCAAGAGCTCTTTAAGACATTGCCTGCATTGCATTTATCACATGAATTATTCCCGCAATCTGCCTGCGTCGTAGTAAAATGCCGATAGCTCAGCAGCATGTTCAGCTGTCCGATGCGATTGTATGCTTCTATCGGCGTTACTTTTCCGGGCGTGGTTGCATTGATCGTCTCGTCAATTGAATCGGGAATCTCTTCCGGATCTCCCTGAATGATGATATCCGGATCATTGCAGCAGTCGTGATCCGCATACACATCGTCCGATTCAACGGTATTATCACTGTCGAGAAGAAAAGCGTCCGTGTTTTCTTCAATATCGTCTGTTACATTTTCGTCAATGTCTTCGCCGTTGTTTACCTCCTCTGTTGTTTCCGGACTAACCGATTCCACATCATCACCTTCTGCAAATACGGCTGAAGGCAGCAACGCAAAGCACATCAGCAACGCAAGTATCAGGGCCAACAGTTTTTTCATAATGCTCTCCGACCGGTGCGGCTGCGGTCATTTCGGACAAACGGACGCCGCGGAAATAATCCGTTCATTGATAAGATTGACATTACATAGTGTTTTTCATTCTATGTTAACATTACACCAAATATTATAAGAAAATACCAGCGTAAAGTCAATAGTTTCAAGTCGTTTTAAGCCGCGAAATCCAGTGTATTTCGGTATCATTTGCATATAAAAATGCATGGAAATGATTGGAACAACGCGCAAGCAGAAAAAGCACACCGACGGCAAAAGATCTCCGTGCTGAATGCGCGGAGACCTTTCGTTTTTGATTCTGATTTTTTATTTTATCGCTGCGCTCAGCACGTTCGACCATTCGCCGAAGTATCGGATGCCCTCGTAGATATGGTAGGAACGAACGCAGACATAATAGGTCTTGCCGCTTCGCAGAGAATTGACCGTCGTCTGACCAGTCTTCCAGTTGTTGACCCAGACCGATTTGACGTCGTTTTTGAAATTTGCGTCGGTCGAATACTTGATCTGGTAGCCCGTGAACAGCTTGGAAGTATCCCAACTGGCGATAAACGCCGTTCTGCCCGCCGTCAGCCCTTTCAGCGTACGCGTCGTGATGCGGACAGTCGTCTTCAAGGGTCCGACCAGACCGAGATTGTAGTTGTCCATCGCGCCGCCGATCGTCGTGCCGTCCGCGTTCTTCCGCTCCGCAAAGTACGCCTTGACGCCGTACTGGTAGCGCGTACCGGCGTAGACGTTCGTATCGACCCAGCTTGTGGCGGTCGTGTTGTTCCAACGCTCGAACGTCGTCCAGCCCGCACTTTGCCGATTCCATGCGCGCCGGTAGATGACATATCCCTTTGCGCCGAGAACCGCTTCCCATGTGACCTTGACGCCGTCCCGCACGCTTTGGACCGCCGTCGATTTCGTCGGGGCAAGCAGGATCTTGAACATCTTCGATACTTTGGATCCGTCCTGCTTCATTTTGATATCGACGTACGCGGTGCCGGGCTCGTAATTGTTCCGATAGGAGATCGTATAATCGGAAGAGGAGATGATGTTCCCTTCCTTATCCGTCAGCTCGACCTGCGGCCAGAATCCAAGAAAACTCCACTCGTCATAGAGCATATACGGCGTTTTTCCTTTATAGTATACATCGCTGTCGATAAACCGGACCGAAGCGATTCGATCGGTCTCCTTTCTCACCGTGACCCTGCACTTTGCCGAATACCGTCCGTCCACCGTTGTGACCGTGACCGTTGCCGTTCCGGTCTTCAATCCGTGCAGCAAGCTGCCGCCGCAGCACTCCACCACATCCGGATTGGAAGAAACCGCTTCGATATACTGGCAGGATGCATTCTCCGGCAAAACTGCGCCGATCAGATCCTCATAACTATCGACATGCAGCACCATGGTTTCCTGTAAGCTGATGCCGGTGGCCCACACGGAAGTAAACGGCGTACCGGGATATTCCCTGCCGTCGTATACGAGTCCGCTTTCCGGGATGTGATCTGTATTCACAGCGCTGCGGACCGATTCTTCCACCTGTTCGCGGGTCAGAATCAAGCACTCCGGCAGATCGGAATCCACATAGTAACCAAGCTCATAAAACTGGAACCCTTTCCATTTCCCGTCGCTGCTGTCGTAGCGGTAATACACGTCCTGCGTATGTGTTTCACCGTCTCTGTCCGTAAACGTAACATCGTGCAGCACAAGTCCTGCTTCCGGATGATCCTCGAACGATTCGCCGGGAACGACCTGTTCGTTTCTGTTCACATATCTTCCGTCGACCCACGCATCCGATGCGTAAATGATGTATTTGCCGCACGGAACCGCATATGCGTACAATGCACCGGGAATGCTCCACTCGGTGGCGATCCGGATCCATGTGCCGCCTGTTTCCTCAATCGTACGGTGGAAAGTCTCGCCCTCGATCAGATCTTTATACTCTGTCATATACGCGTTCACGATCTCTGCATAATGCGCGTGCCGATCTGCATACGCTTGAACCGAAGGACGGATGCCGAGATCGTCGCTGCCGCCGCGAAACGTGAAATCCTTATTCACGCGGGAGACGTACAGATCGTCATAACCGCCCTTGCCTGCGCCTCCGTACATATGCGTTTCTCCGTTAAAGGTAACGTCGATCATCCAGTGCGCAGCAGAATTCTGCTTGATCTCCGCAGTCGGCTCCAGCTTTTTTGCGACCGATTCGATCAATCCCGGGAACGTCAGCGAATGAAGAATAAACGGATAAGATTCCTTCAGCAGCCAGCCCCGTATCTGCGGATACATCTCATAATGCTCGTTCAAACTGAGCTCCGGATACGGCGACGAGGCAAGACACGGATAATTCGCTTCCACCTGAGCGGAATCGTCGCAGAGGCTGCGCGGATAGACCGCGATCTGATACAGTGCATCCTGTACGGCATTTAGGTTCGTGAAAAACGCGGCGGACGGGTCGGTGTATGTATCGATCAAATAGTCGACAACATTGAGCATCTTCGGGCAGCTGATTTCAACATTCGTCTTGCGGAACACATCGTCCAGCAGCGTATCGCCCTTCTGCGTCCGTTCCAAAAGGACAAGCTTGCCGCCGTCGGAAAAACAATTTCTTGCCATAAAAATATATCCGCCCGAAACGCGCAGCGTATCCTCATTCTCATACGCGACGTCGCGGTATTTCGTCGGGGAAACGTAATAGGTTCCCGGATCGCATTCCACGCATGAGCAAACGTTATTCTGCTCCCATAATCCGATCTCGCCATGATCGTCCGGTCCAAAGTAAATGCTTTTCTGATCTACAAGGCGAAAGCTTCGCGGATCGGGGTTGTTCGTTTTGACATACAGATAATACGGGAACGGTGCAAGCAGCGGAACGACCTCGTAGGAATACTGTGTGACCGATTCCTTGACAGCCGATCTCGCCCGTTCGTCCGTGCTGTGTTCGACAAACGTATCCGGCTCCTCCATCCGCACATCGAACGCCGCAGGCTGTTTCTCCGGCGACTCAGTTTCCTCCGCCGTTGCGGATGGGATGAGCGCCAGTGCCATAAGGATACAGAGCACCCATGCGATCCGTTTTTTCATCTTCATCGTTCGTTCTCCTTTCAGATCCTTTTGCTCTTTTCACACAATAGGATGGCAAAGTTGTCCGATTGGTTTTATAAAATTCAAAAAAATATTGGCGGCTTTTTACGCCGCCAAACAATCCGTGATTCAGATCGCCCAGAGCGCAAGCGCAATCAGCGCGCCGCCGAGCACCATGAGTCCGAAGCTCAGATACCATTTTCCGCCGCGATTGAAGCCGTAGAAATCCTCCCAGCGCTTCTCCTCCGGCGAATAAACGACCTTCTTCATGTACAGCGCGCCGTAAACCGGCACCGGCGCCGCGCCGACGGCGATCGTCCACGCGGGCATGCGCGCGGTCTTTTCAAAGACGAGCAGCGAAACGATCGCAAGCAGCGGGCAGATCAGATGCATAAACAGATCCGCGCGCGATAAAAGTCCCTTCCAGTCGTGCGAGGTGGGACCGAGGAACAGCAGCACGGTCAGCATCGTGACTGTCACCGCCGCCGTGCCCGTGTATTTCAGAAGCAGCGCCCAGAACGGCAGCGTGCCGCAGCAGAGCCAGCAGATGACGACAACGATCGACGCGATCGCGCAGAGCACGTTGGACAGCACGGTAAAAAAGCGGAACAGCCGCGTCCAGGGATCGGTTTTTTTGACGCCCCAGACGATGCAGCCTATCACAAGCGCGGCGTTCAGAAGGTTCATAATCAGCGACGGGATCATGGTTTTTCTCTCCGTTTCTCGTTTTTCTTTATTGTACCACCCCTGCCCGCTCTCTGCAAGAGAAAAGGACCGCCGGCGGTCCGGCAGTCCTTCTCAATTTCCGTTTTTTGTTATTCCTCGATATTCTGCTTGCGGTCCTTGACCTGCTCTGCGATCTCAAGCACCTTTTCGTCGGTCAGGATGAACTTTTTGCGGAACCAGAAGATCGCGACGATGAGCCCGATGATCGGGATGATCGTCATCGTCATGCGGAGCTCCATCTTCTGTCCGATGGTGACGTTCGCCGCAAAATCCTTTGCCAGCTCCGCTTCCTCGGTTGCGCCCTCCTGCAGGTTGGCGATCGCAAGGCAGATGGACGCCGCAAACGCCGCCACGCCGCTGGCGAGCTTTACGACGAAGGTCTGCATCGAGAAGATGACCGACTCGTCGCTCGTGCCGTTTTTCAGAAGCCCGTAATCGACGCTGTTCGCAAGGAAGATCGTTGTCAGAATGCTCAGAAGTCCGTTTGCCGCAAAGATGAAGAACCCCGGCACAAAGAGCACAAACACGTTGTTCAGATTGAAGATTGCAAGCCCGAGCAGCGATACATAGCCGAAGATCGCCATCCCGAGGCAGATATAAAAGATCTTCGTGTTGCTGAATTTCAAGAGCTTCCGGAGCAGCGGGTACAGCAGCATCATCGAAAGGATCTGCACCGCGCCGCCGAAGGTGTTGAACAGCACATAATCGTCGTGCCACTTGACGCCCCCGACGTCATACTTGAAAAAATAGATGACGAGGTTCGACGTGATATAGATCGCCGTGTTGATCAACACGATCGCGACGACCGCCGCCATCGCCTGATCGTTCCGCAAGAGCGCTTTGAACATCTGCTTCACCGAAACGGTTTTCATCTCGGCGGTGGATTTTTCCTTGACAAAGACGCAGGTCAGGACTGTGAAGACGATGAATACGATCGCAACGGCCAGGGCAAACCATTTGAACCCGACAAGCTCGACGTCGCTTTCGCCCGCGCCGAACAGTCTGCCGAAAAAGGGTACCGCCTTCATCGTGAGGATCGTGACGATCGCGCTGCCGACGCCCGCGCACGAACGCGCCAGCGTGGTGAGATTCTCACGCTCCTTGCCGCCCTCGGTGAACGCCGGGATCATCGACCAGTACGGAATGTCCATCATCGTATAGGTCACGCCCCAGAGGATGTAGAAGATCGCCGCGTACGCGATGACGCCGCCCGGCTGATCGATCGACGGCGGACATGCGAACATCAGGTACAGCACGACCGCGTTCGTCAGCGTACCGATCAAAAGCCACGGACGGAACTTGCCCCAGCGCGTCTTGGTCTTGGCGACGATGACGCCCATCAGCGGATCGTTGAACGCGTCGAAGATCCTTGCGACCAGCAGGATCACGCCCATCGCGACCGTGATCGCGGTGCGGCCCGCCGTATCGAAGCGGCTGCCGAGCACGTCCTGAAAATAATACAGGACATAGCTTGCGGACAGCATATAGACCATGTCCTTGCCGACGGCGCCGAGCCCATAGGAGATCTTGCTCATCAGCGAAAGTTTCGGTTTGGTTTCCATCATTGTTCCCCCTTCCCGCACGATCCCTCCGCCCGGAAAGATCGTCCGGATACAGTATAATACATTTTCATGCAAATGCGAAGAAAAAGTTTTCCGAACGCAAAAAGTCCTCCGGATCGGAGGACTTTTTCGGTTTTGGCTGTTATTTTCCCGCGATCGCGAGCTTTACGACCTCGTAACCGCCGTTGTAGACGCCGAAGTTTTTGAGCTCCACAATGCGTTTGTTGAGCTGACGGAGGATCGCCTTGTCGCCGATCAGTGTGTCGATCATGTCGCACAGCGCCGCAGGCGTTTCGCATTCAAAGGTCGAGTCGCCCATCTCGCGCGCGTAGATCGCGCCGTAGACCTCGTGCCCGCCGATGTGCCGCATCATGAGCTTCGGCACAGGATAGAACGCGAGCTCACTGGGCTTTGTGATCAGCACGTCCGCTTTGCGCATCAAAAGGTTCGTCGAATAGACCGCCTCGAAGATGTTCTTGTTGCAGAACACGGTGACGCCGCCCTTGCTCGGCGCATCGAGCGTTTCCGCCCAATCGCTGAGCCCTTTATAGTCGTCAAAGTACGTTTTTGCTTCCTTTTCGATCTCCGGCATGTTCTTTTTGAACGCCTCCCACATGGTGAGATGGTCGCCGAAATTGACCCAAAGCTCCGCCTTGCCCGCCTTCACATACGGCATCAGGTGCTTTGCCATTGCGATGTACAGATTGCCGCCCGCGCCCGCGCCGCCGACCGTCATGAGGAAGCGGATCGGCGCGCCGGTGTCGAGACGCTCCACGCGCTTTGCGCAGTCGTGCTCGACGTTTTCGACGAGCTCGTGGTCGATGTAATGCCCGACCATCTTAAGATCCGCATCCGGCATCGGCTTCAGCGCCGTCTTTGCAAAGCCGTTCAGCTTCTTATAGCCGAGATACGCAAACGGCGTCTGCACCGCGTGGATCGAGCCCTCCGCCAGATGCAGACCCATCGGCCAGTTGTCCGGGATCGCGTTGACGACGTGCGTGAGCCCCGCGTGTACCGCGCCCTGCGAGGGCCACACATGCGTGCCGATGTACGGAACGTCCTTCGGAAGATCCGCGTACAGCGGCTTGAGAAGCTCGGAGTTTTTCTGATCCGCGGCGTTGTAGGTGATCTTTTTGAAGCCTTCGCAGTTCATCGGATCCCACACGAGCTTGTTGAACAGCTTGGATTTCTGCGAGAGCTTGGAGCCCATCGAATAGAGATCGTTCTGACTGCGGATCATCTTGGACCCGGTCGCGTCGAACGACGCAAGGTCCATCCACACCGGCGTACGCCCGAGCGCCTGCGCGCAGGAAGCGATCGCCATCGCGATGCGGTAGTGTCCGAAGCCCATGCGGATGTTGCCGACGATGACGGCGTCCTTGGGAAGCTCCAGAGGCTTGTCGGCAAGCACGAGGTTTTGGATTTTGATCTCCTTGATCTCGTCGATCGGCTTGAGCCCCAGGTGGTATTCCTTCTTCGTGTCGTCGCCGAATTTCTTGATGAATTTCGCCTTGCTCTTCTCCGCCTTTTTGACGGTTTTGGGATCGATCGGATTGCCGAAAATGACGCTTGTTCTGTCCATATCAGACCTCGTTATTCGGGAAGGTTTTCCTTCTTGTGCGCCTCTTCGATGACGCCCATGACCTTCTTCTCCTTATAGAGTGCAAGGATCACTGCGCCGAGTACGCAGAACACGACCGCGACGATCGCGATGATGCGGAGACCGATCGGGGATGCCGTCAGGTCGTTGCTCTTGAGGTCCTGCGTCGTGCCGAGGATCGCCAGAGAGGTGAACACGAGCATTGCGAGCGCCTGGCCCCACTTCATAGCGAAGGTACGCGCTGCAAAGAACATGCCTTCGCGGT
>JAEESS010000002.1 GCA_016286445.1 Bacillota bacterium
TGTTTTTCACGAGCACACGTCTCAATATCAAGGGACAGAGTTTCTTCAAAACGGTCATCTACATGCCGAACCTCATCATGGCGGCGGCATTCTCGATGCTGTTTTACACGCTGTTTTCCCGCGTCGGACCGATCCAGGCGCTGCTCGAAAACTGGGGCGTCATCGATCACACCTTTGACTTCTTCGCCATCCGTGTCAGCGTCCGCGGCATGATCGCGCTGATGAACTTCCTCATGTGGTTTGGCAACACGACGATCGTGCTGATGGCGGGCATCATGGGCATCGACCAAAGCTTGTTTGAATCAGCGACGATCGACGGCGCAAACTCCGTGCAGGTGTTCTTTAAGGTCACGATGCCGCTTCTGATGCCGATCTTCGTCTACTGCCTGATCACGGCAATGATCGGCGGCATTCAGATGTTCGACGTGCCGCAGGTCCTGAGCAAGGGCGACGGTGTGCCGAACGGTACGACGAGAACGCTCGTCATGTATCTGAACGGCTATCTGAAAACCAAGAACCTCGGCATGTCCGGCGCGATCTCCGTGATCATGTTCATCATCACAGGCGGACTCGGCGCGATCGTGTACAAGATGCTTTCCGCGCCGTATAAAGATCAGAACCGCAAGCACAGAGAGAGGAAGGGGAATGTCCTATGAATAAGAGAATCAGCGACAATACCCTCGGAAAGATCAAGCTGATCGTTCTTCGCGTGATCGTTTATGCGATCCTGGTGTTTCTGACGTTCCTTTGTCTGTTCTTCTTCTACCTGATGATCGTTAACGCATCGCGTTCAAACGCGGAGCTTGCAACCGGCTTTTCGATCCTGCCGAAGGGAAATTTCTTCGTCAACCTGAAGAACGCGTGGAACGACGCTTCGATCAACATTCCACGCGGAATGCTGAACAGCCTGATCATTGCGGTGAGCAGCGCAGTCATTACGACATACTTCTCCGCATTGACCGCATACGGCATTCATGCATACAATTTCCGCGGAAAGAAGCTTGTGTTCACGTTTATCATGGCGATCATGATGATCCCGTCGCAGGTTTCCGCGCTCGGCTTTTTGCAGCTGATGACCAAGTGGAATCTTACGGACAGCTATATTCCGCTGATCGTGCCGGGCATCGCGGCGCCGGTCGTGTTCTTCTATATGAAGCAGTACATGGAGAGCGTGCTGCCGCTTGACGTCATCGATGCGGCGCGCGTGGACGGCTCGAATGAGTTCCGCACGTTCAACACGATCGTGCTGCCGATGATCAAGCCCGCGATCGCGGTACAGATGATCTTCTCATTCGTAAGCTCGTGGAACAACTACTTCATTCCCGCGCTGCTGCTGAACAAGGCGGAGCTCAAGACCGTTCCGATCATGATCGCACAGCTGAGAAGCGCGGACTACTCGAAGTTCGACATGGGCAAGGTGTATATGTTCATCCTGCTGGCAATCCTGCCGGTCATGATCGTTTACATCATCCTGTCCAAGTCGATCATCAAAGGCGTTACAGCCGGCAGTGTGAAAGGGTAAATACTTCATTACCTTCCCTCCTGATAACCGCTCTGGTCATGCAGAGCGGTTTCTTTCAAAAAACAGCATTTCAAAATAGGAGCAATCGAATGAGAATCTGGAACGGTTATCAAAAAGGTGTCAACCTCGGCGGATGGTTTTCCCAGTGCGACCACACGCAGAAACGGTATGACGCCTTCATCCGCGACGAAGATTTCGCGGTGATCAAAAGCTGGGGCGCGGATCATGTGCGTGTGCCGATCGATTATGAGCTTTTGGAGGATCAGAGCGGCACACCGCGGAAGGACGGATACCGGCGCCTCAAAAAGACGATCGATCTCTGCAGACGGAACGGGCTCAATATGGTCCTTGATCTGCATAAAACGGCGGGCTTTTCTTTCGACGCAAACGAGGGGGAAGCGGGATTCTTTGACAACGAAGCGTATCAGGAACGGTTTTACCGGCTTTGGGAACGCATAGCGGCGCAGTTCGGAAACGATGCGGACATGCTGGCATTCGAGCTTTTGAACGAGGTCACGGAAAAGGACTACCGCGATACATGGAACCGGATCGCAGCGACCTGCATCCGCCGCATCCGCGCGATCGCGCCGAATGTGTGGATCCTCGTCGGCGGGTATTATCACAACAGCGCCGTCGCGGTCAAGGACATTGACGTGCCGTATGACGACCGCATCGTCTATAACTTCCATTGCTATGAGCCTTTGATCTTCACGCATCAGGGCGCGGACTGGATTTCCACAATGGATCCCGCGTTCCGGATCCCGGTCACGGCAACCTTTGCGGAAATGGCAGAAGCGGACGTTCGCATGGGAACGCTGTCCTGCGCAGGGTACGACCGGTTCCCGATGGATACGGTGCTTTCGCCCGCGTACTTTGAAGCGTTTATGGCGGAGGCGGTTTCGGTCGCCGAACGAAAGAACGTGCCGCTGTACTGCGGCGAATACGGCGTGATCGACCGCGCAAAACCGGAGGACGCCGTCGAATGGTTCCGCATGATCCACACGGCGTTTGAAACGTACGGCATCGGCCGCGCCGCGTGGAGCTACCGCGAAATGGATTTCGGCATTTCCGACGCGCGCATGGACGCCGTGCGGGAAGAACTGCTGCGGTATCTGTGATTTTCAGAAAAGCCTCTTCAGAGGAGGTTCGTCAAGAGGGTATTTCAAACTCTTTCTTTCGGCAAGTACTGCGCAGTTGTCTTCGGGCAGCCGCGCAGTTCATTTTCATGATTTCATGTTGATTGTTGTTATTTCACTTTCATAGTATCTATGCTAAAATGAATTACATATATCGGTGTTTATAAGGAGGTGATAATGTGGATGACTATAACGAGGATTTTTGGAAAGCGTTAGATGAATTGGTAAGCAATTCAGAAATCGTGATCGACAGACCCAAAGGCTCTGCTCATCCCAGATTCCCAAACTTCATCTATAAAGTTGACTATGGATATTTGAAAGATACCACCTCTATGGATGGTGCAGGAATTGATGTATGGGTCGGAAGCAGTGATAAAAAGATTGATGCCATCATGTGTATCGTTGATTTAATGAAGAGAGATTCAGAAATCAAAATACTGGTAGGTTGTACGGAAGAAGAAAAGCTGGAAGTATACAAAACGCATAATGAAACGCAGTATATGAAAGGCGTTTTGATACGTCGGTAAATTCCTGTTTGTATAACAGATGTCGCATTCTTTCTGCTTTGTCGTATAGGTTAGTAAGCAGGACATTTTTGTGCCAAATGTCAAAAGCCGAGGTTGAATTGCCCCGGCTTTTTCGCTTGAAGGGACATCCCTGACCCCGTGATCGTTAGGTTCACGCTATACTATCCAGTCGACTGGTAATAGAAAGCGACAACGGAAAGCGCACGTCCCGACAAAGACGGGTATCACCGCCGCAAGGTGGTGTATAAGTGCGCCTTTACGGAGAAAAAATAGAGCTCCCCTTGTCAGGGGAGCTGGATCGCGAAGCGAGACTGAGGGGTAGTCATCTCTCCCTCAGTCACCTGTCGGTGACACCTCCCTCGACAGAGGGAGGTTGAATCGTCCTGCTGCAAGCTGTTGCGGTTGTTTGAAAAACACCCTTTTGAGAACAGCTCTTCGGAGGCTTTTTTCTTGAATTTTGCACCGAACCGCCGTATAATGGCAGTGTACAAAGGAGCTGTGCAATGAATAAACGTTCCGACATGATCACAAACCTGTTTTTCCGGCTGCTTCCGGTGCAGATCCTTCTGCTCGCCATCGGGAGCATCAATTCCGTGATCGACGGCGTCATGGCAAGCAACTTCATCGGCGCAAACGCCATGACCGTGACCGGTCTCTATATGCCGCTCATCAAGGTCGCGGAAACGATCAACGTCGTGCTGCTGGGCGGTTCGCAGATCCTGTGCGGGCAGTTTCTCGGAAAGAATCAGGTCGATCGCACGCGGAAGGTGTTTTCGCTCGACATGATCCTGATCATATCGGTTTCCGTTCTCTTCACGCTGATTTCGCTGCTCTTTCCGATGAGCCTTGCACACGCGGTCGGCGCGGACACGCAAAGCGCGGATGGGCTCAGAGACTATATCCTAGGAATGGCGATCGGCGTTCTGCCGCAGATGCTCGGTATGCAGCTGACCGCGTTTCTGCAGCTCGAACAGCAGCAGAAGCGCACCTATGTCGGGATCGGTCTGATGATGCTCGTCAACGCCGCGCTCGATTATCTCTTCATCGTCGTGCTGCGAATGGGAATGTTCGGACTCGGGCTTTCCACATCGATCAGCTACTGGGCATTCTTCCTTGTGCTCGGTTCGTATTATTTCAAGAAAAAAGCGGTCATCCGGTTTTCGCCGCGCGGCCTTAATCGGTCGGACCTCTGGTCGATCATTCGTATCGGCATTCCGGGCGCGATCACCACGCTGTGCCTGTCGATTCGCGGGTTCGTTCTGAACGCGCTGCTGCTGAACGCTTCCGGCGGTGACGGCGTTGCGGCGCTTGCCGCGCTGAATACGTTCGGCGGGCTTTTGTACGCGGTATCGGGCGGGCTTGCGGCAACGACGCGGCTGCTGGTCAGCGTGTACGCGGGGGAGGAGGATCGCGACGGCATCTTAAGGATCATGAAGGCTGCGCTGTACAAAGGCGTACCGATCGTTTGCGGCGTTGCGTTGCTGACCGCCTGTCTTGCGGTCCCGCTTAGCCGTGCGTTCTTTCAGGATCCCGGCAGCAGCGTCTTTTTCCTGACGAAATGGCTGTTCCGGATCTATCCGCTGTGCATGCCGCTGTCCGCGATCTGTGTGATCTTCACGAACTATAATCAGAGCATGGCTCGCATGAAGATCGTTCATGTACTGTCCGTTATGGATGGGCTTTTGGGCACATGTCTTGCGTCGCTGGCGCTTGCTCCGCTGTGCGGCGCGATCGGTGTGTGGATCGCGCATGTGCTGAACGGCGTGTTCACCACGATCGCCGTTGTCGTTTATGCTATCCTCGTGCGGAAGCGGTTCCCGCGGTCGACGGAGGACCTGATCGCGATCCCGGACGGCTTCGGCGTGCCGGACGAGCGGAGGCTTTCGATCCCGATCCGCAACGCACAGGCGGTGACCAACGCGTCCGAACGGATCATGGCGTTCTGCAGCGCGCGGGGGATTGATCGGAAGGATGCGTATTATGCGGGGCTGTGCATGGAGGAGCTGGCGGCAAACATCACGGAACACGGATTCAACGACGGGAAGCCGCACACGGCGGAGATCCGCGTTGTGCAGAAGGACGACGGATTGCTGCTGCGCATCAAGGACGACTGCCGCGCGTTCAACCCGCAGGAGGCGATGGAACTGATGGATCCGAAGGACCTCACGCACAACATCGGTCTGCGCATCGTGCA
Organism: Bacillota bacterium; assembly: GCA_016286445.1. GTDB lineage: Bacteria > Bacillota > Clostridia > Christensenellales > CAG-138 > UBA3792. Next base: position 5,380 of record JAEESS010000002.1, read on the forward strand.
GCGGTACGCTAAGAAGATGTACTATAACAGCGCTTTGGGGCTCAACGTGATCACGATCGAGCTGTAATCCTGCCAATCATCATTTCATTTTATACGTTATCAAAATCACAACATGCCGTCGCCGACTTCGCATGGATCAGACGACTGTTTTGTTTTTCAAAAAAGTCATCGCTGTACCTTTCCCCGCAGCCACTTCGTTACATAGACGTCGCCGTACACTTTCCGCGCTTACGATGATCACACTTGCTTCGCATGCCAGGTTGCGAGTACGTTCAGACAACTCGTTGTCGCTGCCAAACTTTTGCGGGCATGTCCGTAATCACCGCTCGCACCATGCTGCTGCGGCATGAAGGCAAATATGCTTATAAAAACTCGTTTCCGCATTCTGTTCTGAAACCGTGTCGGGTTCTTTTTTGGGTTGAAATTCGCTTCCGTACGAAAGACCATAGCCGCGTTCCAGAAAAGACTCATCGGTACCGATCTGGTCGATACTGCCATACCACGGCGACGGGAGCTTTCCCGTAAAATTCGCGCATCCGCATAATACATCGGAAATTCCTTTTCCTTCCGAACCCGGAAGATAACACATGACAACACTGTCCCAGTCGTCAAAGTCCTTGGGATTGATGATTACGTTTCTGCCTGCAATGATGCAGGCAACAATGGGCTTTCCAAGTTTCTTTGTCTCTTCTATGGCCTTTGTATTGTCCGGAAGACCGAGCGCGCCGCAAAGCTCCAGATCCGCAGTATCGCCGTTCCATTCCGCATAGGCCTGTTCTCCGACACAAAGCAGGACCACGTCGGCATTTTGGGCTTTTCTCCGATCGGTTATGACTGTGATCCCGTACTCTTTGGCATACCGTTCAAACGCGTTCCGTATGGTCGTTACGCCCGCGATCTTCTTTTGGGAAGAACCGTTCCATTCGATCGTCCAACCGCCGCACTGTACCGATGCGTCATCCGCCGCCGGTCCCGTGATATAGACCTTCGTGCCTTCCTTCAGAGGAAGGACGTCCGAATCGTTTTTCAAAAGAACAAGACTCTTTTCAACCAGCTTTTCCGCGATTTTCCGGTATTCCGAAGAACCGGTTTCCTTCTGCTTTGTCACCGCTTTTTCAAGGAACGGATCTTCAAACAGCTCTGCCTCTTTTTTGACTTTGATGATTCTCGTTATGGCGTCATTCAAACGCTCTTCGCTGATTTCACCGCTTTTTACGGCGTCTATGATGATCTGCTTTGCCTCATCGAATCGCTCGACCTCCATCAGCATATCGATCCCCGCATTGATGCTTGTGATGACTTGTTCTCTGTAGGACGAACCCGAAATATGCTGTACGGATTCCCAGTCGCTTACGATAAAACCCTCAAACCCCATCTCATCTTTCAGTTTCATGATGTACGCTTTGTTTTCGTGCATCTTCACGCCGTTTAAAGATGAATGGCTGATCATGATGGTCTGTACGCCGGCGTCGATTTGCGACTGATAGACCTTCAAAATCGCATTGATCTCGTCGTCGGAAAGCTTTGCGTCGCCCCGATCGATGAGCATAGCGGGATCGCCTTTCTCCCCTGTATTGTATGCCACATTCCCATCCGCAAGATAATGCTTTGCGCAGACGACCAGTCCTCCGTCGATCAGACCCTTTGTGTAAGCGACACTGAGCTTTGTGATCGTTTCCAGATCCGAACCATAGGATTCATAAGTCCTTCCCCAGCGGGGATCCTCGGACTGCGCGATGCACGGAGAATAATTCCACAGCATATGGCAGAGCTTTGCTTCGTCGGCGGTGATCAGTCCGACCAGATATGCAAGCTCTTCATCATTGGCTGCGCCTTGTCCGATGTTATGGGGGAAGTATACGGCATTCAGACAGTAATTCACACCGTGAACATCATCCTGCCCGTAGAGGTAGGGGATCCCCGCATCCGATAAAAGCGCGGCGTTCTGATACTCATCCACGACGCTCCGCCAGGATGCGGCGTCGATGCTGCCGACAGTGGAGAGGATACTGCCGTAATCGTTCTCTTTCATTTGATCCGGGTCGACATTATAAACAGCAGGCATTACCATCTGCGCCGCTTTTTGCTCAAGCGATAGACTTGCGACGATCTCTTCGGGGCGCATTGACGCATATTCAGTACATTTGTATTTGAATTCTGTGATTGAGTACTTCTTCGCTTTCGGAGAATCACAGCATACTGCCGATACCAGAATCATCAGCAAAAGCAAAATTGATACGGTTCTTTTCATCATAGTACTTCGTTCTCCCATAGCTCTTCAAGGCGCTTTGAAAATGTCCACAGCCATTATAGCATACTCCGTTTCATGTTGCGAGGGGGGGATTTCGACCGATCATCCGATGAATGAAACGCTAAATGGATGAATGAAGCAAGAACGGTATATGCCAATCGCTTGCGGTTAATCCGTTATGGACACGCGTACCACGTCGCCGCGAACGTCGAATCGTTTGCGGTTGCTTTTTGGAGAAAATGATGCAGAGTTTGTCAAAAATGAAAAAATTCGTAATTTTGTAACATAGATTTCGATTTTTTGTTGCAAATTCGGGTTATAATGTTTACAATCAAAAGGGATGAATGGGTTCATTCCGTAAGGATAAAGGAGGAAGGACTTATGCATGTAGCACTCGGTATTATTATGATCTTGATGGGTTTGGCGTTCGGCTTTTTCGGCTACATGATCGCAATGCGGGGCAAGTATGCGCTGATCACCAACTATGTGATGGAAAAGCATGCGGGAAAGGTCGACAGCCGCTATGCGCAGCGGGTCGGCTGGATCGAACTCTTTGCCGCCGTGTATTTCTTCATCTTCGGCATTCTTGCGCTGTTCCTTTCAAACCCGTTTGCGTGGACTGTACTGATCATCGGACTTGTTCTGCTGATCGCGGCAGTGCTTTTGAACCTGTTCCTCGGGAAAAAACTGTAATTGACAAGCACGGAGAGGTGCGGAATACCGCATCTCTTTTTGTTTTCTCCGAAATGCAAGAAAAGGCTTGCTTTTTGGGGGATTCGATGATAAAATACAACAGAAAATGAAATAGCCTTATCAAGAGTGACGGAGGGACGGGCCCTGTGAAGTCCGGCAACCTGCATTTGCAAGGTGCCAATTCCCGCAGCATTAGCTGAAAGATGAGATGAATGGAAGCTCATCTCGGTGAGCTTTTTTGTTTGTCGGTAAGGCGGAAAGAGGAGAAATGAGAAAATCGTTGTTTACCAGTGAATCGGTCACGATCGGGCATCCCGACAAGATCTGCGATCAGATCAGCGACGCTGTGCTCGACGCGATCCTTGAGAAGGACCCGAACGCGCGCGTGGCGTGCGAGACGTCCTGCACGACCGGGCTTGTGCTCGTCATGGGCGAGATCACCACGGAATGCTATGTGGACATTCAGAGCATCGTGCGGAAAACCGTATGCGACATCGGCTATAACCGCGCGAAGTTCGGTTTTGACGGCAGCACCTGCGGCGTGATCGTCGCGCTCGACGCGCAGTCGGACGACATCGCTCTGGGCGTCGACCGCTCGCTTGAAAGCAAGCAAGGCATTGATGCGGATCCGATGGATACCGGCGCCGGCGATCAGGGCATGATGTTCGGTTACGCCTGTGACGAGACGCCGATCCTGATGCCGCTGCCGATCGACCTTGCGCACGCGCTCACCAGAAAGCTCACAAAGGTCCGGCAGAACGGCACGCTGACCTATCTTCGCCCGGACGGCAAGGCACAGGTCACCGTGGAATATGAGGACGACAAGCCCGTGCACATCGATACGGTCGTTTTGTCCACGCAGCACGACGAGCACGTTACGCATGAGCAGCTTGAACGCGACATGCTCGAGTATGTCATTCGTCCCGCATTGCCGGCGACGCTGTTTGATGAAAAAACACGCGTGCTCGTGAACCCGACCGGACGGTTCGTCATCGGCGGACCGCAGGGCGATTCCGGACTGACCGGCAGAAAGATCATCGTCGACACCTACGGCGGCTATGCACGCCACGGCGGCGGAGCGTTCTCCGGCAAGGATCCGACGAAGGTCGACCGCAGCGCAAGCTATATGGCGCGCTACATCGCAAAGAACATTGTCGCGGCAAAGCTTGCGCGCCGCTGCGAACTGCAGGTGGCGTACGCGATCGGCGTCGCAAAGCCGGTCTCTGTACGCGTGGACACCTTCGGGACAGGGACGGTTTCGGACGAGCTGCTCGAAAAAGCGGTGGCGGAGGTCTTTGATCTGCGTCCGAAGGCGATCATCGAAACGCTGAATCTGCGCCGCCCGATTTATCAGCAAACGGCAAAGAACGGGCATTTCGGCAATCCGGATTTCCCGTGGGAAAAGACTGACCGCGTCGACGCGCTTTTGAAAGCGGTCGAGCGCCTGAAATAACAATCATAAGGATCCATGAATCGGAGAATCCTGCAGCGGTCTCCGATTTTTTATATTTCATGCAATCTTTTGGCTCTTCAGCACGTCATATATACAGAAACGCGTTTCAAGAAAGGGAATTGAACATGCAAGAACGGAATGAACCCGACATCATCACCCGCGAAGGCTTTGCGGCAGCGGCGGCGTCGCTGGAACGGCTTCTGCTGACCGCGAGCTACGGTGTGCTCCATAACTGGGACGCAGCGTCAGATGCGGTGCAGTCGGCGCTTCTGAAGGCGTGGCGCGGTCGGCGCAGCGTGAAGGACGCTGCCAAATTCAAACCTTGGCTGGTGAAGATCGCCGTAAATGAGAGCAAAAGTATCGCCCGCAGAGGATTTACGGCAGAGCTTACGGAACCCCTTGCCGAGCAGTCCGCCGATCCGGATGTCAGACTGGATGTACAGCAGGCGGTCGACAACCTGCCCGAACGGTACCGATTGCCGGTGATGCTGTTCTATTATGAAGACATGACGGTAGCCGACATTGCGGCGGCGCTGGATCTGCCGCGCGGCACAGTGGTGTCTCTACTCCACAGAGGACGGGAACAATTGCGAAAGGAGCTGAAAGATTATGGAGTATAAAATGAATGCACAGGAACAGGAGAACGAACTGCGCGCCGATTCTTTGGCTGCGCTGCTGCAGGAAAGCAGACCTGAGCCGACGCGGGAAAGCAGGGTGCGTGTACGCCGGACGCTGGACCGGATTAAGACTTCCCCTTGGGAACGTCTTGCCGGTTCCCGCAAAGATAAGAGAGAAAATACCCGGAGCATGACACGGCTGCCGAAACGGGTCCTGATCCCGTTGGTGGCGGCGGCGCTGCTGCTCATTACGGGTACGGCTGTGGCAGCGGGCGTGCTGCTGCGGGATAACTATTCCCCGACCGACTATCTGAGCGAGACCAAGGCGGAGCGCGAGGAGAAGGGCGAAGCCATCCCGGACGTGGAAGCCGCCATTGCCTCCGCGGCGCCGGAAACCAAGGCGTACAGCATTACCATGCTGCCGGACCTGCCCGAAGCCGAGCTTCTGAACGGGTATCGTCAGGCGCAGGGACAGCCCGCGTATTCGGAAGCGGACTGGGGCTGGATGCGGAACATCAAACCGGAGATCCGGGAGGTGCTCTACGACGGGCGCAACTGCACGTTTACCGTGCGGCTGCATACGGACCACGGCATGCGCTTTGACTGGCCGCGCGAGGACGCGGGGCAGTGGGTGGAAGCGCTGATGGACGAAGCGCGGTTCCGCAGAGAAGGAGAGGATGCGGCAAGCGAACTGCTTGTGTCCGGCGGGATCCAATCCTTTGACGAAACCGGCGTCACCCTGGAAGGGGAGATCGAGCAGTATGAAACGCCGCTCCCGGACGAGGGACGCGTGGAGATCACCGTCGACGTGGGTCTGCGCGACGCGAAGGTGGAGGATATGAATCGGATCGGCGACGTGGCGGTTTTGAGCTTTACGTTCACCTTTGACGTCGACGCGGCGCAGGAGGCGTCAAAGCCCGTGGTGACGCTGCGCCCGCTCTCCGGCAGCGTGGTGCTGACCGTGGACGACTGGAGCGATCCCAACAAGCCTCCCGTCTATTATAACAAGCGGGTCAGCCTCGACGGCGTGGTGCTGCGCGAGGAGGCGGTCTACCGTCAGACCGGCGTCTATGTGACCTACACCGTGGAAAGCGCGCCGGAGGGCTGGACGGAGCAGTACACGAATGCGCTGCTGTATCCCAACCGTTACGGGGAATCGATCGGCTTGACGGTGAGATACCGGATCGGCAGGGACGGCGAATGGGCGCTTCCGGGTTACGAAAACCAAAGTCCGTTCGGCAAGTTCACCTGCATCGTGCCGATCTTCCCCTCGGACTACGAAACGGTGAAGCAGCAGGGTGTGACGCTGTCGCTTACGAACAGCTTCTGCACGGCGTTCAACGGCACGCCCGTGGGCGAGGACTGGCGCTATGACGTTCCGTGGGGGTCCTCTGAGATGCGGATGGATCCGCAGGCGCAGCCGATCGCCGAGTTCCCGTTGCCGCTGCCGTAAGCACAGCAATACCGGAATATGGAAACAGCCCCGCAGACCGCGGGGCTGTTTTGCTGTAAAATTACATCGCTTTGATCGCTTCGACGACGGCGCCCAAATGCATACCGAATGACGCTTTCACAAGGACTGTGTCGCCATCGCACAAAAGCGAGGGGAGGACTGAAAGAAGTGCGTCGACGGTAGCATACGCGTCGTTCGGATCGAACGCGGCGTTCTTTGCAAGCGTGCCGACGGTCAGCATGCGGTCGATCCCGAGCTGCTTTGCGTACGCGCCGATGCGCGCATGGAACGCCGACGCGTTTTCGCCGAGCTCCAGCATATCGCCGAAGATGCAGACCCTGCGTCCCGCGGCGGTCTTGAGCACGTCGAGCGCGGCTTCCATCGAAGTCGGATTGCAGTTATAGGACCCGTCGATGATCGTGAACCGGTCCGTGCGAATGATGTCGGAGCGTCCCGCACCGGGCTGAAACGCCGAAAGCGCCATCAGCGCGGCTTCGTCCGGTACGTGCAGAAGATGCGCGACGGTCAGCGCCGCAAGCGCGTTTTGCACCATGTGCTTTCCCGCAACGTGCAGAGTGACCGGAAGGCGTTTGCCGAACAGCTCGGCGGTAAAGGAAACGCCGTCGATGCCGTTCTCGCAAAGATCAACTGCGCGAACGTCGACGCCATCATTAAGCCCGTACGTGATCGCGTTCGGGATCGTTCGCAAATAATCGTCGTCGCCGTTTGCAACGACCGTTCCGCCCGGACGCATATGTTTGAGCATCTCGGTCTTGCCGCGGAAGATGCCCTCGCGCGAGCCGAAAAACTCGATATGTGCTTCGCCGATGTTCGTGAACAGGCAGATCGTGGGCTGCGCAACGCGCGCGATCGCGTCGATCTCGCCGAAGTGGTTCGTGCCGAGTTCCATGACGGAGACCTCATGCGTTTCGTTGATCTGCAGGACCGTCGTCGGTACACCCGTCTGATTGTTGAGGTTGCCGACCGTCGCATGCGTGCGGAGCGTGGTTTCGAGGACGGCCTTGACCATCTCCTTGGTGGTCGTTTTGCCGACGCTGCCGGTGATGCAGACGACCGGCAGATCAAACCGTTCGCGGTGCATTTTCGCGATATTCTGATAGGCGAGCACGGTGTTTGCGACACGAATGTGCGGATACGGAATATCCGTATCGGAGATGCTTAAAACCGCGCCTTTTTCCATCGCGTTCGGGATGAACCGATGTCCGTCAAACGTGCCGCCGCGGATCGCGACGTACGCCATGCCGGGTGTGAGGGCACGCGTGTCGATGGTGAGTCCGTCGATCACGGGATCGCCGAAATCGGCGGGGGCATACAGCGTCCCGCCGGTGGCTTCCAGTAATTCTTTGATCGTAAACCTTGCAGCCATATTATTTTTGGAGCGACAGAGAAATGATCGTGTCGCAGAGCCGTTCGTAGGAATATCCGACAACAGCGGCTTCCTGCGGGAGCAGGGAGGTCGGCGTCATGCCGGGCAGGGTGTTCGCTTCGAGACAGTAGGCGTCGCCTGCTTCTGTGAGCAGGAAATCGATGCGCCCGTATACCGACAGACCGAGAAGCCGGAAGACGTCCAGAGCGATCCTTTGAATGCGCGCAGTCGTTTCCGCGTCGATTTCGGCGGGTGTGACCTCGCGCGCGGCGCCTGCCTGATACTTGTTCTTGTAATCGTAGAAGCCGTGCAGCGGAATGATCTCGATCGGCGGCAGCGCCGTTTCGCCGAGGATCCCGCAGGACAGCTCGCGTCCTTTGATGTATTCCTCGACAAGGATGGTGTTTTCCATGGAAAACGCAAGCTTGAGTGCGTCGTAGAGCTCCCGTCGGTCGTGTACGATCGAAACGCCGATCGACGAACCGCCGTTGCAGGGCTTCACAACGCACGGAACGGGAAGGGCGTCGGGATCGAACGGATCGCCCGCCTTCAGAAGCATGCCGCGCGGCGTCAGAACGCCTGCCGCCTCGAATAGCTGCTTACTGATCCACTTATCCATTGCGTTGCGGCAGCCCTCCGCGCCGGAGCCCGTATAGCGGACGCCGCGCGCGTCGAAGAACGCCTGCAGCTTTCCGTTTTCACCGCAGTCCCCGTGCAGTGCCATGTAAACGATATCCGCCTGTTCGCAAAGCTCCGGGACATTCAGCCCGATGTAGTCGTTAAAGCCCGCTTTGCGGGAGCGGCGCAGCACATCCAGATCCGGCTCGGATTCCGAAACGCGGAACGGAGTGAGAGGCTTTGCCTGTGCAAACAGATCGGTTTTGCCGTCCCATTCGGGCAGTCCGAAAAACAGGTCGACCAGAATCGCCTGATGACCCAAAGAAAGCAACGCGTTTGCCGCCATGGTCCCGCTCGAAAACGAAACGTCGCGTTCGGGGGAGAGCCCGCCTGCCAATACTACGATTTTCATACTCATACCTCACTATTCTATTTTATATCACATTTTTCGCGCTATGACAACAGGTTCTTGCGGATGTGCGCAAAAATCGGGAGGATCCGCGTAAACTGTAGCGGGCGTGCCGAAATGAGACGCGCCGGAAAGGCGGCATATGAAACGGATCGTAACCTTATTTCTGATCGCGGTAATTCTTTGCGGCACGCTTGGGTGCGGTGAACATAACACCGGGATCGCATACCATACCGAGCTGACATTCGGCGAACTCAAAGTATCCGGAACGGACGCCGCGCTGGAGATCGCGCGGGCAAAGGAACTGCTCTTCCGGATCGAACGCGGCGAGCTTACGGGCATACGCGCGCAGGATGCGCTTGACGCAAGAACGGAGGCATATCGAAAGCTGCAGACAGACGCTTCGATCGCGTATGTGCGGTACTGCATTGACGTGACGAATGAGGCGAACAAACAGGCGTACGATGCGTTAAGCATCGATGTTGAGACGCTTCGCGGCAGTCTGGTCGACGCCGCGCTCCTGCTCAAGGACGATCCCGCGCTGCAGGCATATTATGACGCGGAGACGGTCAAAGCACTCCTGCGCGAGGATACGCTGTCCGATCCTTCGGTCCTGCCGCTGATCGAGAAGGAACGTACGCTTGTCGGAGAATACGAAGCGCTTTCGGAACAGCTTCGGATCGAATACAAGGGAAAGGCATGGACGGGGGACGAGATCCTTTCCGATCCGGCGCTGTCCGCAGAGGATTTCGAGCGCCTGTATGAATTGTATCTGGAGCGGTTCAATACGGAAGCAGGTACGATCTTTCTGGAGCTGATACCGGTGCGAAACGAGATCGCAGCAGCGCTCGGATATGACTCGTACGCCGATTATCGGTATGCATGCTTCGGACGAACATATTCGCCGGAAGAAGCCCGGCAGCTTTCAGCGCAGGTACAGAGGACGCTCGTACCGCTGCTTTCAGAGTTCGCGGGGGACTTTTTGCCGGCAGCCGTGCAGCTGTACGGGATGACGTTCGAGCCGGGACCGACGATGGAGCGGATCGGCGCTGCGGTCACGGAGCTTCTTCCGGTCCTGTCGGAACCGTGGGAATACATGATCTCGCACCGGATGTATGATCTCGGAGCGGATCTTTTCAGAATGCCGGGCAGCTTCACAACCTATTTTCCGGAATACGGGGCGCCGTTCCTGTTCGGCGAATGGACGAGCGGGTTCGAGTCGATCACGACCGTCGTTCATGAGTTCGGACATTTCGCGTCGTATTATCTGAACGGGGATTCGCTGGCTGCGGGAAATGTGCTGGATTTTGCCGAAATTGATTCACAGGGGCTTGAACTATTGACCGTTTTGCGGTATGATACGCTATATGGCGATCGTGCGGAAGCAGCAGGGACGGCGGAACTGTTTTTTGTGCTTTTTGCATTGATCGACGGATGCGCCGAGGATGCGTTTCAGCAGTATGCGTACGCGCAACAGGAACCGACGCTTGCAATGCTGAATGCGGAATATAGCCGGATCTGTTCCGGGTACGGACTGGATGCGCTCGGTCGGGAGGGAAGATCCTGGACGCAGATACAGCATACCTTTCAGTCCCCGTTTTATTACATCAGCTATGCGACAGGCGCGATCGCGGCTCTGGAACTGTATCTGAAGGGCAGGACGGATCAAAAAAAGGCGGCGGATGCGTATTACACGATCCTGACGCGGACAGATAAAACGGAATTGAACGAAGTGCTGAGCAGCGCCGGACTGCATGATCCGTTCGCTTCGGAAACGGTCGAAACGCTTGCAGCAGGGATGCGCGGCATTTGCCGGGACCGCGGAAACGATTGAAGAAGGAAACGTAACAGCAGATGAAAAAGATAGTGTGTTTTCTGATCACATGTTTGATGATATGCGTATTATTGCCGTCGGCAGCAGCGGAAAACGGCTTTACCGTGACGTATACGATCCCGGGAGGAAAGCCGGAGGAACGTCTTTTGGACGCGGATGTAATGACGAGACTGACGCTGCTGCGCATGCAAAGGCTTGAAATGACGCTGTCGAACGCGGGAGCAGGACGCACACTATATCTGGAATGGTTCACACTTCCCGAGAACGCTGCCATCGAACAGTACAGCGCATCAAATGAACTTCTGGGATCGACGGCGTTCGTTCGTCCGAGCCGCTATGCCGAAACGATCCCGGTCGATCCGGTGTGCGAAAGGATCGTTCTGGCTGCAAACGGCGCGGAATGCACCGTTTCAACGCTGTTTGTTTCGGACAAAGAACCGGAACCGGAACGCTGCTGGCTTTCCGAAACGCCGGACGCGTGTGATATCCTGATCGTTGCGCCGACGCCTGCAGATGTGATGGAGGTGTTCGGACCGACGATCGTCAAGTATGCGATCGGATACGGCATGTCCGTCGGGATCGTCTGTATGACGGTCGATTACCGTTACCGTCTTGAAGAGCTTGACCGTGTACTTTTAGAGCTCGGGATCGATAAAGCGCCGATCACACTGGGAATCGACGATCAAAACTATGCAAAATACATAGATGCCGGCAACGAAAACGTGCAGCGCATACAATGCGTAAAAGTGAAAGAACTGTGGACGAGGGATCATCCGGAGGAAAAGCTTGCGCTGCTGACGGAAGCCTTGCAGCCGAAGATCGTGCTGACCGTCGACGCGTCCGATGACGATCTGCGCGCATCCGAGACGTATTCCGCTGTGATGGCTGCGCTCGGAGAGTCTTCCCGGACGGACAAGCTGTATATCGCGTCCGACGCAGGAACGACAAGGATCGACTGTACCGAGCCGATGCGTACGCTCGGGGGATGGTCGGCGCACAAAACGGCGTCGGAAGCGTACCGCCTCATGGAATCGCGGGGACTGTATAGGATGCGGCTTCCGGAAGAACCGGCATATCGTCTTGAACTGCAGACAGTCGGCGTCGACGTACTGCAAGACGATCTCCTGGAAAACATTCCGCATGCGTCGCTGATCTCATATATCGAGCCGACGCCTGTAACGACAGAGGAACCGGAAACGCCAAGTCCGGCAGAAGAGAATCCCGCGCATGCGACGCCAACTCCGACGGAATCGGAAAGCCCGCTGCGGGAAGAGACGGAAATGAGCACACAGATTCCGGCGACGCCGCATACGTCCGAACAAAAAAGCGGATGGTTTTCCTGCGGCGGGAACAGCGGATCCAAAGTCGGCGTCGAGATCGAGACACAGGATCGAACGTCCGCATCCGGATCCGTTTCCACGCCGGCTGTGCACAAAGCAACAATTGCGCCGACGCCGACCGAATCGCCTGCACCGACGGCATCGCCGACTCCGGAACCGACGGCATCGCCGACCCCGGAACCGACGCATGCGCTTGAGCATACATCCTTCGACGATCACTTTCTCGCGGAAGGCGAACCGGAATTTGTATCGTTTGACAATGAAAACGGTTCGTGGATCTATCGTTCGGACATCCTTGCGGTTGAAATCAACCGCGTAGCGACCGTGATGTACGACGGCAGCAGAGAAAGAGAGGTCGTCTACTTCGTGGCGCATATCTATGAGCGCGAGTACGACAGCTTTCGCCCGACGTTCGGCTCCTGGAAACACGACGGGGGAGAGCTGAAGGAAGGGAAAAAGATGGCGCAGGAGATCAAAAGCGTGCTTTGGATCACCGGCGATAATCTGGTTTATCAGGACAGAGACAGGAAGGGGATTTTGATCCGGGACGGCATTGTGTTCCAGGAATCGAACTTCTACGACTCCTTCTGGATCGACCCGAAAACGAAGGAAATGAAGATCGTCCATAGAGGCGAGATCAACGCACAGGATCTTTTTCAGAGCGGTGTCGAGAATTGCTTCTCTTTTGCGCGCGCGGCATTCGGCCCCACCGTCATCGAAAACGGCGAGATCACGCAGGCGTGTCTCGGGTCGACAAGCGAAAATCCGCGCACGCTGCTCGGCATGATCGAACCCGGACATTTTGTGGCGGTGGTCGTGGACGGACGGCAGCCGGGCTACAGCGTCGGCATGAGAGGCGCGGAATGCGCGGAGCTGATGCACTCGCTTGGATGTGTAACGGCGTATAACCTTGACGGCGGTATATCTGCGACCATGGTATTCATGGGAAACAAGATTAACCGTCACGGATTGGGGGTTTATAACGGCATGACTGCTCAAAAGCGAATGATGCCGGACGGGCTGTCGTGGGGGTATTCCGAGCTTTGCGGAACCTTTGAAGCACTGCAGGAGGACAACGGCTGACAAAGCGCATGGAACGGCAGACGGACAAAAAACGACAATACGGGAATTGGATCATAACGGGCGCAGCGATCGTATTTGCTGCGCTCGCTGTCGTCGTGTGTCTGCTGCTGCGTCCGAAGGCAGGAGCTTACGATCGGTTTGTGATCCGTTACGGCGACGGGAAATCGATCGAGATCCCGGCATGGGAGACGCGTACGATCGTGATTCGGGACGGCGAGATCGTCGAGGAGGCGACCGGGGCGGATGCGGAGAACATCATCCGCATCGAGAACGGTGAGGCGTGGATGGAGCATGCGAACTGTCCGCACGGCGAGTGTATGCGGCAGGGACGTCTCAGCGCGGAAACGGTAAGGACACGTCCGCTCGGCACATGGATCGTCTGCGCGCCGCACAAGGTTTATATTGAGTTTACGGGAGGGGCGCAATGAAGATCCGCACGCTGACCAAAATGGCGCTTCTGACCGCCGCTGCGCTGATTCTCGGCTATATAGATTCGCTCATCCCGCTCGTGCCTTCCATACCCGGGATCAAGCTCGGACTGTCCAATCTGGTTTTGCTGTATGCGGTGTTTTATATGCGTCCTGCCGAAACACTGATTCTGATGCTCTTAAAAGTCGGTTTGTCGTCCCTGCTGTTCGGCAACGCCGTCGGCGCGCTGTACGCGTTGGCGGGCGGGGTGCTGTCCGTGACGGCAATGCTCCTTCTGCATCGGATCCCGGGCATCTCCGTGATTCCGGTCAGTACGGTCGGAGGGATACTGCATATCGTCGGACAATGCGCAGTCGGTTGTATTCTGATCTCCTTCCGCCCGGTGCTGTTCTATGCGCCGTGGCTGCTGATCAGCGGGACCGCGACAGGGCTGCTGCTCGGAATTGCGGCGCGCGCGGCGTTTTACGGCGTCGAGCGGTATGAAAGGAGGAGCGGCGCATGAAACGAAAGCTTCTGTTGATTTTGTGCTGTCTGCTGCCGCTGTTCGGCTGTGCTTCCGAGATCGCGCGTTCCGCAGCAGGGTTCGCCTGCGACACGGTCGTGACGGTCACGGCGTATGCGCCGCAGGAGATCGTCGACGGGACGCTGCAGGTCATTGCGGACTATGAATCGGTGCTCAGCAGGACGGTCGAAGGAAGCGATGTGTGGAAGCTCAATCATGCCGAAGGCGCACCGGTTGAGGTGCATCCGGAGACGGCGGCGCTTTTACGGCTTGCGGTCGAGATCGGAGAAAAGAGCGAAGGTGCGTTCGACGCGACGATTGCGCCGGCGTCCGCGCTGTGGGACTTTTCGGCGGATCATCCCGAGCTGCCGGACCCGGACGCGCTGCGTGCGGCGATCACGCGCGTGGATTATCGCAATATTGTGATCGACGGAAATACGGTAACGCTGCAAAACGGCGCCGAGATCGATCTCGGCGGTATCGCCAAGGGATTTATTGCAGACCGCGTCGCCGAGTATCTGCGCGGTCAAGGCGTCAAAAGCGCCTGCATCAATATGGGCGGCAACGTCGTAACGATCGGAACGAAACCGAACGGCGGGCTTTGGACGGTGGGCGTCCGTGATCCGAACGGAACGCCGGAGCAAAGCGAAGAGGTGCTGGAGCTGAAGGATGCCGCCGTGGTCACAAGCGGCAATTATGAACGATTCTTTTTGAAAGACGGCGTGCGGTATCATCACATTCTCGATCCCAAAACCGGCATGCCGGTATCGAACGGACTGGCGTCGGTCACGATCATCGGCGCGCGGTCCGATCTCTGCGACGCGCTCTCCACCGCGTGTTTTGTGTGCGGGGAAAAGAAGAGCCGCGCGCTTCTGGATCAATACGGCGTCCGCGCGATCTTCCTGTATTCCGACGGAACGCGCACCGCGTATCCGTAAACCGCAAACCAAAATGCAAAACGATCCCCCGGCGAAGAACCGGGGGATCGGCATTTTCTGTTATCGGATCGGCGTTATGGATTCGATCCTGCGCGAAACGGAATACAGCGACTGCAGATGCGGACGGAAACGCGCAACGAGCGTTCCCTGATAACGACCGTCGATCCGGGTGGAATGGATCACCGTGTTGTTGCCGAGATAGACCATGATATGTCCTGGCTTGTCACGCTTTTCGTTGAGCAGAACGATAAAGTCGCCGCGCTGGAGATTCGCAAAGTCTTCTTTGCTGCGCGTAACGCCCGTGTCCGTAAAAACGATCCGGGTCTTTCCGTTGTTCGCTGCAGGCACTCTGCCCCACGCGGAAGCGGTCAGATCAAAGATGGGTTCGGTCGGAGATTCCCGCAGATAATCGTAGCCGCGGAAGATCCAGCAGATCAGCCCGGAGCAGTCATACGCTTCGTCGCCGATGCGCCGCGCATTGCTGTACGGCGTGCCGAGGCGGTCGTAAATGATCGAGATCATGCACTCGATGAAATGCGCCTTCTCATCGACGATATAGGGGCAGATCCGCCTTGCGCTGTCGAAGTATTTCACGGAGATCTGATCGATCTCCACATCCACGACAACGCCGTTGCGAACGGTCAGCATGCGGCCGTCGCCGAGATAAATCCCGCATTCGGTGAGATCGCCGGAATACGGTCCGTGCACCACGACTTCGACGTCGCGCACAACGGCGTCGCCCTTCCCGGCGTCATCCGCAAAGAACAAAAGATCGCCGGCTTCGATCGACTCGAAATCTCCGATGTACTGCCATTCGGTCTCTTCGCCGTCACAGGTCACCTGATCGCCGGAGCTGTTGAACAGTTTGAAGAGCAGGGAATTGTAGATCGGCGCGATATAGAGATGTTTCGGATACAGCGTTTCGTCTTCGAGCGGCTTTTGATAGAATTTGTAGTAGACCTCGTTGAAATGCAGCCCCTCGGCGCGCAGCATATCGTAAAGAAACTCCGCCGGGTTTGCATACGGTTCTCCGACGTGCGTATACGCATCCGCAACGAGCGCTTCGGTCGAGAAGGTGCTTTCGGGCGTCTCGCAGGACTGGTGCAGCAGGGCAAGGAACGTCTCCTCGTCCACGAACCGGATCTGTCCGAGCTGCACATAGCCGGTTTTGCCTTCCGTATTCATAACGGCGGCAAATCCTTTCTCCGTATCGACGCCGATCACGCGAACGACGGCATAGTCTGCATGCGCGGCAGTGACCGATTCCACCGTGCGTGCCGAGTACATGATGCCGTGCGGGCGAACCATTACGGCATAGATGCTCTCGGGCGCAGTCAGTTTTGTCTCCTGAACGGCACGCACATCAAGATATCCTTCGGTGCTTGCGCCGATCGGACGAAGACGGTAATAGGTGCGTTCATCCGTTTCCACCGTATCGAGGACGAGCCATTCATGCGTATATACGCCCTCGGTCGGCGTAAAGGGATAGATGTACTTCCGCTTGTCGGGATCCGTGCTGCTGTAAACGGAGGGCTTTGCCCCTCTGGTGGATACGATCTTCAGCTCCTGGCCGTACGCGAGCGTGTCCAGCATGATCATTTCATCGTCTTCATCGAAGGGGATGGGCGTGGGCGTCGGTTCCGGCGTGGGCTCCGGCGTGGGCGTCGGTTCCGGCGTGGGGGTCGGGACCGGCGGCAGTGTGATCGGGACCTCGGTCTGCGCAACGACGACCGGCTCTTCCTCCGGCGTCGGATCCGCTTCGATGACAAGCGGCGGCTCTTCGGTCGCAGTTACAATCGCCTGCTGCGCGGAAAAGCCGCAGGCAATAAATATGAAACATAATAATGAAAGTAAAAGTAGCTTTTTCATAATTCTACAGTTTAACGTTCATCGCGACAAAAGTCAATTAACGCAATGTAAAATCTTCTCGACGCCTTTACAAATTCAGCGCCGTTGTGTACAATACCGACACGGAGGATACCGTTATGAAACAGGAACACATCGATCGCATCAACGAGCTTGCGAGAAAAGCGAAGACGGAGAGCTTGACCCCGGAGGAGACGGAGGAGCGCGACCGGCTCAGAAAGGCATATATCGCGGACTTCCGCAGTTCCCTTGAGGCGCATCTGGACAATACCTACATTGTCGACGCAAAGGGCAACAAGACCAAGCTGCAAAAGAAACGCTGAACCTGCATGCCGGGAGACGGACGAACCGCCTCCCGGTTTTGTCAATATCCCGCCTGTATGATCGACCCGTCGACGGCGTTTATGAGAAGCGCCTGCGGCGTCATATCCGGATCGTCGCGGAAGCTCTTGGTCAAAGGCTCGTCGAACAGCACGACCCAGCAGGGGATCTCGAAGTAATCGTCCGAATTGCGCACATGCACGGTATAACAGGTTAGAAGCAGCCGGTAGACTTCGATCTCCGTAACGGCCCCTTTTTCAAACCACGAGCCGGACAGCGTCGCGCGCAGCGTATTTTTCACGTGGGTCTGCACCTCGGAAAACGGCAGCAGATCCACATTCTCGTTCTCGATCCCGATGATCTCCTTCGGATGGCTGTATCGAAAGCTTATAATCCCGCTTTCGTCGATCAGAATACGGATCTCCTCATCCGGAATGTTCGTGACCTTGGCATAGTCGGGTTCGCTCTCATAGTTTAAGCTGGCCGACGGCTCTATCGGGGAAGAAATGGCGGGGTATCCGCCGTACAGCCGCCGAAGCACAAAGCCCCAGCCCTGCGATAGGGAGGTATAGGATCGCTGCGCCCCGTCCCGGTCCGCGCCGCCGTATGGGTGCATCAGGTTTGCTTTCTGTGCATCGACGATCGAGAAATCGGACAGCCCAAGCCTGTTAAGCTCCTGTGTCAGGACCTGCTCGGCGTCCTCGCGGCGCATCGACGGCTCCTTCCAGGCGGCGAAAAGTCCCGGATCCCATCCGGCCTGCTTTTGACAGGAGGATTCCGTGACCGTATATCCGTTGAGATCTGCGCGGCTCACATCGAAATACCGTGCATCTTCGCCTTCGCGTCCGATACTGACGATCGCCGTACTGCCGTCCGTCATCGCATATCGCGCGCCGAGGTCGTTGACCGGAACCGAAGCAAAATCGGTGACCGGCTCCGGATCGTTTGTGTCCGGTGCGTTCTGAATCTGCTCCGCATACCATGCAGATTGCGCCGCAAACTGCTCTTCGGAGATCGCTTCGACCTCGGCAGTCAGCTCGCCGCTTTTCCGCAGATTGTCCGTAGATTCGTTATAATCGTCGACGAATGCCTGAAACTCACGCTTCCAGTCGTCCTTCGTGGATTCGAGACGCATGCGGCTTTTCGGCGTTCCGAGCAGCGCCGAGAGCAGCGCCGCCGTACGTTCCTGTGAAAAAACCTCCCTGCGGGTACGGTAAACGGGGTAGACGCCGTCCGTGCGCTGCATGACGTTGGCATGAATTGAGACCGTGATCTTCCCGCAGTCGAGCGTTTCGTCCTCGTCCCATCGGCCCGGAAAGCGCTGTGCATCGCCGCTTTGTTCACTCCGGATCTGATGCTCCGTAACGTTGTCGCCTTTGTTGACGACAAATTCTTCTTCGGGCGTGGGTACGCAGGCGACGATGAGGGCGAGGAGCAGGCAGAGGATGATGATTCGTTTCATGAAAAGCCTCCTTTCAGACATACATCCGTGATTCTATGAGAACAGCATACAAAGGAGATTCGTCCGAAACGTCACAGAGTTGTCACAGAAATGTAATATGACCGTGAATAACCGGTAAATATGGAATTTTGTGTAAAAAAAGAAGGTCCTCCGTCGGAGAACCTTTCTGAACGTGTTCAAAGATCACATATCACGGCGCATTAAAACGCGGGCGGGGGAACGATGTCGTCGTCGCCGCGGAGCGCGGCTTCGCGGGCGCGGCGCTTGGCTTCGGCGGCTTCGGCGTCCTTTCTGCGCTGTTCCTCGATCTGCGCCTTGATCTTGTTTTCGATCTCCTGGCAGACCTCGGGGTTGTCCTTCAGGAACAGGCGCGCGTTCTCGCGACCCTGCGCCATGCGCATCTCACCGTATGAGAACCACGAGCCGGACTTGATGATGATGCGGCGGTCGATCGCCATGTCGAGGATGCAGCCCTCTTTGGAGATGCCTTCGCCGTAGAGCATATCGAACTCGGCTGTGCGGAACGGCGGCGCGACCTTGTTCTTGACAATCTTGACGCGCGTGCGGGAGCCGACTGCGTCGTTGCCCGCCTTCAGCGTTTCGATGCGGCGGACATCCATACGGATGGAGGCGTAGAACTTCAGCGCCTTGCCGCCGGTCGTCGTTTCGGGGTTGCCGAACATGACGCCGACCTTCTCGCGCAGCTGATTGATGAAGATCACGACGGTGTTGGTCTTTGCAACGCACCCCGTGAGCTTGCGGAGCGCCTGCGACATCAGACGCGCCTGCAGACCGACGTGCGAATCGCCCATGTCGCCTTCGAGCTCGGCTTTCGGAACGAGCGCAGCGACCGAGTCGATGACGATCACGTCGATGGCGCCGCTGCGCGCGAGCGCTTCGGCGATGTCGAGCGCCTGTTCACCGGTGTCCGGCTGAGAGACATAGAGGTCCTCGATCTGTACGCCGAGATGCTCGGCATAGACCGGGTCGAGCGCATGCTCCGCGTCGATAAACGCCGCGGTGCCGCCCATCTTCTGCGCCTGCGCGACGATGTGCAGGGCGATGGTGGTTTTACCGGAGGACTCCGGTCCGAAGATCTCGACCACTCTGCCGCGCGGAACGCCGCCCACGCCGAGCGCAAGATCCAGGTCCAGACAGCCGGTCGGGATCACGGAAACCGGCACGCGCGACGCGTCGCCCAGCTTCATGATCGCGCCCTTGCCGAAGCTCTTTTCGATCTGACTCAGTGCAATTTCCAATGCTTTTTCTTTTTCCAACATGTCGTGTTCCTCACTTTCAAGTCTTGCGTATAGTGTATTATATCACATGTCCGTTATTTCGTACAGATATTTCTGCGCAAAAGATCGAGCGCGTTCAGCATCGCGGAATGCCGGATGCGGTCGCGGTCGCCGAACAGGTTCAGCCGTTTCACGATCGTGCCGTTTTCGCTCGCAAGCGCGATGAACACCGTGCCGACGGGCTTGTCCGGCTCGCCGCCGTCCGGTCCCGCATAGCCGGTCGTGGACAGGGCATAGTCGGTATTTGCGGCTTTCCGCGTGCCTTCCGCCATCTCTCTTGCGCATTCCTCGGAGACTGCGCCGACGGTGTCGAGCGTCTCTTTGCGGACGCCGAGGCGGCGCATCTTCGCGTCGTTTGAATAGGTCACGTCGCCTTCGATAAAGTACGCAGAGCTACCGGGGTAGTTGATGAACGCGTTCGCAAGCCTGCCGCCGGTACAGCTTTCGGAAACGGCAAGCGTTTTACCCGCGGCGATCAGCGCATGATGGCAGACCTCCGCAAGCTCGCGTCCGTTTGTATCGTAGACAACGTCGCCGAGCGTCGCCTTGATCGACTCGATCACAGGCAGCACAAGCGCTTCGCCCTCGGCGTCGTCCCGGCAGCGGGCGGTAACGCGCAGCGTGACCTCGCCGGTCTTGGCATACGGTGCGATCGTCGGGTTCGTCTGATGCTTGATGAGCGCGTCGAGCCGGTATGTTACGTCCGATTCGCCCATGCCGAAGATGCGGATCTCGCGCGAATAGAGCCGGTGCCCCGCTTTTTCAAGCAGCCAGGGGAGAACGTGGTTTTTGAACATCGGCATTAGCTCGCGCGGCGGTCCGGGCATCAGAACGGCGGCTTTGCCGTTCGCTTCCATGATGCAGCCCGGCGCGGTGCCGTTCGGGTTTTCAAGGATGATCGCGTCCGCAGGGAACATCGCCTGCTTTTTGTTGTTCGGCGCGATCGTTCTGCCCCTGGAGGAGAACCAGTATTTCAGCTTTTCCCATTCGTCATCAAAGAGCACAAGCTCCTTGCCGAGCGCTTTTGCGACGGTTTCCTTGGTAAGATCGTCGTCGGTCGGTCCGAGACCGCCGGAAAGCAGGACGACGTCCGCACGGGAAAGCGCGGTTTCGACCGCCTCCGTAAGCCGTTTCGGATTGTCGCCCACAACGATCTGGTGATACATATCGACGCCGGACGGCGCAAGCTCCTTTGCGATGAAATACGCGTTGGTGTTCAGGACCTGTCCCATCAAGAGCTCGGTCCCGACGCAGATCAGTTCAGCAATCATGCAGATTCAAGGCTCCTTTGTTTTTTACGATATACTCGATCGCGGATATGACCGACAGCGCAAGCGCGACAAAGACGAGCGCTTCGATCAGATACCGGAGATAGGGATTCAGATACCGGAACGGAAACTCGTCGTAGAGCAGAAGCGCGATCACGATGATATCCTGAAACGTCGTTTTCCACTTGCCGAGCTTGCCGGCGGCGATCACGATACCCTTTGAAGCGGCGATCTGACGCACGCCGGAGATCAGAAACTCCCGCGCGATAAAGACGATCGTGACGACCGGATGGAGCAGATACTTCGGATGCGCGGCGTCGGACGTACAGGAGAGCATGACGAACGCGGCGACGATCAGCATCTTGTCCGCGATCGGATCCATCAGCTTACCGAAATCGGTCACGAGGTTGTGCTTCCTTGCATAGTTGCCGTCAAGAATATCGGTGATCGCGGCGGCAAGGAAGATCATTGCCGCGACCCAGTGACTGTACGGCGCAAACGCCGTCCACAGGTTCGGAAGCAGCAGCGCAAGGATAAACAGCGGGATCAGAAGGATCCGCAGGATCGTCAGCTTGTTTGCGGTATTCATAGGCTTTCTCCGATCATGTCATAGGAATCGGCGCCGGTGAGGCGGATCCTGAGATACTGTCCGGGCTCGTGCCGATAGCTCGGCGCGATGCAGACCGTGCCGTCGGCGTCCGGCGCTTCGCGGATCGTTCTGCCGTAGGTCCCGTCCATGCCGGTCTCCTCGACGAGCATCAGAAGCTCGCGTCCGACCCAGCGTTCGTTGCGCGCCTTCGAGATCGCCTGCTGCTGCTCCATCAGCGCCGAAAGACGCACCTCTTTGACCTCATCCGGGATCTGATCCGGCATCGTTTCGGCGGCGGTACCCTCCTCGGGAGAGAACGCAAACGCGCCGACGCGGTCGAACGGGTAGTCTTTGAGAAACTGCATGAGCTCCCGGAACTGCGCGTCGGTCTCGCCGGGGAAGCCGACCATCATGGTCGTGCGCAGCGTGAAATCCGGATAGTGTTTGCGGATGTGATCGAGCACGCTTTCGATATGCGCCTTGCTGCCGCGCCGGTGCATGCGGCGCAAAAGCTCGTCGCTGCAATGCTGCAGCGGCATATCGAGATACGGCACGAGCTTTTCGCCCTCCGCCAGCGTATCCAAAAGCAGCGGCGTGACCGTATCCGGATAGGTGTAGAGCAGACGGACCCACCGGAGCCCGTCAATGCGGTCCAGTTCTTTGAGAAGCGGTATGAGCCGCGGCTCGCCGTACAGATCCTTTCCGTAGCCGGACGTATCCTGCGCAATGACCGACAGCTCGGTCACGCCCATGCCGGCGAGCGCCTTTGCCTCGTCGACAAGCTGTTCCATCGGCGTACTTTGAAGGTCGCCGCGGATCAGCGGGATCGCGCAGTACGCGCAGCGATTGTTGCATCCGTCGCCGATGCGAAGATACGCACGGTACGGCGGCGTGACCAGCAGGCGTTCGGGTCTGATGATCGGGGAGCAGGGGAGGTTCAGCTTTTCGGCAATCAGCCGCGGGAGCTTTTCATATTCGCGCACGCCGAGGAAAAGATCGACCTCGGGCATTTCCTCGGTGAGCTCCTTCCGATAGCGTTCGGAAAGACAGCCGGTCACGACCAAAAGCCGACAGCGTCCGCTTTCCTTATACTGCGCCATCTCGAAGATCGCGTCGATCGACTCCTCCTTGGCGGGGGTGATGAATCCGCAGGTGTTGACGATGAGGATATCCGCCTCGGACGGTTCGCCGGTAAACGAATAGCCCGCTGCCTTCAGATATCCCAGCATCGTCTGCGTATCGACCTGGTTTTTGGCGCAGCCGAGGGAGATCACGCCGACGTTCATGCTTCGGTATCCTCCTCAAAATCGGTTTCGTCCGGTTCGACCGGCTCGTCGTCGGAGGCAGGCGCGCCGCCGCCGAACACGCGGTTGAACTCCGCCTGCGTGATCAGGACCTGACGCGGCTTGCTGCCGTCGAACGGCGAGACGTATTTTTTCTGTTCCATCATATCGACGAGACGCGCCGCGCGCGCATAGCCGACGCGCAGGCGTCTTTGGATCATGGAGATCGAAGCCTGTCCGTTTTCCATGACGACGCGGACCGCTTCGCCCAAAAGATCGTCCTCCTGCTTGCCTTCGCCGAAGACGCCGCCCTGCGCGCCGCCCTTGGCTTCGTCGTTGATCTCGTTCAACACATCTTCGGAGAACTGCGTATCGTTCTTCTTAAAGCCGGACATGACGCGTTCGACCTCTTCATCCGAAACGTATGCGCACTGTACGCGCGTCGGCTTGCCGGCGCCGTTCGGGTGGAAGAGCATATCGCCGCGGCCCAAAAGCTTTTCCGCGCCGGTCGCGTCCAGAATGATGCGCGAGTCGATCGCCGAGCTGACCGCAAACGCACAGCGCGACGGAATGTTCGCCTTGATGAGACCGGTGATGATGTCGGCGCTCGGACGCTGTGTTGCGACGATCAGATGGATGCCGGCTGCGCGGCCGAGCTGCGCAATGCGGCAGATCGAATCCTCGACATCGTCGGGCGCGACCATCATGAGGTCGGCAAGCTCGTCAATGATGATGACCAGCTTCGGGATCTTTTTCTTGGGATCGTCCATCAAAGAATTGTAGCGCGTCAGCTCTCTTGCGCCGACCTCTGTGAACTTCCTGTAGCGCAGGGTCATTTCATTGACAGCCCAGCGCAGCGCGCTCGCCGCCTTTTTCGGCTCGGTCACGACCGGGATCAGAAGATGCGGCAGCGTGCCGAAGACGGAGAGCTCGACCATCTTAGGGTCGACCAGGATCAGCTGCAGCTCCTGCGGCGAGGATTTATAGATCATGGAGATGATCAGGTCGTTGATACAGACGGACTTGCCGGAGCCGGTCGAGCCCGCGATCAGCATATGCGGCATCTTGCCGAGATCGGCGACGATGATCTTGCCGGCAATGTCCTTGCCGAGCGCCATCGTGACCGGGGATTTTGCATTCTGGAACTCATCGCTGTCGATGATATCGCGCAAAAGCACGGTCGCCGCGTCCTTGTTCGGAACCTCGATGCCGACGGCGGCTTTGCCGGGGATCGGAGCTTCGATGCGCACGCGCGGCGCGGCAAGCGCAAGGGCGATGTCATTGCTGAGCGTTGTGATGCGGTTCACGCGCACGCCCGGTGCCGGTTGGAGTTCGTAGCGGGTGACGACGGGACCGACGGAGATGTTGATGACCTTTGCGGCGATGTTGAAGCTTGCAAGTGTTTCCTCCAAAAGACGCGCGATCGCGGTCGGGTTCTCCGCGTTCTTTGCAAACGTCTCGCGCGGTTTATTGAGACAGTCGATCGAAGGCGGTTCATATGCCGGCGCTTCGGGCACAGGCGGCACAACGATCGGAAGCTCGTCCTCTTCTTCCGGTTCAACCGGCGCGGCGGACTTTTTCGCGGGCTTTTCCGGTTCCTTCTTCGGCTGATCGGGGACGAGCGATTCGGCAAGCTCCGAGAAGGCGGGCGCCTTCTTCGACGGCTTTTTCGCCGGCGCAGGCGTAATAACAAGCTCGTCCTCTTCGTCTTCAAAAGACACGGGCTCGGGCTTTTTCGTCGTACGGACGTCCTTGCCGGTCAGATCGAAATCGGATGCGGCGTTCGGCTTAACGAGCTGACGCTTGCGCGCAGGCTGTTCCGGCTCGGGCGCGGGGACCTCGAACAGCTCGTCAAACGGGATCGGTTCGGATCGCTTGCGCGGCGCGGGCTTTTTGCGCGCAGGCGCCGCGTCCTCGTCGATGGTGGTGGAAAAGCTCTTCTTCCACGGGCGGTATGCGGTATCGACGTCTTCCGGATTGTCATAGTTGTCGTAATCCTCGTAATCGTCCTCGTCATACTGCTCGCGCTCCGCGATCTTTTCGCGCACCTTCGTGCCGAACGCGTCGGTATATGCCTTGATCGAAATGCCGGTGCAGAGCAGGACGGAAATCAAAAAGCCCGCGATGATCACGACCCAGCAAAGAAGCTTTCCGCCGATCACATAGAGCAAGGTCGGCAGGATCATGCCAAGCACGCCGCCGCCGACGTGATGATTCACGCCTTCAAGCCAGGCGTTTGGGAATTGTCCGAAAAACTGAGAGAGGTAGCCGGAAAAGGTCATATCGGACGCGCCGAACGGTCTCAGCTCGTACAGCGTTTTGCTGGTCCACATATGCAGCGCGCAGAGAATGAACCAGAATGCCAAAAGACCGGTCAGCAGCGTACCGCGCGCAGGCTTTTTCCTGCCGCCGATGATCAGATAGAATCCGACGATCACAAACAGAATCGGAACGACATAGGCAACGCATCCGTGCATGCCGAGAAGGTAGCCGGAGATGATCGTGCCGAGCCAGTCGTCCGATCCGCTGTACAGGTATACGGCAAACAGCGCGCCGAGTGCGATCAGCACGATGCCGAAGATCTCGATCGCCGCGCGGGGCGTGCGCTTCTCCGGCGCTTTCTTTGAAGACTTGCCTTTTGAACTGTTCTTTGCTGCCGCGGGTTTCTTTGCGCCGCTCTTTGCAGGCGCTTTCTTTTTCGCGGTCGTTTTATTTGCCATGGATGATCCTCCGATAAACCATTTTCTATCAATTGTATTATACTCCGAAACGCGCGCCGGCGCAAGCATAAAAATCAAACGGCTTGCGGGGCGGTCTGTTCCATGCTACAATAACAGAAAAAACGGGGAGCCGGGGGATATGGATCCGAAGCTTTTGATCTGGGATTGGAACGGCACGATCATCGACGACGCCGATCTGTGCTTTACAATCGAAAACGAACTGCTGCGGGAACGCGGGATGCGGGAAATCACGAAGGAATGGTATCTTGCGCACTTTTCGTTTCCGGTCCGCGCATACTATGAGCAGATGGGATATACCTTTGAAACGGAATCCTTTGAAGCCGTCTCCTCCGATTTCATGGAGCGGTATCGGAAGCGCTGCGCTTCGTGTTCGCTTCGGGATGGCGTTATGGACGTACTGGAATCGGCAGGGAAACGGGGCATTCCGCAGACCCTGCTTTCCGTGACGCAGCAGGACGATCTTCAAAACCAGGCGCACTTGTTCGGTGTGTCGGACTGCTTTTCCGAGATCCTCGGACAGGACGACTGCCTCTGCGTCTCCAAGATCGACCGTGCAAAAACGTATATGGACCGTCTCGGGATCGATCCCCGGGATGCGCTGTTCATCGGTGATACGAACCACGACGTCGAAACGGCGAACGCGGTCGGCTGCAGATGCGTGCTTCTTGCTGGCGGGCATCAGGCAAAGGACGTGCTGCTGCGCTGCGGCGTTCCGGTGTACGATACTGCGGAAGCGCTCGGAAAGGATCTTTTTCGGTAATATGGCGGATTCGTTTTTTCAAAAGGTATATGCCGTCGTCGCCGCGATCCCGTACGGAAAGGTGACAAGCTACGGCGATATCGCAAAGGCGATCGGGTATCCGCGGCGTGCGCGGTTTGTCGGCTTTGCCATGCGCGCCTGCCCGGACCATCTGCCGTGGCATCGCGTGGTGAAGGCGGACGGATCGATCGCGGGCGGCGATTTTGCGCCGGTGCGGGAAATGCTGCTGCGGAACGAAGGCGTTCCGTTTCTGCAGGACGGCAGGGTCGATATGCAACAATGCCGCGTGACTGTTCCGTATGCGGCGGACAAATCATGAAAACCCTGCAAACGGCATTGCAACCGGGCGGTGTTTGTGGTATGCTATAAAATTGAAATAATCTGCTGAGGAAGAAATCAATGAAACGGACGGATATCGGCGGACAGGCTGTGATCGAAGGCGTGATGATGCGTTCCGAAAAGGGAACGGCATTGGTCGTACGCCGCAGCGACGGTTCGCTTGCAAAGGAATTTCACCATCAAAGGACCCGATATAAAAAAGGCTCGTTCCCGACCTGGCCGGTCGTGCGCGGCGTGTACGCGTTTTTCAAGGCGCTGTCCGACGGCATGAGCATCACGACCCGCGCGGCGGAGCTTTTGGGCGAGGAAGAGGAGGAACCCTCGAAGTTTGAGCAATGGCTTGCAAAGCGCTTCAACAAGTCCGCAATGGACGTTGTGAAATGGGTCGCGATCCTGCTTGCGGCGGTTTTGGCAATCGGGCTGTTTTTCCTGCTGCCGATCGGCGTGATCTCGCTTCTGGAGCTGGTTTTCGGTAAAATGAGCGCGGTCTGGAGCGCGGTCGTACAGGGTCTTGTGCGGCTCGTGATCTTTTTACTGTATATCTACGGAATCTCGAAGATCAAGGATATCAAGCGCGTATTCATGTATCACGGCGCTGAGCACAAAACGATCGCCTGCTACGAGTCGGAGCTTCCGATGACACCGGAAAATGCGGCGAAGTGCACGCGCCTGCATCCGCGCTGCGGCACGAATTACCTGTTTTTAACGATGGCGGTATCGATCGTCGTGACGACCGTGATCTCGGCGCTCTGTACGCTGATCCCGGGCTTTACGGCATGGCACGACGCGAGCGGCGTAAACCGCTTTCTGTTCCGCATCGCGCGGATCGTGCTGATTCTGCCGATCGCCGGCATCTCCTACGAGGTGCTGAAAGCGGCGGCAAAGCGCGACAACCTTGTCTGCCGCGTCGCCCGCGCGCCGGGACTTGCGCTGCAGCATCTGACGACCAAGGAGCCGACCGCGGATATGCTCGAAGTCGCGATCGCGTCGTTCGAGCTTGCGCTGCATCCGCCGAAGGGCGATCTGGAATTTGACGAAAAGGCGTCCGCGACGAAAACGGAGGAAGCGTCGGAAGCAGCGGAAAAGCCGGCGGAAGCGCCGAAAACGGACCCGGATGCGAATGAGGCGGCAGAGGCATGATCGTCCGGAAGGCGGAACAGCGGATCACAGAGCTTTTGAAACCCGTTGCGGGTGAGGACGCGCGTACGGAAGCGGTGTTTTTGCTTCGCGCAAGCGGGTTTCATTCGCCGTATCAGGAGTTTACGGAAACGGACGCAAAGTCGCTGGAGCCGCTGATCGAGCGCAGACTTTCCGGAGAACCGCTGCAGTATGTGCTCGGCGAATGGGAGTTTTACGGGCTCCCGTTTTATGTGGATCAAACCGTGCTGATCCCGCGTCCGGATACGGAGCGCCTTGTGGAAACGGCGCTGCCGATGCTTTCGGAGGATCGGCGCGACGTGCTGGATCTCTGCTGCGGAAGCGGCTGCATCGGGATCGCGCTTGCCGTTATTGGCGGCGCAAGCGTCACGGCTGCCGATATCAGCGCCGACGCGCTTTCAATGACCGAACGCAACGCGCGGCGAAACGGCGTTTCCGTAAAAACCGTGCAGAGCGATCTGTTTGAGCATGTTGAGGGCGCCTTCGATCTGATCGTATCGAATCCGCCGTATCTCAGTCAGACGGAAATGGATGCGCGGGACGCAAGCCTTTGCTTTGAGCCGTCTCTTGCTCTGTTCGGCGGAGAGGACGGGTTGGATTTTTATCGCCGGATCGCAAAGGATTTCCGGCGGTTTCTGAAGCCGGGCGGCACACTGCTTCTGGAGATCGGCTGCACGCAGAAGGAAGCGGTCGGAGCACTGTTCGGCAAGTATGAATGCGTCAACGATTACGGCGGGCGACCGCGCGTGATTACGGTAAGGAACGATGATTGAGAAGCTGAAAAAATGCAAAGAACGATATGAAGCGCTGACCGAGGCGCTGTCCAAGCCCGACGCGGCAAACGACCGCGAGACGTATACCGCGCTTTCGCGCGAGCATGCGGAGCTCTCCGAGATCGTCGCGGCGTTCGACCGGTATACCGGGACCGAGCGCGAACGCGACGACTGCCTTGCGCTGCTTTCCGAGCATCCGGAGGAGGAGATGAAAGCGCTTGCGGAGGAAGAGCTTGCGGCGCTCAACGCCTCGCTTGCGGAGCAGGAAAACGAATTGAAGGCGCTGCTGCTGCCGAAGGATGAGAACGACGACCGCGGCGTCATTTTGGAGATCCGCGCAGGCACGGGCGGCGATGAGGCGTCGCTGTTCGGCGCGGACCTTCTGCGCATGTATCTCAGATACGCGGAACGGCACGGCTTCAAGACCGAAACGCTGTCCGAAAACGTCACAGAGCTCGGCGGCGTCAAGGAGATCATTCTGTCCGTGTCCGGCAAACGCGGCGCGTACGCGCGGCTGAAGTTCGAGGGCGGCGTGCACCGCGTGCAGCGCGTGCCGGAGACCGAATCGCAGGGACGCATCCACACGAGCGCGGCGACGGTCGCGGTCATGCCGGAGGTCGACGATATCCATATCGAGATCAGGGATTCCGATCTTCGCATCGATACCTACCGTTCGAGCGGCGCGGGCGGACAGCATGTCAATAAGACGTCGTCCGCGATCCGCATCACGCATATCCCGACCGGGATCGTGGTCGCGTGTCAGAACGAGCGCAGCCAGCTGCAGAACAAGGAGCAGGCGATGCGGCTTCTGAAGAGCCGCCTGTATGAGCATTTTGCGTCGGAGCAGCATGCGCAGCTTGCCGATCAAAAAAAGAGCATGGTCGGAAGCGGCGACCGCAGCGAGCGTATCCGCACCTATAACTTCCCGCAGAGCCGCGTGACCGATCACCGTATCGGGCTCACGCTGTATAAGCTCGAACAGTTTTTGGACGGCGATATGGACGAAATGATCGACGCGCTGACGCTTGCAGAACGCGCGGCAAAGCTAAGCGGGGAGGCGGACGCATGAAAACGGAAGTGATCTCCGCGATCCGTATGGAGGACGCCGGAACGACGCGCGGCGCGGAGCTGATCCAGAACGGGGAGCTTGTCGCGTTCCCGACCGAAACGGTCTACGGGCTTGGCGCGAACGGCATGGACGGCGAGGCAGTCGATCGCATCTTTGAAGCAAAGGGCAGACCGAACGACAACCCGCTGATCCTGCACATCGCGAAAAAAAGCGACGTCAAGCTTTTGTGGGCGCATGTTCCGAAGCTTGCGAATACGCTGATGGACACCTTTTGGCCCGGACCGCTGACGCTGATCTTCAATAAGGCGGACGAGGTCCCCTATGAGGTGACGGCGGGGCTCGAGACCGTTGCGGTCCGCATGCCGTCGGACAAGACCGCTCGGCTGCTCATTCAGAAATCGGGCGTGCCGATCGCGGCGCCTTCCGCAAACCGCTCGGGCAGACCGAGCCCGACGACTGCGGAACATGTGCTTGCGGACATGGACGGACGGATCCCGCTGATTTTAGACGGCGGTCCCTGCAGATACGGCGTGGAATCGACGGTGCTTTCGCTGGTCGGCGAGCCGACGATCCTGCGGCCCGGCGCGATCACGCGCGAAATGCTCGAAGCGGTGATCGGACCGGTGCGCCTTGCGCCGAGCATCCTGAACCCGCTCGGTGCGCGTGAGGTCGCGGCGTCGCCCGGCATGAAATACAAGCACTATGCGCCGGATGCGGAGGTGCATGTCGTCGAAGGCGAGCCGAAGCCTGCCGCAAAGCGCATCCGCGCGCTGTATTACGAATACGAGGCGGAGGGCAGGACCGTTGCGATCCTCGGGACCGAGCAGACGATGGCAAGCTATCGGAATCTGAACGCGTACTCGATGGGCGATCGGAACGAACCGGAAACGCTCTGCGCAAACCTGTTCCGGCTTCTGCGCGACGTCGGCGCGCACTGCGACGTGATCCTTGCGGAAGGGATCGACACAAAGGAGACCGGACTGGCGTTTATGAACCGGCTTTTGCGCGCCGCAGGCTTTTCGCGTGAGACGGTCTGACCGTTTTCCGAAAAAGTTGCAATTCGCCTCTGTACAAACAGCGGTAAATTTGATATAATCATTCAGAATGATCGGAGGGGGTACGAACATCTATGAAACTGTCTATCGGATCCGACCACGGCGGCTACGCGTATAAAGAAGCCGTCAAAGAGCATCTTATCGCACAGGGACATGAAGTGATCGACTGCGGCTGCTTCGGCACCGAGAGCGTCGACTACCCCGAGTTCGGCATCGCGGCTGCGGAGCTTGTACGCGACGGCAAGGCCGATCGCGGCATTGTGATCTGCACCACGGGAATCGGCATGTCCATCGCGGCAAACAAGGTCCGCGGGATTCGCTGCGCGCTTTGCGGCGATCTGAAATCTGCGGAAATGACCAGAAGACACAACGATTCAAATGTTTTGGCAATGGGAGCGGGAATCATTCCGCTCTCTTTGGCATTGGAAATCACCGACGTATGGCTGTCGACCGAATTTGAAGGAGGCAGACATGCGAGACGGATCGGAATCATTACCGCTTATGAGGCGGGGAAGGAGCAAGTATGAAAGTTACCGTAATCGACCATCCTCTTGTACAGCACAAGCTGTCCAGACTGCGTGACAAGAACACGAGCAATAAGGAATTTCGCGAGCTCGTCAGCGAGCTTGCGATGCTGATGTGCTATGAGGTCACGCGCAATCTTCCGCTCGTCGACACAGAGATCGAAACGCCGATCTGCAAGAGCACGTTCAAGGTGCTCGCCAATGAAAAGATCGCGATTGTTCCGATCCTGAGAGCCGGTCTCGGCATGGCGGACGGCATGATGAACATGATCCCGAACGCGAAGATGGGACATATCGGTATGTACCGCAATCCCGATACGCTGAAGCCGACGAGTTACTACTGCAAGCTCCCGTACGACATCGAGGAGCGCGACGCGATTCTGGTCGACCCGATGCTGGCAACCGGCAACTCCGCGATCGAGGGCATCCGTGTGCTCAAAGAGGGCGGCGCGAAGAGCATTCGTCTCGTCAATCTGCTGGCAGCGCCCGAGGGCATCGAGGCGATCCGCAAGGTGTATGACGACGTCGATATCTATGTCGCGTGCATCGACGAAAAGCTGAACGAGCACGGCTATATCGTTCCGGGTCTCGGCGACGCGGGCGACCGTCTGTTCGGCACGAAATAATCGTTTGAAACGGAGAAGCGTATGTCAAGTATCATGGAACGGATCGCGGAAGCGGAGACCCGTGCCGACGGAATCCTCGAAGAAGCCAACCGCGCTGCGCGGGAACTCGTAGCAAAGGCGCGGACCGACGCGGACGAGGCGATTGCCGCGGCTGCGGCGTCGGAACGCGTGCACACGGCAGAGATGCTGAAGGCGGCGCAGGAGGACGGGGAAGCCATAGCGGCTGAGGTCACCGAAAAAGCGAGAACCGAAACGAAAAGGCAGATCGAAGCGGCGGAACGAAACGTCCCCGAAGCGGTCGCCTATCTGATGGAAAGGATTGAAGCAGCGGTATGATCGTAGCGATGAAGCGCCTGTCTTTGGTCGCGCTGAAATCGGATCGGGACGACATCCTTAACGCACTGCAGAAAGCCGGTACGGTCGAGATCATCAAACTCGCCGACGGAGATGTGCAGAACGGGGAAGCGGACGCGATCAATGCGCGCATGCAAAGACTTGCCGAATCCATCAGCGCCGTCAAGCCATACGCGAAAAAGGCTGGCTTTTTGAGCCCGCAAAAGCGTGAGATGACGCTTTCCGGCATGCGTGAGTATGTGCCGAAAGCGGTCGAAACGACGGACGAGATCGAGGAGCTGATGCATCGGGAAGCCCGTCTTCTTGCCGAGCGCGAGAAGGCGGTCTCGACGCGTGCCTCGCTTGAGCCGTGGACGGCGTTGACCGTGCCGATGGATTCCGTGAAGAACACGCGGCGCGTGCACTATTTCATCGGACTTTGCGCATCGAAGGATGTGCAGCGCATACGCGAACAGGAGTATCTCGAAGCCGAGTTTCTGAGCGAGAGCGCGACGGTTCCGACAATCCTTGCCTGCCGGGAGGAGGACACGCGCGCCGTGCAGACCTTCCTGAAAACGATCGACTGGCAGGATTATGTGTTTCCGAAGCTTTCGGGAACGCCGCGCGAAGCGATCGAATCGCTTGACAGAAGGATCATCGAGATCGACGAAGCGTACACCGAAGCGCAGCAGCAGCTCGAATCGCACGGCGAAACGATCGAAACGCTGCAGAACGCGCTGGACGCCGAAACGATCGACGCTGACCGCATGAGCGCGCAGAGCGACCTTTCCTATACGGCGCACGCATTCATGCTTGAGGGCTGGGTCCGCGAGGACGAGGTCGAACAGACGGAGGAGACGATCAAGGGCGTGACCGATGCATACAGCTTCGAGACGCGCGACCCGATCGAGGGCGAGGAGCCGCCGTCGGTGGTGAAGAACAACAAGTTCGTCAAGCCGTTCGAGGAGGTGCAGACGCTGTATTCGCGTCCCGCCTACGGCACGATCGACGGCACGCCGTACATGACGCCGTTCTATATCCTGCTGTTCGGTCTGATGCTTTCCGACACCGGATACGGCATACTGCTGATGCTCGGCTCGTGGCTCTATATCAAAAAGAAAAAGCCGACCGGCATGAGCGCGGGCATTTCCCGCGTGCTGTTCTGGGGCGGGCTTTCCACGATCGTCTGGGGCGTGCTCACCGGGTCGTTTTTCGGCATCACAAGGACCGATGCGTCCGGCGGCGTCTTCACGATCATCGGGCAGTTCTTCGATCGGATCGGGATCTTCCCGGCATGGATCGACCCTATGCAGAACTCCATGGCAATGCTCGGGCTCTGCTTCGGACTCGGTATTCTGCATATCGTCGCGGGGTATATCGTCGGCGCGGTCGACAGGTTTTCAAAAGGCGACTGGAAAGGCGCGATCTTCGATAAGATCTCATGGGTGCTCATCACGCTCGGTCTGGTGATCGGCTTTTTGCCCGCGATCACGGGCATGGCGGGTTCGCCGATCGAGCTTCCGAAGACGGTTACAATGCCTGCGCTGATAGCGGCTGCTGTCGGTGCGGCAATGGTCGTGCTGTTCAAGGGACGTGAGAAAAAGAATCCGTTCAAACGACTGACCAGCGGTCTCGGCGGACTGTATGACATCACCGGCGTGCTGTCCGATATTCTGTCCTATGCGCGTCTGTTCGCGCTCGGCATCGCAACCGGCGTCATCGGGCAGGTGTTCAATATGCTCAGCAATATGCTGACGGGCTCGTCGAACATCTTCCTTGCAATCCTCGGCGCGATCCTCTGCATTGTGCTCGTGATCGCACTGCACACGTTCAACGTGGCGATCAACGCGCTCGGCGCATTCGTACACTGCGCGAGACTGCAGTACGTCGAGTTCTACGGCAAGTTCTATGAATCCGGCGGAAAGGAATTCCGACCGCTTTCCTATAACACAAAACATGTTCAGGTCACCAAATAATTCAGTAAAAGAAAAGGAGAAAGTAAAATCATGAATTGGGGTGCAATTTGGGCTACCGCAGGTGCGGTCATTGCAGCATTGTTGGCAGGTATCGGTTCCGCGATCGGCGTCGGTATCACGGGTCAGGCGTCCGCGGGCGTCGTTTCCGAGAATCCGGATCTTTCCGGTAAGTGCCTGCTTCTGCAGCTCCTTCCGGGTACGCAGGGCATCTACGGTCTGCTGATCGCGGTAGTCATCGCGCTGCAGTCCGGCCTGATGAGCGGCGACGTTTCCGCACTTGCGGCGAATGCGACGCTCGGCGTCCGCTATCTGCTGGCAGGTCTTCCCATTGCGTTCGGCGGTCTGCTTTCCGCGATCTATCAGGGCAAGGTAGCCGTTGCCGGCATCAACATGGTCGCAAAGAAGCCCACCGAAAGCGGTAAGGGCATGGTCATGGCGATCATGGTCGAGACCTACGCGGTTCTGTCCCTGCTCATTTCCTTCCTGCTCGTTATCGGCATCAAGTAAGAAACGAGGCACGGTATGGGAAACGAGAGTGCAGCAAACCTCATCGACAGGATCTTAGCGGACGCAAAGGAAGCGGCCGATAAAGTGCTTGCCGACGCAGAGGTCTCCGCAGGCGGCATCCGCGAATCCCGGGACGCAGAGATCGCAAAAAAGGCAGAGCAGACGGAAAGGGAGCGCAAACAGCAGATCAGCGTGATCCTGAACGGCTGCCGTACGCGCGCCGAGCTCGACGGACGCAAAGAAACGCTTCGCGCAAAGCGCACGCTTCTGGACGGCGTTTTTACCGAGACGTACAACAGAATGCTTGCCATGTCCAACGAAAAGCGGGAGGCGCTGTTCCGCTCGATCCTTCAGAGAGAAGCGAAGGAGAACGACACCGTCGCGCCCGCAAAGACGGATCGCGGCGTGCTCAAAGCAACGATCGCGAGACTTCCGTTTGCCGTGAAGCTGTCCGAAAAGGACGCGGATATTGAAGCGGGCTTTGTTCTGTACGGCGACGGCTACGAGAAGGACTGCTCGATGAAGGCGATCTTAAGAGAGCTTCGCGACGCGGAGGAAACGAATGTCGCAAGGATCCTATTTCGATAAGAGAGGAGAACGCTATGCCGCAACCGAGTTACGCATACGCATGTGCGAGGCTGTCAGCGCTGAATAAGCGGCTCATCGAGCCGCAGACGATCCAGCGCATGCTGGATGGCTCCGTTTCGGATGCGATGCGCGCACTGTCCGACGTTCGCTACGGCAATCTGTCCGAAGCGACGGAAGCGGATATCGAGCGGATGATCGAGCGGGAAATGACCGATGCGATGCAGGAGGTCAGGGAGCTTTCTCCGAACCCGGCGATTACCGATCTTTTTCTGCTGCGTGCGGATGTGCAGAACCTCAAGGTGCTTCTCAAAGCACGGCTTTTGAATCAGAGCGAGGCGGCGTTTACGCCGGGCGGACTTTACGATCGGGAAACGCTTTCGGAAATGGTCAAGGATAAGCGGTATGACGCGCTGCCGGAGATCCTTCGGGATGCGCTGAACGCTTTGGAAAAACGCCTTGAGATCCGCGTTGAGCCGCAGACGATCTCCGTTGCGCTCGACCGCGCATACCTTGCGCACGCGCTGAAGCAATCGGCGAAGCATCCGGTCTTTTCGCAGTATTTCCGTTCGCTGGCGGACTTCGACAACGTTCTGACGTTCCTGCGCCTTCGCGCGATGGGTGCATCGATCGAGATGCTCGACGAAGTCATTCTGCCTGAGGGCGGCGTGAAATACGAAGATCTCTACAACGCCTACGAGTTATCGTTCGATTCGCTGAACAAGATCCTCGGCAAAAGCGTGTGTCAGGAACCGCTGCTTTTGGGGCTCAACGCCATGCTGCGTACCGGCAGCATCGCAGAGCTCGAAAAGGCGAGGGACAATTATCTGGTCTCGCTGCTTTCGGCGCACAAATACGAAAGCGAAACGATCTATCCGATCATCGGTTACTATCTTGCGAAGGAACGCGAGGGCAAGGCGGTGCGTCTGATCATTACGGGCAAGCGCAACGGTCTTGCCGATACCGTGATCCGTGAAAGGCTGGTGAAGCTGTATGGCGAACGGTAAGTGCGCGGTCATCGGCGACCGTGATTCCGTGCTGCTGTTCAAGGCGGTCGGGATTGAGGTGTACGACGTGACGGACGGCGAAACGGCGAACAGAACGCTGCACCGTCTGGCACGGACCGGGTACGCGGTGGTTTACGTCACGGAGACGTATTATCCCGCGTGCGAGGAAACGATCCGGGAGTTCCAGGGGGAAGCCTACCCTGCGATCATTCCGATTCCGGACGCGTCCGGAACGCAGGGGATCGGCATGCGGGCGATCAAGGACAACGTCGAAAAGGCGGTCGGTCTGGATATTTTGAGCAATTCATAACAGGAGAAAGAGTATGCAAGGTACTATCGTAAAGGTTTCGGGACCGTTGATCGTGGCAAGCGGTATGGGCGACGTGCAGATGTTCGACGTCGTTCGTGTTTCCGACAAGCATCTGATCGGCGAAGTCATCGAATTGCGCGAGGATAAGGCGTCCATTCAGGTTTACGAGGAAACCGGCGGCATCGGTCCCGGCGAACCGGTCTATTCGACCGGCGCGCCGCTTTCGGTCGAGCTGGCGCCGGGCCTCATCGAATCCATCTACGACGGCATTCAGCGCCCGCTGAACAAGATCCGCGAGCAGGCGGGCGACCGCATTACGCGCGGCATCACCGTCGATTCTTTGGATCATGAAAAGCTTTGGCAGTTCGTTCCGACCGCGAAGGTCGGCGACGAAGTTACGGGCGGCGACGTGCTCGGCACCGTACAGGAGACCGAAGCGGTTCTGCATAAGATCATGGTCCCGCCGAACGTATCCGGCAGGGTGACCTGGATCTTTGAAGGCGAAACGAACATCGTCACGCCGATCGTCAAGCTTGAGAAGGACGGGAAGGAGATCGCACTGCCGATGCTGCAGAAATGGCCGGTCCGTAAGGGCAGACCGTATGCGGAAAAGCTCGCGCCGAACGAGCCGATGGTCACCGGTCAGCGCGTCATCGACACGCTGTTCCCGGTCGCCAAGGGCGGCGTCGCGGCGGTTCCCGGTCCGTTCGGCAGCGGCAAAACGGTCGTGCAGCATCAGCTTGCGAAATGGGCGGATGCGGACATCATCGTCTACGTCGGCTGCGGTGAACGCGGCAACGAGATGACCGACGTTCTGATGGAGTTTCCGGAGCTCAAGGACCCGCGTACGGGTCTGTCGCTGATGAAGCGCACCGTGCTGATCGCGAACACATCCGACATGCCGGTCGCGGCGCGTGAGGCGTCCATCTATACAGGCATTACGATCGCGGAATACTTCCGCGACATGGGCTACAAGGTCGCGATCATGGCGGACTCGACGAGCCGCTGGGCGGAAGCGCTTCGCGAAATGTCCGGCCGTCTCGAAGAGATGCCCGGCGAAGAAGGCTATCCTGCGTACCTCTCGTCGCGTCTTGCGGAGTTCTATGAGCGCGCGGGCAGCGTGAGAACGCTCGGCAGCGAGGGAAGACTCGGCGCGGTCACGGCGATCGGCGCGGTTTCCCCGCCGGGCGGCGATATTTCCGAACCGGTCTCGCAGGCAACGCTGCGCATCGTCAAGGTTTACTGGGGACTTTCCTCCAAGCTTGCATACGCGCGTCACTTCCCGGCAATCGACTGGCTGCAGTCCTATTCGCTGTATCAGGACCGCCTGTCCCCGTGGTTCAACAATCAGGTCGATACGGAGTGGTCGAACCTCGTATCGCGCACGATGCATCTTCTGCAGGTCGAGAGCGAGCTGGATGAGATCGTCCGTCTCGTCGGTATCGACGCGCTGTCCTTCAAGGACCGTCTGACGCTCGAAGCGGCGCGCAGCATCCGCGAGGACTATCTGCATCAGAACGCTTTCCACGAGGTCGATACCTATACTTCGCCCAAGAAACAGTTTATGATGCTGAAGGCGATCATGACCAACTATGAAAAGAATCTCGAAGCGCTCGACAAGGACGCGTCGTTTAAGGCACTGCTCAGCTTGCCGGTCCGCGAACGCATCGGCAGACTGAAGTATGTGCCCGAAGCGGAGGCGGAGGACGAATACAACGCGATCATGAAGGACATGACCGAACAGATCACGGCGCTGACGGAAGGAGGACAGTTCTGATGCGTAAGGAATATCGAACCATTTCCGAGGTCGTCGGACCGCTGATGCTGGTCAAGGACGTCGAAGGCGTCAAGTATGACGAGCTGGTCGAGATCGAGCAGGCGGACGGCAATATCCGCCGCGGCCGTGTACTGGAGATCAACGGCGACAAAGCCATGGTGCAGCTGTTCGAGGGCTCGCAGGGACTGCGCATCTCCGACAGCAAGGCGCGGTTCTTGGGTCACTCCATCGAGCTCGACGTTGCGCCGGACATGCTCGGCCGTGTCTTCGACGGCATGGGCAAGCCGAAGGACGGCGGTCCCGCGCTGATCGCGGAAAAGCATCTGGACATCAACGGCACGGCAATGAATCCCGCCGCGCGCGACTATCCGTCCGAGTTCATTCAGACTGGCATTTCCGCCATCGACGGTCTGAACACACTCGTCCGCGGACAGAAGCTGCCCGTGTTCTCCGGCAGCGGTCTGCCGCACGCAAACCTTGCGGCGCAGATCGCGCGTCAGGCAAAGGTCCTCGGAAGCGATGAGAAATTCGCAGTCGTGTTCGCCGCAGTCGGCATCACGTTCGAGGAAGCGGACTTCTTCATCAACGACTTCCGCGAGACCGGTGCGATCGAGCGTACGGTCACGTTCATCAACCTGGCGAACGACCCGGCGATCGAGCGTATTTCCACGCCGCGTATGGCGATCACAGCTGCCGAATACCTTGCGTATGATCTCGGCATGCAGGTGCTTGTCATCATTACGGACATCACGAACTATGCGGAAGCGCTGCGCGAGGTTTCCGCTGCGCGCAAAGAGGTCCCCGGACGCCGCGGCTATCCGGGCTATATGTATACCGACCTTGCGACGATGTACGAGCGCGCGGGACGTATCCGCGGCAACAAGGGCTCGATCACGATGATCCCGATCCTGTCGATGCCGGAGGACGACGTTACGCACCCGATCCCGGACCTCACCGGTTACATCACCGAGGGACAGATCATCCTTTCCCGCGAGCTGTACCGCAAGGGACTGACGCCGCCGATCAACGTGCTTCCGTCGCTGAGCCGTCTGAAAGACAAGGGCATCGGCAAGGGCAAAACGCGCGAAGACCATGCGGACACGATGAACCAGCTGTTCTCGGCGTATTCGCGCGGCAAGGACGCAAAGGAGCTTGCGGTCATCTTGGGCGATGCGGCGCTGTCCGACACGGATAAGCTCTATGCGAAGTTTGCCGACGAGTTCGAGACACGCTACGTTTCGCAGGGATATTATACGAACCGTTCGATCGAAGAAACGCTGAATCTCGGTTGGGAGCTTTTGAAGATCCTGCCGAAATCCGAACTCAAGCGTATCAAGGACGTCTATATCGAAAAATACTACAAGGAGGCGTAAGCCGTGGCGCTGCAGTATAAGCCCACGCGAATGGAGTTATCGAACCTCAAAAAACGCAGGACGGTCGCCATTCGCGGACACAAAATGATGAAGGATAAGCGTGACGAGCTTGTGCGCCGCTTCATCGTTCTTGCGCGCAAAAACAAAGCGCTTCGCCTTGAAACGGAAAAAAAGCTCGGCGAGGCGATGCAGAATTTCGTGCTTGCCCGCGCCATGATGAGCGGAAACGAGATCGAGGAAGCGCTGATGTATCCGGCGCGCGCGATCAAGGTCGATATGCAGAAGCAGAATATCCTTTCGATCCCTGTGCCGAAGCTGACGCTCGACACGGAGGACGGCTTCGTTTATCCCTACGGCTTCGCGACGACCGGCGCCGATCTCGACGGCGCGGTGCAGGCGCTTGCGGAGATCCTTCCGCTGATGCTGGAACTTGCGGAGGTCGAAAAGGCAACAAGCCGTTTGGCGGACGAGATCGAAAAGACCCGCCGCCGCGTCAACGCGCTCGAATACGTCATGATCCCTCAGTTCGACGCTGCGATCCACGATATCCAGATGAAGCTCGAAGAGAACGAGCGCGGCAATACCTCGCGGCTGATGAAAACCAAGGAGATGCTTGCAAAGGAAGCTTAATGGACATCCGTGCGCTTCTCGAAAACGCGGGCTTTGCGGAAGGATTTGTTCTTCCCGTCGCCCCCTATACGAACTGGACACGCCATCGACAAGATGGCGTGTTTCATCCGAATACGGCGCCGCTGGCGGACGATCCGGGAGCGGTCTATCCGTGGGCGAACGCCGTGCTGATCTGCGTGTATCCGTATACGCCGTACGAGGACGAGACGCTCGTCGCGTCCTACTATCCGGCGAGCAACCGCGCCTATCATGCCATGAAGCGGCTCTTAGTAACACTGAACGAAAACAGCGTTCGCGCAGAACGTGCCGAAACGCCTTACAGGGAGCAGTTAGCCGCTTACGGCATCGGAGCCCGCATGGACAATCAGCTGCTGTATCTTGAACCATACGGCACCTATTTCAATCTGCAGGGCGCAATGCTGGCACTGCCGGAGCCGGTCGCCTATACGCCGCCGCGGAAGCCCGAGGAGGTCTGCGATCACTGCGGATTATGCAAAACGGTCTGCTTCGGAGCGATCAAGGGGGATTATGCGTTCGACTGGACACGGTGCGTGCACACCTATATGGAGGGCGAACCGATCCCGCGGGACGCTATGGAATGGCTTCCGTCGCTTTTGGGCTGCATGCGATGTCAGACGGTCTGCCCGAAGAATCCGAAAACAACGGTCCCGATCCCAAACGAGATCCGGGAAACGCTCGATCCGGTCGCGGTATTGCAGGGAAACCGAAAAGAAGCGGAACCGTTGATCGGCAAAAACCTTGCGGCACCGAAACGCCTTCTGCGGCAGGCGATCGTGCTTGCGGCAAACCGCGGAAGGGAGGATGCGCTTCTGCATCTGTTTCAGCTTCAAAAGACCGACGGCGCACGATTCAAAGAGGAATTGGATTATGCAATTTCCCTCTTGCAAAAAGAATAAGATGCGGTTATAATAAGCAATGCACTAAGCGGGGAGTTAGCGGTGCCCTGTACTCGCAATCCGCTACAGCGAGGCCGAATCCCCGTCCCGAGGCCGGTTGTTGTGAGGTCGGTCTCAATACGGAATGTTGATGCGCGGGTCCCGTGCAATCGCACGCCGTGAACCGTGTCAGGTCCTGACGGAAGCAGCACTAAGCGGAATGTACGATGTGCCGCGGGGTCACCTGCGCGGAGTCACCGGTTGAGGGTCCACTCGGAGCAAGAGGTCGAAGGACGGGTGTGCAAGTTTCATACATCGAAAAACCGGGCACACCGCTCGGTTTTTTCTGTTTCATAAGAAAGGGGCAGTATGGAAGATTTCTCGGTATTTGACATCATAGGACCGCGGATGACGGGTCCGTCGTCCAGCCATACGGCAGGCGCCGTTCGGATCGCATACATTGCGAGAAGACTGATCGGCACGGAAATCGGCAGCGTGCATTTCACGCTCTACGGTTCGTTTGCCGAGACCGGACGCGGTCACGGCACCGACAAGGCGCTGATCGGCGGGATATTGGGCTTCATGCCCGACGACGAGCGTATCCGCCGCGCATATGAGCTTGCGAAGGAGCAGGGGGTACAGGTCGATTTTACCTATTCCGAGGAACCGGTCGATCACCCGAATACGGTCAAGATCGAGCTTCTTGACGTCAATGATCGCAAGATGGAGGTCGTCGGCCGTTCGGTCGGCGGCGGGAACATTCTGATCACCGAAATCAACGAGCAGGCGGTCGAACTGTCCGGCGAGTATCCGACGCTGATCGTAAGCCACAGGGACGAACCGGGCGTCATTGCCATTGTTTCGCAGGTGCTGGCACAGCTCAAGGTCAATATCGCATTCATGCGCGTCTTCCGTCACGGACGCGGCAGAGACGCCTATATGTGCATTGAGACCGACACGCCCGTCACCAGGGAGATGCAGACCATCATCCGGCAGCTTTGCCCGGGCATCACCGAGATTTTTGCGGTTTAAGGAGGAACGCTTATGCAGCTGATCGATGCTTTTGATACCGGCGCGGCGCTTTGCGAATACTGCAGCGCGATGAACTGCACAATCGCGGAAGCCATGATCCGGCGCGAGGTTTCGCGCGGAGAGATGATGCGCGACGCGATCCTTGCGGAAATGCGCGAGAATCTGAACGTCATGCGCGAATCGGTCCGGATCGGTCTGGAGGAGCATGTGGAAACGGTTTCTCACCTTTCCGGCGGCGAAGCGATGCGGCTGTTCCGCTACGCCAAATACGATCCGTTCTCCGGCGGTAACACCTGCCGCGCGGCGGCGAGCGCAATGGCGGTCTGCGAGGTCAATTCTTCGATGGGACGTATCGTTGCGGCGCCGACCGCAGGCGCAAGCGGCATTCTGCCGGGCGTATTGATCGAATGCGGCATGGAACGCAATTGGACCGACGAGCAGCTCATCCAGGGACTGTTTACGGCGGGAGCAGTCGGCCTTCTGTTCGCACAAAATGCAACGATCTCCGGCGCGGACGGCGGCTGTCAGGCGGAGACCGGCGTTGCAAGCGCGATGGCGGCGGCAGCGATCGTTGAGCTTTCCGGCGGTACGCCGGAACAAGCGCTGGACGCGGCGGCAATGACGATCAAAAACATCATGGGGCTTGTCTGCGACCCGGTCGCGGGACTGGTCGAATGTCCGTGCATCAAGCGGAACGCGCTCGGAGCAGCCAACGCGCTTCTTTGCGCGGATATGGTGCTTTGCGGCATCACGAGCCTGATCCCCTTTGACGAGGTCGTTTCCGCCATGCTGCAGGTGGGCAGGGATATTCGCCGCGAATACCGCGAAACGGCGAAGGGCGGGCTTGCGGCGACGCCGACCGGCAAAGCCGTTGCCGAAAAGGTCAAACGCTTTCAGGCATATTCCGGCGAATTTTGACGTGATGAAAAGATAGAGTATGCAACACAAATCATAGAACGGAAATCAGAGCAACTCAGAATTACGCCGTTTTTACAAACAACAGGAGAAAGCCGAAGCGTTCTCCTGTTATTTTTTAGCTGCGCACATATTTCCAACCGCAGTATACGTTGATAAACTCCGTAAGATCATTCACATAATCGAGGTCGATATCATCAAAAAGTATGTATCCGATCTCATGCGCAACATCGTTGGTTACGACCAAAATAGAACGCTTATAGAATTCCCATGTCTGATCGTCCGCATCATTTGGATAAAGAAAACGAAAATGATCGTCCCCGATCTCGACATAGGGCTCGAACTGCTGTTTGTCCGGATTATCATGATACCGATTGTCCATCAACTCCGTTCGGAAGCCGTACCGGCTTTCAAGCGCAGTTTTTGCGGCATGATACTCCGCATCACCATACTGACAGAGTAACGTATAGGATCTTGTATGAAAAATGACCCAAAAATCCAGGTATTCATGAAGAACGACTGATTTTGGCGATCCTAAATCTAACGGTACGGAGATCGCATCGGGAAGGATTTCTTCGACTGACGTCTCAAATTGACGTTGGGCATCCTTCGCAGTACTGCGATGATGCTCGCCGAGGGACAGACAGAACAAGCCAAAAAAGAATAGAATGATCAAAAGGATCGCCCAGACCGTACACCGCCAGATCTTTGCGCCGACAGCGCGACAGGAGCGGAAAAGAAAGATCAGCCGCGTGATAATCAGCCCGAATAACAGTATCAGACAGAAGACGATGACCTTTTTTCGAATTGTAAGCGAATTCGGAATGCAAAGGAATACCAGAATCAGCGTAAAGGCAGGGCAACACCAAATCAGCAGATTCTCCGCCCATTTCGGCATATGTCGCTTGCCGCTGCAGCTTTCCATATTGTTTCCTTTATAGTCCGAGTGCAGGAAGGACGACCGCTTCGATGCGCTTTGCGATCTCGTCGATTGGGAGCAGCTTGCCGTTCTCCGTGCAGAGGATCAGCTCGACGTTCGGAATGCGCTGCGCATATTCCGCATACTTTTTGCGTGCGCGCGCCTGAATGGAATCGATGCTTTCATAAACGTCGCGCGCGTTGCCGATATACTCGCGGAATCCCTTTTTATCGACGTTTTCTGCCGCGCTCTCGGTATCCATATCGAGGACCAGATGCAGATCGGGCACCGGAATGCCGAAATGCCTGTGTTCAAGCTCCAGACAGAAATCGAGGATGTCCGGCTTGTCAAGATCGATGTCGCGAATGCTCTGATAGACTGCATTAGAAAGCACATAGCGGTTTATGAGAAGCACGTCCGCATCGGAATAATCAAGATGTTTGAACGCCTCGAAACGGTCCAGAGCGAACCACAGCGCCATGCTCTTGCCGTCCACGGTGTTCGCGGCGATCCCATCCTTGGCGGACAGATACCGACCGATCATTTC
Source organism: Bacillota bacterium (assembly GCA_016286445.1). GTDB lineage: Bacteria > Bacillota > Clostridia > Christensenellales > CAG-138 > UBA3792. Next base: position 50,326 of record JAEESS010000002.1, read on the forward strand.
CCCGAAGAACGTATCGTACATGGGAAAGGAAATCTCCATGACCTTCAGTCCGCGGCGGCTCAGCGTTTCGGAAAGCTTCGCCATCTGTACGCTTTTGCCGGTCCCGTCAATGCCTTCAAATGCAATGATTTTTGTCATACGCTTTCCTCCCATATACATGCATATTGATATCGATCCGTACTGTTTTATAAATTGATTATAGCATATCCGACAGCAAGGGGCAAGATGATTCTGCCGGATCGAACCGAATTGCCGCATCCCTTGGCATAACGGATCGAAACCGATCGGAACCGCACGACGGAATGCGCAGAGTCTCCGACACGGAATGCCGGACAAATACCGGTATGATCGGGTACAATCCCGGTATGCGAAGGAGAAACGGAACAACTGCAAACAGGTCAGAGCCATGGGTCGGGACGATCGTCGTGATCTGCAGCTTTCTGTATGCGCTGCTGCTCTCCCGGATACGCATTCACGGACTGCATACACCGCTGTCCATGGGACTGCTGCTCGGCTGTCAGCTTGCGGGATTTGAGCCGGCGGCGATCGTCGGAGGGATCATCCTCGGCGCGTTTGCGGAAGCAAAGCCCTACTGGCAGGGCGTTTCCGCCGCATTGCTGTATTGGGGGATCTCGCGCATTGTTCTGCTGATCCGAAAGAGATGCGGTACGGTGGTCCGTTTATTGATTTTTGTGCTGTGCATGCTTGCGACGCTGCCAATTTCTGCGATCTACGGAAAGGAAGAGCTCCTGTACGGCATGATCTCGCTGTCCGTTTCCGTGCTGTCCGCCATGGCTTTTCGCCGCATATTCCTGACCGTAAAGACGATCGACCGCGTCAGACTGCTCACCGATGCAGAGCAGATCGCAGCGATGCTCGGGATCGGCGCGGTCATTCTTGCCGTATCGGACGCTGTGTTTCTCGAATGGTCGCTCTCGGTTTCTCTGCTGGTATTATTGACGATGCTTGCTGTTTCGACACGCGGCATGGCAGGCGCGGCGGTGGGGACGCTTTGGGCGGTCCTTCTCACGCTGTACACAGGATCCGATCCTGTATTGATCGGGTGTATCGCGCTCGGCGCAGTGGGCGCGGCGGCCCTGCGCGATCAGGGAAAAGTGCTGATCGTCACGTCGTTTATGCTCTCCGGTCTTCTGTTTCGGTCGTTTACGGTTCGGGAAGCCGTTGCGATGAGCGTTCCGAATCTTTTGTGCGGCATATTGTTCTTTTTGCTGACGCCGAAGCGACTGCTTTCTTCCGTCAGATTCTGCATCGATCCACGCCTGCATACGGAACGCAGGGCGTCGGAATCCGTGCGGCGAACGGAACGCCGTGCGTCGCAGGAGCTGGAACGCATGGGAAAGCTGCTCGGCGGAATTTCCGGCATGTTTCACCCGGCGCCGGAGGAGGATGACTCGGTCGCAAAATGGACGGTTCAAGGCGCGCTGGCGATCTGTCGGAACTGCGTGCTTCGGCGGCAGTGCTGGAAGGAACCGGATCTGATGGCAGACGCGGCAGTACAGCTTGCCAAGACAGCGGGGAAGGGCGATCGTGCCGTTCCGATCGAACCGATCGATGAAAACTGCAGGCGTTTTGCGGACCTTTGCGCATCGATTCTGCTTTCGTATCAGCAGGCGCAGAACCGGAACGCGGTCGGCAGACAGGCAAGGATGCAATCCGGCTTCGCCGAACGTCAGCTTTCGGGCGCAGGGGCGGCATTGTGTACCTATGCAAGAGAAATGCGCGAGCGGTCCCGCGACAAAGAACAGCGCATACAAAACATGGAAGACCGTCTTGCGGAGGCAGGATACGATGCGGAGACGCCGGACATCTATGAAACGGACGGTTCGGAAATGATTTCGGTCCGCATCCGCAGACCGCTGCATACGCGTCATTCCGCTGTGCAGAGGACGATTGAGCAGGCGTGCGGCTATCCGCTTCGCTGTATCCGCGCCGCGCAGAACAAGGATTTCGTTTCGTTCCGGTTTGAGCGGGACGCCGAGCTTCATGCAACCGCGCAGGTAACGAAAACCGCCGCAGAGGATACGGTCAGCGGAGACGCGACCGGCGAATGCCGCATTCCCGGCGGAAAGGTCTGCTTTGCACTCTCAGACGGGATGGGCAGCGGATCCCGTGCGCGAAGCGAGAGCGAGGCGGCGATCCGGCTGCTGTTCCGTCTGTATAACGCAGGCGTTGAACGGGACCTGGTCTATGAGAACGTCAATCGTATGCTCCTTGCGCAGAACGAATCGGAAATGTATGCAACGCTTGATGCACTGTCGATCGATCTGCATACCGGAGACGCCGAGCTTTTGAAATACGGCGCGCCGCCGAGCTTTCTGCTGCGTGACGGACAGATCAGCACGATCTCCGGAGAGGCGCTGCCCTGCGGGATCCTTGCGGAAGCAAAGCCCAGCGTAATCCGGCTGAAGCTGCAGCGCAACGACCGCATCGTTCTCTGCTCCGACGGCATTCAGGATGTCCTGCCGGAGGGCGTGGAGGAAGCGATCCGTTCGATGGACAACTCCGGACAGAAGACCGGTGAAGCGCTGCTCAGAATTGCGGAGGCAAGAGGCGGATCGGACGATATGACCGTCATGGTGATCCTTGTCGCATGAAGATTACGATCGAGCCGTTTCTTTTGGACAACACGCTGATGAACTGCTGCGTATACCTGCTTGCGGCGGCGTGGATGGGCGTTCGGATCCGGATGCTCCCGACAGTCGGCGTTTCGCTGCTCGGCGCGGTATATGCGTTGATTTCACTGTTCTGGGTTCCGCTGCTCCGGCATCCGTTTCTGAAAATCCCGAGCTTTCTGATCTTGTCGCTGCTGCTGTTCCGAAGAGCCGGCGCGTTCAGAGCGATCCCGTTTCTGTTCCTGTCGGCAGCGCTTGCAGGCGGTACGGCGATGCTGCTGACGATCCAGCTCGGAGGACGCGTGTATTCGGACGGAACCATGATCGGAACCGTGCCGGTTCGCGCCGCGCTGCTTTCCGCGTTTGCGGCGCTTTGCCTGCCGCGGACGATCCGAACGCTCACGGCAATGCGCAAGCGGCACGCGCTGCATACCGGGATCGCAGTCGAGCTTGCGTCGCATACCTATCGCCTGGATGCATTGATCGACAGCGGGAATCTGCTGAAAGAGCCGGTGACCGGACTTCCGGTCATCCTGATCGATCCGCCGGTCGATCGACCGCAGATGCCGGTTCCGTTTACAAAGCTTTCGGGCAGCGGCGTCCTGTACGGAGAGCGGCCCCGATCGGTCGTGCTGACGGACTTCGGCAGTGCGGCGGTCGACTGCGTCTGCGTGCAGTCTCCGACGCCGATCGGAAAGGCGCAGGCAATTCTGCCGGAAAGCCTGTTACCGTATGATTGGAGGATAAGAAATGATCGCATGGCTATATCGTATCTGGGCTCGCCTGCTCGTGCGGCTGCGCATTGGCAGACGCGATATCTTATGGTACGTTCACGCAAGCGAAGGACTTCCGCCGCCGCTTGACCCGGAGGAGGAAGCCCGATGCATCGCCCTTGCGCAGACCGACAGGGAAGCGAAAGACAAGCTGATCGTGCACAACCTTCGCCTGGTCGTCTATCTTGCGCGAAAGTTTGAGAACACCGGCGTACAGACGGAGGATCTGATCAGCATCGGCACGATCGGTCTCATCAAGGCAGTAGAAACGTTCAAATCGGAAAAGAAGATCAAGCTTGCGACATACGCATCCCGCTGCATCGAAAACGAGATCCTCATGCACCTGCGTCGCACGACGAAGCTGAAGCTTGAGGTCAGCTTTGACGAGCCGCTGAACGTCGATTGGGACGGTAACGAGCTGCTGCTTTCGGATGTTCTCGGCACCGATCCGGACATCGTCAGCCGCGATATGGAGGACGAGGTCGACCGCGAGCTCCTCAGCAAAGCGTTGGAGAGGCTTACGGACCGCGAGCGGGAAATCATCGATATGCGTTTCGGACTGAAGAACGGCGAAGCGCGGACGCAAAAGCAGGTCGCCGACGCCATGGGGATCTCCCAGAGCTACATCAGCCGCATCGAGAAGCGAATCATGAAACGGCTGAAGCGGGAGATCCTGAGAATGCAGTCATGAACGGACGTATTTTTCAAGCTGACGCAGCGCGCTTTTTTCGAGCCTGGACACCTGCGCCTGCGAAATACCGATCTCCTTCGACACCTCTACCTGCGTTTTGCAGGCGAAATATCGGAGATTCAGGATCTTTCGGTCGCGCTCGCCGAGATGCGAAAGCCCTTCTTTGAGCGCGATCGAATCGATCCGTTTGGATTCGCTGTCCTTTGGATCGCAGATCTGATCGAGCACACAGAGCGTATCGTCGTCGGCGTTGAATACCGGATCGTAAAGAGAGACCGGATCCGAGATCGCGTCGAGCGCAAAGACAACTTCCGATTCTGCGATGCCCAGCTCCTTTGCAATCTCGCCGACGGTCGGTTCGCGGGAAAGTGCATCGGTCAGCTTGAGCTTCGCCTGCATGGCGCGGTATGCCGTATCACGCATCGAACGCGGTACGCGCACGGCGCTGTAATCGCGCAGATGACGCCGGATCTCGCCGGCAATCATCGGGACCGCGTAAGTGGAAAAACGTACATTCTGCGAAAGATCAAACCCGTCGACGGATTTGATGAGTCCGATACAGCCGACCTGGAACAGATCGTCCGCGACCTCGCCGCGTCCCGCAAACCGCTGCACGACGGAAAGGACAAGCCGCAGATTGGAATAAATAAAACGCTCCCGCGCGTCCGCATCGCCTTCTTTTGCGCGTTTCAGCAGCGCATACAGCTCGTCGGGCTTTAATTTCGGCAGTCTTGAAGTATCTATGCTTGTGATCTCAACTTTCTGCAACAGGATCACCTCCGCATAATAGTCTGTCCGTCGCGGAACGGAATCAAACCGTATGCCGCATCATTGACAGACTTTTCCAATCGTGATACGATACAGCAAAGAATGCTCGGAGGAAGTGCAGTGAAGCGTATTCGCTTGATCGTGCTGTTGATTTTTGCAGTGCTGCTGTTGACAGGCTGCAGACAGCAGGCAGAAACGCCGCCGACGGAAACCGCCGCGCCGGATATCGGAACGGAAGAGATCGTCGTGCAGGTTTCGGAACACCCGTCGGAGGTCATGGCAATGACCACGGTTCCGCCCACGCCGGAGGAAACGCCGATGCCCACCGAAGAACCGACGACCGTTCCGACGGAGGAGCCGACGCCGGCGCAGCAGAAGTATGACGCGCCGGAAGGCGTCTATACGATCGCATGGATGAGCGATCCGCAGCATTACTCCAAGATGTTTCCCGAGACGTATTATGCAATGACGTCCTTTCTGCGCGATCACAGGGAGGAGATGCGGCTCGCGTACATCATCAATACAGGCGATCTTGTGCACAATACCGATCTGGAATCCGAATGGGACGTTGCGGACAAGGCACAGGCGATGATCGACGAGATCCCGAACGGCGTCCTTGCCGGCAATCACGATATGGCAGCGCCGATCGGATACAAGACGTTCTGCGAGCGATTCGGAGAAAAGCGATATCGGGATAAGCCGTGGTACGGCGAAAGCTTTGAAAACAATCGCGGACATTACGATCTTCTGACGGCGGGAGAAACGGATTACCTGTTTGTCTATATGGGCTTTGAACCGAACGATAAGGCGATCAAATGGGCTGCAAACGTGTTCAAACAGTATCCGGAGCGCGTCGGGGTACTTTGCCTGCATGATTATTATACCAAGAAGCTGACGCTGTCCGAGGACGGCGAAAAGTGGTATAAACGCGTGGTAAAAAAGACACCGAATCTGTACATGGTGCTGTGCGGACACAAATACGGCTCCTATTGCTTCCCGGAATCGTTTGACGACGACGGGGACGGGAGAGAGGACCGGACGGTCTATCAGATGCTGTTCAATTACCAGGCGTCGCTGCACGACGGCGGCGGCGGGTATCTGCGGCTGATACAGATCGACGAGAAGGAAGGAACGATGCGCAATCTGACCTACTCGCCGCTCCTGGAGGATTATAACCGGTTTGACGATCCGAACAACCGCGAGGAATACTATCCCTTCGATGAAAAGAACGAGGAGTTTATGCTCCCGCTGCCTTGGAAGATCGGACACTGAACGAATATGGAAAGCAAAAAGAAGCGATCAATTCGCTTCTTTTTTTGTCGTGAAAAAACAGAGGGAAACAGCGCGGCGTGTAAACACGGACCCGGCGCTTATGCGTTCCGATCAAAATAAGCTGCAGAGCAGAGCGGCAAGCTTCCGATAAAAGACATACGACCGAAGATGGGATGCACGTTCGATCCGGCGATACAATTTCTTCATTTCCAAGTTACTCATCACAAAAATCTCCTTTCTTGTATCTGGCTTAGAGTATAAAGGAGAAATATGTCAGAATTGTCAGAAATTTATGTCCGAAACGACAAAAAAGCGCGATAAAAGTATGAATAATACTTGAACTAAATATGAACAAGGTGTAAAGTATAATGGGATAATTTATGAATATGTTGATTTATGTCGCGCATAATTAAACATATACGCGATATACCGCATATTTGCGATATGTGACTATGATTTATGCGGAGAACGGTCCGATCCGGATTGCAACAAAAAAGGGAGGCGTCAAAGCCTCCCGAGAATTTCAGACGGGTCTATGCTGTGACCCGCTCGACGGTGTATCAATCGGATCCGAGCAGAGCAAGGATCGCTTTGCATTCGGCCAGTGTGTGATAGTTCGGAATATTGTCCGCAGAACGGTTGATCTGTCGGATCTGCACGGAATGGACGCCGTCGGTGTAGACGATCTCATCGTCGGACGCAGGAACATAGAAGGTTTCTCCGTTCTCCGTCTGCGGCTGATAGGACGAGGACAGCGACCGTGTCAAAGCGCCTTTATCGTTCGGTCGGATCAGAATATCGAGATTGGATACATCGGTGCGGTACTGCGCATTCCATTCGGACTCAAGAAGCTTTATACTGCCTTTCGGTGATTCCGGCGCGGCGATCAAAGCAATTGCATCGTCCACCGAGAGGATGGTTTCCATATGGACCAGTCCCGTATCGCTGCCGATCAGATAGCGGAAACGTCCGGTGTAGCACTCGTAATATGTATACGGCGCATTGCCGTTCGCATCCTTCACTTCGCTTTCGCAGAGCGCATAGACGATACCGTCAACGTTTCGGTATTCCTTGACGTTCTTGGACATACCGGTTTCCTTGGCGTTTCTTTTGACCGCAAGCGTGAACATCTCTCCGTTTGACTCATAGCTTGCAATGTAGCTCAAGGTGCTGTAGGTAAGGGGATAGCGTTCGCCGAGATTCCATACGAGGGACTGCTCGATGACACGATCCTGCGACCCGCCGCGATTGCCGCCGCAGGCGGTCAGCAACAGAGCAGCAAGTATCAGAATGCAGATGAAAAGAGGAATGCGCTTCATAAAAAGCCTTCTTTCTGTATTGATTCCTGTGTATCATACCATAAACCCGGCGTATTGTCACGAAAAAAACAGCAAGCCGCGTTCAAAAAGTCTTCACAATAATATACAGAAAAAAACAGATAATTGGACTTGACAGAAACGGATTGTCTGCTATAATAGAAAAGGTCCGCCAAAGTAGCTCAGTCGGTAGAGCGACGCACTCGTAATGCGTAGGTCAGGGGTCCGAGTCCCCTCTTTGGCTCCAATGTCGAGGCGTAGCGCAGTTTGGTAGCGCGTTTGGTTCGGGACCAAAAGGCCGCTGGTTCAAATCCAGTCGCCTCGACCACATCGCCGCAGGCTTTGCTTGCGGCGATTTTTGTATTCTCAGACCGGCGGCGATTCGTGCTGCTTTGATCCGGCGTTCGCAGCGAAATCAGCAGTCGGAGTTGCTTTTGCTCTTGCTTCATGATATGATTTGTCAGAGGTGGTTCCATGGAGATCCGGGAATATGGTGTGTTTCATAAAGAAGAGATCGAAAGTCTGTATGCTTCCGTCGGCTGGAACGCGTACACGGATGATCTTCCTGTGCTGGAACGCGGCTTTATGAAATCGCTGCTCGTTCTTGCGGCATATGACGGGGAGGAGCTGATCGGCATTCTTCGCGCGACAGGCGACGGGGAAACGATCGTATTCATTCAGGATATTCTCGTGGATCCCGCGCATCAGCGCAAGGGCGTCGGCACGGCGCTCGTGCGGGAGGCTCTTGCACGGTTTCGCAGGGTCCGTCAGATCGAACTTGTGACCGACGATACGCCGGAAACGGTCGCGTTCTATCGGGCGTTGGGATTCCGTCCGCTTTCGGAGCTTGGATGCTGTGGATTTATGCGGAGCTGACAGGAGGGAACATGGTACGGTTTGCAGAAGAACATGAGCTCGATCGCGTAAACGAGCTTCGGAAGCAAGTAAACGATCTGCATGTGGCTGGAAAGCCGGAGATCTTCAAGCCCGGCTTTTCCAAGGAGCTTGCCGATCATATCCATACCGTCTGGAACGATCCGGAACAGGAGATCGTCGTTAATGAACGCAGCGGGGTGATCTGCGGCTTTGCGATTCTGCATCATATCCGCAAGCCGGAGAATCCGTTTATGCGTGAACGTGAGTATCTGGACGTCGATGAGTTTTGTGTGGATGAGACATACAGAAGAACCGGCGCGGCGACGGAGCTGATCACGTTTATCCGCGACGTTGCAAAGGAGCGTGGCTTCGACCGGATCGAACTCAATATGTGGGAGTTCAATCAAGAGGCGCTTGCGTTCTATGAAGCGGTCGGGTTTACGACCTATCGAAGATATCTGGAAATGAAACTGTAAAATAAGCGGCGGTTTCCGATCGAAACCGCCGCTGCTTTTTACTCTTTTTTACAGGGAAGAATCTTCGTCCTGCCAGTCGATAAGATAAACGATATCCGCCATTTCGCGGCCGTCGTTGCTGGGCTTGCTGAAAATACCGCCGTTCCAGTAGAGCGAAGCGGATTCGCCGCCGTCCAGATTGAATGCGATCTTACAGCCGAGCTTTTCCATCAGCTTGGAAAGCTCTTTCATTTCAAGCCCGTCGGAATGCTTTTGCCGTCCGTCGACGGTCACGAAGCAGTAATGTCCCGGTTCATAGTATCCGATCGCGCAGCGCGGATTGAGCGGCTTGACCTTGGAATGAGGGAATGCGGTCATCGCCTGTCCGTTTTCATCGAGGAGCGAGGGACCGAACTCCCATGCCTGCCAAACATCCTTCTGAGGACCGTTCGCCTTATACGCGTCCACGGTCATTGTTTCCATGGTCCCGTCGAGGTACAGGAAGCAGACCTCCCAGTCGTCATAGGTTTTGGTGTCGTAGATCTCGCCGTTGCGAATGACAAGCTGATGATTGTGCGCGTTGAACATGTCCCCCGAGATTGCGGCAAGCGCATCAACGCGTTTGGCAATCTTTAAAACCGTATCGCGGTCTTTGGATTTGAAATCCTTTGCCGCTGCCGTGCGCAGGCAACGGATGTCGCGCAGATAGATATCGACGACGTAATAGGTCAGACGGTGATGAAACAGCTCGTTGTCGGTAACTGCGGATACGGTAAAATGCAGATTCTCACCGGTATACTCTTCTTCGGTCATCCGCTGCTCCTCGCGCGGGACAAAACCGCCGACGCTCCATCCGATCAGACCTTCCGGCTCCGGCGTGGGAGACGGGGTGGGAGTGGGCGTCGGTTCCGGCGTCGGCGTCGGCTCGGGCGTCGGCGTCGGAGGCTCGGGCGTGGGCGTCGGTTCCGGCGTGACAAGCGTCAGCTCTTCCTCCGCTATCGGTTCCGGCACGGCAGTTGCGGTCGGTTCCGGCGTTGCTGCAACTGTCTGCAGTCCGCCGCAGGCGCAAAACAGAAGAACAAAAACAAGACACGTTATCAAAAGCGTGCGCTTCATTCGGCAAGACCTGCCTTTCCGCAGTAGAACCGGGATTCGGGATACGGTTCGTACGCAATATAAACGATATCGGCAACGACGCGTCCGCCTCCGCTGGGGCGGTTGAGCGTCGTGTCCTTCCAATAGAAATGTGCTGAAGCGCCGCCGTCAAGATTGTATGCCTGCGTGCATCCGAGCGACTTCATGAGCTTGGCAAGCTCGGGAAGCGTTGCCCCGCGGGATGCCTTCTGCCTGCCGTCCACGACGACAAGACAGTAATGCCCCGGTTCGATGATGCCGATGCAGCTGCGGGGATTCGTTACGGTGATGCCGACGTCCGGGAAGCTTTTGATCGGATTTCCCTTCTTATCGATCAGAGCGGGACCGAACTGCCAGCCCTGCCAGGGATCCATTGCCATGATCTTTTTGATACTGGCTTCCTGACTGCTCATCGTGACCATTTCTCCGTTTTTGAGTAACAGACAAATATCGTTATCGCTGATCTTTCTTTGATACAGCTCGCCGTTCCGAATGATGAGCGCGGGGCAGTAATCGCCGGATATTGCAACCAAAGCGTTTTCTTTTTTGGCGATGGAGCCGAACTCGCCGTGTCCTGCACGCTTAAAGTTGCCGCTGTTGCAGCCGGTCCGAAGCAGCGTAACGTCCGAAACCCGAACATCCGCGACATAATAGATCAGATTCTTGTTGAACAGCTCCGAATCCTCTTTGACCGTAAGGGTGACGGAAACGTTCGGACTGCGATAAGTATCGTTGATGAACAGGACCCCGTCCGACCAGAAAGGCGGCTGAACGGCTTCGGAGTCGTCCGCATCATACGCTTCGGCAAGGATCGGTTCGACCGTCGGCGCCGGGGAAGGCGTTGCGGGGACGGCTGTGCGCAGGGGTACGGCGGATGCGGAAGGCTCTGCGGCGGAAGGAATCGACGCGTTCTTCACATCGGAGCGGTCTTTCAGCGTCAATGCGTATACGGTCACGACCGCCAAAGCGATCAGGACCAGGATGAGAAGAACGGCGGGAATGAAAGTTTTTAATACAATTCTTTTCATAAACAAATGATATGCAGGGCAATTGCAGCGGATACCGTATCACAACGCAGGAAATCGGGCAGAATGCCGAGCGCCTCCAACAGAATTTTGACGCCGATCAGAACAAGAATGACTCCGCCGAGAATCGTTGCGGCGCGGTGATATTTCAATCCGAATCGGTTTCCGATCATAACGCCGATCAGGGAAAGCACGAACGTCGTCACGCCGATCAGAACGATGGCGGTAAAAATGCTGGTCCCGGTTCCGAACCAAACGATGCCTTCCTGCATTGAGAAGGAAACGCCGACCGCAAAGGCGTCGATACTGGTTGCGATCGCAAGGACGAACAGGCGACCGATCGTTCCGGCTTCCGAAGGCGTTTCGTCCTTATCGCGAATGCCCTCGATCAGCATTTTGACGCCGAGAATGAACAGCAGCGCGGCGGCGATCCACGGACCGATCGTAACAGCGGAAGCGAAGGTCGAGCCGAGCGCAAAGCCGAGGAGCGGCATCAATGCCTGAAATCCGCCGAAAAACAGCGCGATCAGCGCTGCACGGCGAAGATCGAGTTTTTTCATGGAAACGCCCTGACACATGGATACCGCAAACGCATCCATCGACAGCCCGACGCCGATCAGCAGAATATCCGTAAAGCTCATAAATGCCTCCCAACAATCTTATTCAGTATAGCAAAGAAACATCGAAATCGCAATCTTTCCGTCATTATTTCATTCTTCCTTTACATTTATAACGCATATTTCATGCTTTACACCGATCCGAATCTACGGTATACTGAAAAACCGGAGGAAATGGGCATGAAACGTATCTTAGGCAGCATACGCCGCGCGGATGAGAAATTCCGAATGATTGAAGACGGGGACAGGATCTGTATCGGCGTGTCCGGCGGAAAGGATTCCCTGTTGCTGATGCAGGCAATGAAGCTGTATCAGCGCTTTTCACGCACGCAATTCGACGTGATCTCCGTGATGCTGGACCTCGGACTGAAATACCAGAACACCGCGCCGATCCGCGCGTATGCGGAACGGATCGGGATCCCGTTTGAAGTGATACCGACCGAGATCGGCAAGGTCGTCTTTGAATACCGCGCGGAGCGTTCGCCGTGCGCGCTGTGCGCAAAGCTGCGGCGCGGCGCTCTGAACAACGCCGCAAAACAGCGCGGCTGCAATAAAGTCGCGCTCGGACACAACCGTGAGGACGTCCTCGAAACATTTTTGATGTCAATGCTGTACGAGGGAAGAATGAATACGTTCGCGCCGATCACATACCTTTCCCGAAGCGACGTTACCGTGATCCGACCGATGATCTACGTTCCCGAGAAGTACTGTCTGTCGGTTGCAAAGCAGATGGAGCTTCCGATCCTGCCGCCGAACTGCGATGTCGCCGGCAATACGAAGCGCGAGGAGGCGAAGGAGCTGATCAAGTATCTCTGTACGATCGTACCGGACGCCGATATCAAGATGATGCACGCGATTACCAACACGGAAAAATACGGCCTTTGGGATCGGATGCGCCTGAAGCAGTCGCGCGGAGAGAACAGTCCGGAAATCGACGGAGCAGAATGATCAGAACAGCCCCGGAAGCAGCTTCGGAAGATCGGAAAGAAGCTGTTCCCGCAGACGGTCGCGGTTTTCCGGATCGATGGGATACACATCGGCGCGCGGATGCGCGCGCACCGCGTTGAGGAACGCTGTCTGCTTATCCCGCACCGCGGCGATCACGATCGGCGCCTCATCGAGCGTACGAAGCACCGCTTCGGTAAAGAGAGGCGCGCCGCTTTCCAAAAACCCAAGTTCGTCGAACACGATCACGCCGTTCCGTGAAAATTGCATCGTTTCGGCAAACCGATCGAACACCTCCGGAAACGCAATGCTTTGTCCTTCCCGGCACAGACCGACGCGGTTCTCCTCGCCGAATTGTTCCGACGCGTGGTATGAACGGATGCAGACGGGACAGAACCCATCCGGACCCGGCGCAGCCTTTTTTGTCAGGACGCCTTCGACCGGCGCGGGGATCGCTGCAAGCAGCGAGCGGATCAAAGTGGATTTGCCGACGCCGTTGCTGCCGACGATTAAGATATGTCGCATATGGACTCCTCCCGAACAGATATGAAACAGCTGCCGAAACGGGCAGCTGTTTTTATGGATCGTGGATAAAATCGATCGTAACGGTTTGCGGAATGTCTTCCGGGTCGGATAGAATGCGCACGCTGAACTGTCCCAAATGCTTGGAATACGGCTCTCCGCTGTTTACGACCTCTCTGCAGCGCTTCACGATCGTATCGCTGTCCGACGCCGTACGGCGCAGGACCGGCATGATGAGATCGAGCAGATCCCGCAGCGCTTTGACAGCGTCCTTGTTCTGCGCTTTCAAAGTATCCGCGATCGCTCCCGATTCTTCCGGATCGGCGCACAGCGGCGTTTCAAGGGACAGCCGCTGCAATCCGGTATCGTCAGACTGCATGCGCAGCTCGATCGCAACGCCGTTTTCGTTCGTCAGGTCGTAATGATCCTGCAGATATACGAGATCGAACGAAGAACCTTCGATCGCATCGAGAATGTTCTTTCCGCGGATCGAACGGTCATCGGTCGGAGCGGGAGTGGGCGTGGATTCAGGCTCGGGCGGGACCGTGCTGCGGTCCTTTCTGCCGTACAGGATCGCCAGCCCCGCAAACAGCGCGATCACCAGAGCGATGCAGCCGTATTCGATGAGCTTGATCCGATCGATTCGCAGGACGCCGCGTTTCTTTTTTCGCCGATCAGTCGACATCGTGGAATACCGTCGCAGGCTTTTCGTCCAGCACATGCGGGTTGCGGAAATATGTCTTGAAGAGCTTAAAGGACGAAGCAAGATAGAACCCGTCGCAGATCCGCTCGTCGCAGACGATGTTGTAGTCGATGTACTTGCGCTGCACCGGCGTTCCGTCCGGCTTGAGCTCGGTCTGCTTGTACTTTGCGCCGAACGACAGGAAGACCGGGATGTTGCCGAAGTCATAGAGATGGTGATAGACCGGGGGAATGCCCAGCGAACCCATGGAGGTTATGAACATCGAACCGTGGAACGGACTGATCTCGATCAGGCTCTTCGGCATCAGACCGAAATAATCGAGCACCTTCAGAAGCCAAATGGCGTTCTTTAGCATCAGACCGGGGATATAATTAAAGATCTTCGCCGTGTTGTCAAAATTGCTGTCCGGATTCGCGTCGCGGTTTTCGTCGATGAGCTTCTGCAGCTTTGCGTAGATATCGTCGGCGGTATCGGTCGGCGAGAAATGGACCTTCACGATGGTTTCTTCCGCTTCCAGCGTCATATCCCGCTTGATGGTAAGGCAGACGATGATGTCGTCGTCATGCGAATACACGCGCTGACCGGAGAGAAATCGATTCGCCGCCGGACGCTGAGAAATGACCCGCACATAGGCGGCAAGGAGCAGATGCATCATGCCGAAGCCTTTGAGCCCCTGGTTTCTCTTCTTGCGGATATAGTTTTCCGCTTCGGTGATCTCGATCGATTCGTGGAAATACACGCTTGCGCCGGAACGGTTGGGCATGATGTAAGGCGAGACCTTCGACATCGGCTGCAGCGAACGCAGACGATAGCCGTCGGAGCGATCGCCGAGACGGCGTTTTCTCTTCGGTTTATCTGCGGGAGCTGCGGTCTTTGGCGTGTTGTTCCGATCGTTTTCCAATTGTTCTTCCATGGATGGCTTCCTCCGTTCAATTCGCTCCTATTCTACCAAATGTGCGTTCCGTTGGCAAGAGAAAAATGCGGTTGCAAAACGCGATTCGGGTCGGTATAATGGCATATATGAGAAGAAAGAATGCCGACAATCCGGAAATACTGGCGCCGGTCGGAACGGAAGGATCGCTCGAAGCCGCGGTATACGCAGGCGCGGACGCGGTTTATTTCGGCGCGGGCGCATGCAACGCACGGCGGAACGCAGGACAGTTTACGGGAGAACGCCTCGCGGAAGCGGTCCGTTTTTGCCATGCGCACGGCGTGAACGTGCATGTAACGGTCAATACGCTTGTGCGTGATGAAGAACGAAAAAGCGTTGCGGATACGCTGACGGAGATTGCGACATCCGGCGCGGACGCGATCATCGTGCAGGATCTGACCGTCATGCGCCTTGCAAAGCAGATCTGTCCGGCACTGGAGCTGCACGGATCGACGCAGATGGCGGTCCACAATGCCGTCGGCGTCAGAATGCTGGAGGATCTGGGCTTTTCCCGCGTTGTGCTCGCCCGCGAGCTTTCGATCGACGAGATCCGAAGGATCCGCGAGCAGACGACCGCCGAACTCGAATGCTTCATTCACGGCGCGCTCTGCATGAGCGCGTCCGGCATCTGCTATCTGTCCGCGATGCTCGGCGAGCGCAGCGGCAACCGCGGCATGTGCGCGCAGCCGTGCAGGCTTCCGTTTGTCTGCAACGGCGCGGAATATGCGCTTTCGCTCAAGGATATGTCGCATATCGCGCATTACGGCGTCTACCGCGAGATCGGCGTTTCTTCGCTGAAGATCGAAGGAAGGCTCAAATCGCCCGAGTACGTTGCCGCAGCCGTCGACGCCGTTCGACGCGTGCGCGACGGAGAACCGTATTCCGAACAGATGCTGCGCGACGTTTTTTCCCGCGGCGGCTTCACCGAGGGATACTATACCGGCAAACGCAATCATACCATGTTCGGCGTGCGCACACAGGAGGACGCAAAGCGCGCGCAGGCCGTTCTTTCCGAGATCCGCAATCTTTACAGGGGACCGAGAAACGACGTTCCGGTCTCGATGCGTATACAGATCACGGCCAGAACGCCCGCAAAGCTTACGGTCGGCGACGGATCCCATACTGTATCCGTGACGGGAGAGATCCCCGAAACGGCGATCCGTACGCCGTTGACCGAAGAATCGGTGCAGAAGAATCTTCGGAAAACGGGCGGCACGCCTTTTTCGGTCGACGCGCTTGAAAGCGAGATCGGCGAAAACCTGATGCTCCCGGCGTCTGCACTGAATGCATTGAGACGAAATGCGCTTGCGGCGCTGTATGAGGCGCGCGCGGCGGCTCCGGATCGAACGATCGAAACGCCCGATCTTTCGATTGCCGGCAAACCGAGAACGGCTGAGCCGAAGCTCTGCGTACGGTTTGCTTCCGCAGAGCAGTTTACGGACGATCCTTCGATCGCATATTACAGCTTTCCGATCGATGTACTTTCGGCGCATCCGGAATGGATCACCGACCGCGCCGTCGGCGAGATTCCGATCCTGGTTTATCCGGACGAGGAACCGCGGATATCCGAGACTCTGCGGATTCTGAAAGACCGGGGTTTGGTCTATGCGCTTGCGGAAAACATCGGCGCCGTCCGCATGGCAAAGGAGGCGGGGTTAACCCCAATCGGCGGGTTCGGACTCAACGTGACCAACAGCGATGCAATCGAAGCGTATCGCGCGATGGGCGTTGCAGCACAGATCGTTTCATTCGAGCTTTCCGCGCCGAAGATCCGCGATCTGAAGAGCGCGCTGCCGCTCGGCATGATCGTTGCGGGAAGGCTGCCGCTGATGCAGCTGCGATCCTGCCCTGCGCGAAGCGACAAGGGCTGCGCGCACTGTGAGGGACGTCCGGTCGTGACCGACCGCAAGAGCGCAGCGTTTCCGCTTTTTTGCCGCGAACGCCGGTACTCCACGCTGCTGAACAGCGTTCCGCTGTATTTGTGCGACAAGCAACTGCCGCCGCTGGATTTCTATGCGGTCTATCTTACGATCGAATCCGGAGAGGAAGCGCGCTCGCTGATTCGCTCGGCTGCTGCAGGCGATCCGCCGGAGACGCCGCATACCACGGGACTTGCGTTCCGAAAACTCTTATAAACCGCATATCAAACGCCGTTCGACGGAGATCGTCGGACGGCGTTTTCATATTCGTGTCCATCCATGCATAGAGATAAAACCGGGAGGGACGAGCATGGAACACTGGAAGAAACAATGGACGCCGATGATGCCGAAGCGTGTTGCGGAGGTACTGGAACGGCTCGATGACGACGCGCCGATCCTGGAGATCCGTCTGCGCCGCGACGCGCCTTTGGAGCTCGTGTTCGACGGCGCCGACCGCATCGTGTACGGAAACAACGGCACGCCGATGATCACCGCGGAGGAGCTCAGGCAGTTCACCGCGCGGCTGACGTCGTTCTCCGCGTACGCATGGGAGCATGAACGCAGGGACGGCTTTATTACGGTCGCGGGATGCAGGGTCGGACTGTCCGGCAGAATGGTCCGTACAGACGACAACGTTCTCGGATTTTCCTCCGTTTCCGGCGTCTGCGTCCGTATCGTTCGGGAGGTCAAGGACTGCGCAAAGCCGCTGCTCAAGGATCTTGTGGAGCAGAATACCTTTCTGTCCACGATCCTGATCTCCCCGCCGGGATGCGGCAAAACAACGCTTCTGCGCGATCTCATCCGCATCAATTCGGATGGACTGTACGGCGTACGTCCTTCGCGCGTCGGCGTTGCGGATGAGCGGTTCGAGCTGTCCGGAGACGCTTCCGGTTCGATCGCGTTCGATCTCGGCATGCGAACGGACGTCATTTCCGGCGTTTCCAAAGCGGATGCCATGACCCGCATCGTTTCCACGCTTTCTCCCGACATTCTGGCGATGGATGAGCTGAATGAGGCAAGGGACGCCGCAGCCCTGTTGGATGCAAGAGGAAAGGGCGTAACGGTGCTTGCAACGGCGCACGGCGCTTCGATCGGAGAGCTTCGTCTTCGCCCCGCGATCCGGCTGTTGCTTAAAGAACACGTTTTCGAGCGGATCGTGACCCTGCGCGGCGTCGGGCAGTGCGTCGGCGTCTGCCGCGGCGACGGAACGCGCATAGAGGGGAATATGCCGTGAAGACGGTCGGGATCGCTATGCTGTTCGGACTGTGCTGCATGATCGGTATCCGTCTCGGTATGAAAAAAACAGCGCGGCTGCGAATGCTGCAGTCGCTGCGGAACGAGCTTTCGCGGTTTTCGGAACGGATCATAACGTGCAGCGGCACGCTGACGGAGATCGCAGAGGAAGGGGACGGAACGCTTTCCCGCATGCTTCGCATCTATCTTGAGCAGCTATGCGCCGGGCAAAAAGAAGCGAATGCGGCGGAGCGTGCGTCGGAGGTGCTCAACGGGTACGGGAATGTGCAGAATGAGGTACGGTCCTTTTTGAACGGGCTGTCGGGCGCGGCGCGCGGCAGTCTGATCAAGCGCACGGAGGATCTGATGCCGATCCTGGAACGCGCGGTGGCGGAAGCCGAGACGGAAGCAAAGCAGGCGCGCGTGCTCCGGATCTCCGGCGTTCTGACCGGCGCCGGACTTGCCATTCTGCTGCTGTAGGAGTGATATGGATATCAATCTGCTTTTCAAGATTGCCGGTATCGGCATCCTGGTCGCCGTCATTGTGCAGTTGCTTCGTCAGAACGGAAGAGAAGAGCTTGCGACCGTCGCGGCGATCGCGGGACTGGTTCTTGCCACGATGCTCGTTCTCTCGATGATCGCCTCCCTTTTGGAAACGGTGCGGCAGACGTTTTCTCTGTACTGATATGGAGCGGCTTGTTTTGATCGCGCTGATCGGGTCCGTCACGGCGATCCAGATGCGCTCCCTGCGTCGGGAATATGCCGTTCTGATCGGCGGAGCGACAACGGTACTGCTGCTGTTGGAGGGATTGATCCGATTCACCGGCATTTCGGGCGCGCTGACTGCCGTTTGCGCGGAATACGGCGTGACCTCCGATCTGTTCACAACGGTCCTGAAGATCATCGGCATTGCGTATCTCACCGATTTCGGGGTGAATATTTCCAAAGACGCTGGGCAGTTGGCGATTGCCGGAGCGCTGGAGACCGGCGGCAGGATCCTGATCCTTTCCTGCACGCTGCCGACGCTTGTGACGCTGTTGAAGACCGGCGCCATGCTGATCCGGGAGGCGGCTTCATGAAGCGGACGGCACTTGTCCTGCTTGCGCTGCTTCTTCCGCTGTTTCTGTTTTCGGAACGGGATGAGACGCAGGACGCGGTCGAAGCGCTGCTTGAGTCGGTCGACCTTTCGGAGTGGGACGCATGGCTTTCGGAAAACGGCATGGAGGGAGTTGCGCTTCCGTCCGAAATCCTGACTTCGCTTGCGAATCTGCAGAAGCCGTTTGCCGCAGACCTTTGCGCGCGCGATCTTGTCTCCGCGCTGAAGCCGTCCTTCGGTTCGCTGCTTGCCGGAACGGCGCTGTTCGTCGGGCTCGCGGCATTCGGCGCGGCGCTGCAGGGGATTTCCGAAGCTTCGCCTGTCGGAGAAACGGCAGGCGCGGCGTTTCGCATCGGCGTTTCGGCAGTCGTCCTCGTCGTTTCCATGACGGGGATCCGTTCCGCTTTTTCCGCGATCACGGCGCTGGAGCATACCGCGGAACTGCTGCTGCCGGTCATCGTCGGATATCTGACCCTCACCGGACTTGAAAACACCGCGCTGCTGCTGCCCGTGTCCCATGCGCTGCTGAACGACGTCGTTCTGCGGCTGATCGAGACCTGCGCTGCGCCGCTTGCGATCACGGGCGGCGTGCTGCTGACGCTCGACGTGAACGGGATCGGACGGCTGTCGTCGGTCGGACGCCTGATGCAGCGGGCGGCAAAGTGGATTCTGACAACGGCGTGCTCGGTCTATCTGATCGTCACGACGGTCCGTTCGGTCGCGGCGGCAAGCGCGGACAGCTTGCTGATGAAAACGACAAAGCTTGCGGCGGGAAGCATTCCCGCGATCGGATCCCTGTTGTCGGAATCCGTCGACGCCGCGTATCAGTGCATGCGTCTGATCAGAAACGCGCTTGGACTGACGGGCTGCACGGTTTTGATTCTGATTGCGGCAAAACCCGTGGTTTCTGTTTTTCTGACGCGCTGCAGTCTGCGCGCGTCGGCGCTGCTGTCCGAGCCGCTGTCCGGAAAACCGTATGCGGAACTGCTCAGAGGCATGGGCGATACGCTGCATATCCTGCTGCTTTGCGAGCTTGCTGCGCTTGCAATGTCCCTGTTGATGCTGGCGCCGGTGATCGGAATGCGAGGCTGAAATGGAACGGATCGTCAAAACGGTGCTGATGCTTGCGGCGTATGGGCTGACATTGGCGCTCTGTGAGCACGCGATCCCACAGTCCGGCGTGAGAAAGGCGGCAAGAGCGGCGATCGGATTGCTGTTTATCGGAACGGTCGCGGAACAGATCGCAGGCATATTGCAATGAGAGGAGGACTATAATGCAAAAGAAGGACGGCGGAACGCCGGCTGCATGGTGGAAGTCCCAAGTGAAAAAACATCCTGCACTGACCTATGTCCTCTATGCGGCTGTCGGACTTGCCGCCGTCCTTTTCTATCTGATCGGGAGCGGGCTTACATGCGGAGGGACGCCGAAAAAGACGGCTGCGCCGACGGAGTCCGCCGAAGAGAAGGCGGACGGGCGCGACGCATTGGAGCAGAAACTGATCAACGTGCTGTCAAAGATCCGCGGCGCGGGCAGGGTGGATGTGCTCGTAACGTATGAGACGAACGGGGAGATCGTCACCGCAACCGTACGGCAGACCGATGAGGACGTAAGGAACGCGGACGGTACGGGGGGAACCGAGACCTCGCGCTCGGTGCGCGAGGTCACCGAGCCCGCGACAGTCGAAACCGGAAACGGACATCAGCCGATTGTGCTGTATGAGAAGGAACCGCTGATCCGCGGCGTGATCGTCGTAGCGGAAGGAGCGTCGGACTTCTCGGTTCGTCAAAAGCTCGAAGCGGCGGTGCATGCGGCGACGGGGATTCCGATCGACCGCATTGAGGTGTTTGAAATGTCCTTTGCAGGACCTTGATCCAATATGAAATTCAGGAGGTTAACTATGAAAGAACTGGTTCGACGTTACGGAAAATGGCTGAACAAGCGCGTGCTGACGGCGGTCGGGCTGTGCCTGCTGCTCGCCGCGGCGGTCGTGACGAACATCCTCGTAAACAGGGAGAAGGATCAGACCGCACAGACCGGCGCGCAGCGTGCGCCGGAGGTTGCGCAGGTTTCCGCGCAGAACGGGACTCAGACGGATTTCTTTGCGGCGTATCGCGATGAACGGGACTCGGTGCGAACCCGGGAGCTTGCTTATCTGGATGCGATCGTCGCGCAGGGTGCGGATACGGAAACGCTTTCGGACGCACAGAAGCAGAAACTGGAGCTCGTCAACGCCATGGAAACCGAGCTGACGGTTGAAAACCTTGTCCGCGCAAAGGGCTTTACGGACGTCATCGTTTCGATCCATAAGGGCAACATCAGCGTGGTCGTCGGTGCCGATTCGCTGAACGACGAACAGGTCGCGCAGATCCTGGATATCGTGCTTCGTGAAACGGGAAAGAGCGCCGAGAACGTCAAGATCAGCACGACCCTTTGAGAGAGAAATCACTTTGATGGGTTTACTTTTTGGAAGAAGGATGGTATACTACTTCCGTATATAGCAATTTGAAAGCTTGGGAGGAATTGAAATGAGCGAATATAAGGATATTACCATCGAATCCGAAGAGAACAGCGGTAAAATCGTATTTGCAGAGGATGTCGTCGCAACGATCGCAACGCTTGCCGCCGCAGAGGTGGACGGCGTTTACGGAATGAGCGGCACCGCATTTGAAGGCATCGGCGAAAAGCTCGGGAAAAAGAACTACACCAAGGGCATCAAGGTCGAGGTCGGTTCGGTCGAGTGCGCCGTCGATATGAGCATCATCGTTCGTTATGGATTCCGCATTCAGGAAGTCTGCCGCAACGTACAGGAAGCGGTGAAGAACGCGATCGAGACGATGACGGGACTCAAGGTCGTTCAGGTCAACATCGCAGTCAACTCGATCGTCTTCGCCAAGGAAGTGCCGGTCGAGCAGCCGAAGCCCGAAAATCGCGTCAAATAATCGCCCTGCCGAAGTATTCTTCGGCAAGGTCTTTGCGGACAAGCATGGGAAAGAGGACGGTAACATGAAGCGAACGGTCGGGTTCTTATCCGGAATCCTGGCATTCCTGGCGATCATGCTCGGTACGGGCATGCTTCTTCTGACGGTCGGCTGGCCGGTTTCGCCGGAACGCCTGCAGACGCTCGTGCAGAACGCGCGCGAAATGCCCGCCGCGCTGTTCCTGGTCCTTGCCGCCTTGATCTGCATGGCGATCGGCGTCATCGTATTGTACGGAATGATTTGGAATCGTTTGAATCGCAGGACAAGCGCCCTGCTGGAACAGAATACGCTCGGTGAAACGGCAGTTTCGTTCACGGCGCTGAATGAGATCGTCGGGCAAACCCTGAAACGCAGAACCGACGTTATCAAGTATAAAACAAAGGTCTATGCGATCGGCAGCAGCATTCGGATCGAGGTCCGCGCGATAACGTCACCGACGGCATCGCTGCTGGAGCTGACGCATTCGCTGCAGAAAGAGATCGATACCGCGATCCGAACGATCTGCGGAACGGAAATCGGCAGCATAGACGTTACGGTCGACCAGGCGGAGCTTTCGCCGAAAAGAATCTGAACAGGACGGAGGCAGGATCAATCATGAAAGAGTTTATTCAGGAGCATAAATGGGCGGTGATCCTCAGCATCCTTGCGCTGATCATCGTCTTGATGATCTATCTGATCGGATGGTGGACGCTTCTCGTCGCCGTGTTCGTTGCCGTCGCAATTTTCTTCGGACGGATGATCGACCGCGGCGGTCTCGAAGCCGTGAAGGATTTCTTCCGCAGCATCTTCAGAGGGAAACGCGTATGAAGCATACGTTGTCAAGAGAGATCGCCATGAAACGTCTATATGCGGAGACGGTCGGCGGCGCGGATTCGATTGAGGATGTGCTGGAGCAGTCCGAACGCAGCGCACTTTCCGAAGAGGATGCGCAGTTTTCGGATCGCCTGTATGAAGGCGTCCGCACGCATTTGGAGGAAATCGACGCCGAGATCGAACAGCACGCAAAGGACTGGTCGATCGGGCGGATCGCAAAGGTCGATCTTTCGATCCTGCGCATCGCCGTCTACGAGCTGCTGTATGAAAAAGCGATCCCGGTCGGCGCGACCGTCAACGAAGCGGTCGAGCTCGGAAAAGAGTTCGGCGGTGAAAAGTCCGCGGGATTCATCAACGGCATTCTCGGTTCTGTCGCAAAGGTGCATTGAGCATGCATGAGGCGCTGAGCATCGGGATCGATACGAGCTGCTATACCACCTCGGCTGCATGTACGGATGGAAAGAGCATCGTCTTTTCAAAGGGGACGATGCTTTCCGTGGCTTTTGGAGATCGCGGGCTTCGACAGTCGGAAGGTCTCTTTCAGCATGTCAAACAGCTGTCTCCGCTGCTCTGCGAGCTGCTTTCCGCAATCGAGAAAGCAAACGTCCGCTGCGTCTGCGTCAGCGCGTCGCCGACGGCAAAGCCAAACAGTTATATGCCGGTATTTTTAGCCGGTCTCAAGCAGGCGGAAACGCTTGCCGCGGCGCTGGACGTACCGCTGATCCGCGCAGACCATCAGAGCGGACACATCCGCGCCGCGCTGTACGGAAACGAAACGCTTTTGGACCGCGAACGCTTCTTTGCGGTCCATATCAGCGGCGGAACGACCGATCTGCTCCTTGTTGAGCCGCATCGCGACGCACCGTATCGGATCGAAACGGTCGGCTGTTCGACCGATCTGCATGCGGGGCAGTTCGTCGATCGCGTCGGAGTTGCGCTCGGACTGCCGTTCCCGGCGGGAAAGCATCTGGAAGCGCTCGCCGCGAAAGCGGAACAAAAGAATGTCAAACCGGCAAGCGCCGTACAGGGAACGAATTGTTCGTTTTCCGGCGCGGAATCCGCCGCGCAAAGGCTTCTGCATACCGTGCCGGATGCGGAACTTGCGTACGGGGTTTATGACTGCCTTGCGCGGACGCTTGCCAAAATGTTTACGGAAGCCGTAAATCGATACGGCGATCTGCCGTTTCTCGTCTGCGGCGGCGTAGCGTCCTCCGGACTGCTGCGTTCTATGCTGCGGAAACGGTTTCGCGGAACGCTGTATTTCGGCAGACCGGAATTGTCGTCGGACAATGCGGTGGGAATCGCATTGATTGGCGCGGATCGGAGTGCGTTATGGAAGCGATGAAACCCGTATTTACAGTCCATGAATTGACCGAATATGTGGACCTTCTGCTCGGCTTCGATCCGAATCTCAAGGAGCTTGCGGTCGAAGGCGAACTGCAGGGCGTAAAAAGACATGCTTCCGGTCATTTGTATTTTACACTGAAGGATGAGCTTGCTTCGGTGAATTGCGTCATGTTCCGTCAGTATGTACAGGGATTGCGGTTCATTCCGAAGGACGGCATGCATGTGCGGCTTGCGGGGCGTGCCGCACTGTATCAGAAGGACGGACGCTTTCAGCTTATGGCGACCGGGCTGGTCGCAAAGGGCGAAGGCTCGCTCTATGCTGCATTTGCGGCATATAAGGAAAAGCTCAAAGGGCTCGGCTGGTTCGACGAATCCCAAAAGAAGCCGATTCCGTACCTGCCGACGGCGGTAGGGCTCGTTACGAGCGCAAGCGGCGCGGCGCGGCACGACGTTGAGACCGTGATCGGACGCAGATTTCCGTCCATGCCGATCGTCTTTTACCCGGCGGCGGTCCAGGGAACCGGAGCCGCGCAGGAGATCGCAGACGCGATCGACCGTGCCGACGCGGAACGCCGCTGCGACGTGCTGATCGTCGGTCGAGGCGGCGGAAGCATGGAGGACCTTTGGCCGTTCAACGAGCCGCCGGTTGCGGAAGCGATCAGAAAGTGCTCGATCCCGATCATCTCCGCGGTCGGACACGAAACCGATTTTTCGATCAGCGATTACGTTGCGGATCTGCGTGCGCCGACGCCTTCGGCGGCAGCGGAGCTTGCGGTTCCGGAAAGGGCGGCGCTGCTTGCTTCGCTTTCGACGCTCGGCAATCGGTTGGAGAACGCGCTGCAGAACGGGATCCGTTCGAAAAAAGACCGGCTGAAGCTTCGTTGGAGCGACGCCGTGCAAATGCGCGCGCGGCGCACCTTGGAACAGAAAAGACAGCAGGCAGAGGAGACGTATACGGCGATCGCGCAGGCGGTTTTGCGTATGACGGAACAGCAAAGGAATCGGCTGGAACGCGAGAAAGAGCGGCTGTTCGCCTACGATCCGCAGCGCACGCTGGAACGCGGCTTTGCGCTGATCAAGGACCGGGATGGACGGCTTGTTACAAAGATCGGACAGATCGAAACGGGAAACACGGTGGAGATCCGCTTTGCGGACGGAACTGCGCAGGCGGATATCACGGGAAAGGGATCCATATGAAGGAATTAAGCTTTGAGGAAAAACAGGCGCAGCTGGAATCGATCGTCGCAAAGCTGGAAGCGGGCAATGTTCCGCTCGAAGAAATGATCGCGCTGTTTGAAGAGGGCGAAGCGCTGTACCGCGATTGCATACAGACACTTGACGCATACGAAAAGCGGCTGAACGATCTCAAAAAGGAGAACGAATGATGGAACGGCTTGAACGGATCGAAACCGCGCTTGCGCAATACATGGCGGAGGACCCTTCCGCCGCGCTTCTCAGGGAGAGCATGGCGTACAGCCTTCTGGACGGCGGCAAGCGGATCCGGCCGCAGCTGCTGCTTCTTGTGACCGAGATGCTCGGCGGCAGGGAGGAGACCGCCATGCCGTTTGCGTGCGCGCTTGAAATGGTCCATTGCTACTCGCTGATCCACGACGATCTGCCGGCAATGGACGACGACGTTATGCGCCGCGGCAAGCCGAGCAGTCACGTCCGGTTCGGTGAGGGAAACGCGATCCTTGCAGGCGACGGACTGCTGACAAAAGCGGGACTTTTGCTGATGTCGCAGAACGGTTTTGACGACGCCAAGCGCGCAATCTTTGAAGGCGCGTATGCGATGGTCAGCGGACAGAGCGACGACCTCAATCTCGGAGAACGCAGTGCGGAAGCGCTTGAACGGATCCATATCAACAAGACCGGCGCGCTGTTTCGCGCGGCGTGCACAGCCGGCGCATATCTTTCCGATCCGTCCGAAGCGGATGCGATGCGCGCATTCGGCGATGCGCTCGGGCTGCTGTTTCAGATGACGGACGACCTGCTTGACGAGGAAAAGGATCGGCAGGAGAACAAGCTGACCTATGTAACCTTCTACGGAAGGGAAGAAACCAAAGCATTTATCGACACGGAATACCGGCGGGCAAGCGCAATCCTTGCGCCGTTCGACGGAGAGGCGGCGGAAACGCTGCGAACCCTGATCAAATCTTTACGGAGCAGAACAAACTGACATGAGCTATCCGATTTTGGATACCGTCAACGGAATACAGGACCTGAAAGCGCTGGACGAAAAGCAGCTTCCGGCGCTCTGCGAAGAGTTGCGCGCTTTTTTGGTCGAGCATGTTTCAAAGACTGGCGGGCATCTTGCCTCCAGTCTCGGCGCGGTCGATCTGATCGTAGCCATGCATTATGTTTTCGACAGCCCGAACGATAAGCTGATCTTTGACGTCGGGCATCAGGCGTATGCGCATAAGATCCTGACCGGCAGAAAAGACGTCTTCGTTACGCTTCGGCAGGAGAACGGTATATCGGGCTTTCCGAAGTATTCCGAAAGCGAGCACGATGTGTTCAATACGGGTCACGCAAGCACGGCGATCTCCGCGGCGCTCGGTCTTGCCCGCGCGATGCGGCAGAAGGGCGATCCGCATATGGCGGTGGCGCTGGTCGGCGACGGCGCGATGACGGGCGGATTGTCGTTTGAAGCGCTGAACGACGCGGGGCAGGACAAGCTTCCGCTGTTGATCATTCTGAACGACAACCAGATGTCGATCTCGAAAAACGTCGGCGGACTCAAGGATTCGCTGACGTCGATGCGTACGAACCGCACCTACAACGCGTTCAAGCGGTCTCTGACCGGCGTGCTCGAAACAAGCCGCTTCGGACAGTTCCTGAGCCGCCATATGGAGCATTTCAAAAACCGTGCAAAGCGTTTTCTTGCGCCGAATCTGCCGTTCGAGGAGTTCGGGATCCTGTATCTCGGACCGATCGACGGTCATAACGTGCGAAAGGTCGTGAAATATCTACGCCGCTGCAAAGAACTGAAGAAGCCGATGATCCTGCACACGATCACCACAAAGGGCAAGGGCTATCCGTTTGCGGTCGAGAATCCGGAAAAATTCCACGGCATCGCACCGTTTGAGGTGATGACGGGCAAGGTCAGTCCGGATCGGCAGAAAACCTGCTCCGAGGTGTTCGGCGAGACCATGATCCGTCTTGCAAAGGACAATCAAAACCTGGTCGCGATCACGGCTGCCATGCCGAGCGGCACGGGATTGACGGAGTTTGCAAAGATCTATCCGGATCGGTTCTTTGACGTCGGGATCGCGGAAGCGCATGCCGTTACGATGGCGGCGGGCCTTGCACGCGGCGGCGCAAGACCGGTCGTTGCCGTATATTCCTCCTTCCTGCAGCGCGCGTTCGATTCCGTGCTGCATGACGTCTGTCTGCAGAATCTGCCGGTCGTGTTCGCAATCGATCGCGCCGGTCTTGTCGGGTCCGACGGAGAAACGCATCAGGGGATATTCGATCCGGCGTTTCTTTCCGTGATGCCGAACCTTGTCGTTTATTCGCCGTCTTCACAGAACGAAATGGTCGCCATGCTGGAAATGGCGCTTTCCCGCAGGGAGCCGGCGGTCGTACGGTATCCGCGCGGATCGCTGCCCGACGTTCCTATGAAAAATACACTGTATTTCGGACAGTGGGAGATCGTCGAGCCGCTGCAAAAAACGGTGATCGTTGCGCACGGCACGCTTCTTCCGCTTGCGAAATGGATCGCCAAAAAGAACGGAACGGGTCTCGTCAACGCGCGTTTTCTGCAGCCTTTGGATCAGGAAATGGTCGCGTATTTCCGTGAAAACGGAACACGGCTTCTGGTTTTGGAGGAGAATACGGTTTCGCTCGGACAAAAGCTTGCGCTGTCCGCAAATCCGTGCCGCGTGCGTTCGATCGCGCTGCCGAACGAACCGGTCGCACAGGCGTCCGTATCGCGTCAGCGTGAACGGTACGGATTGACGGAGGAAGCGGTGACGGCAGCGCTTCGGGAACTGACGGAGGAAGTATGACAAAGGTTCGTCTGGATGTGGAAATGGTGACGCGTGGGCTGTGTCCTTCGCGGGAAAAAGCGCGCGCGCTGATTCTTGCGGGAGAGGTGCGCGTAAACGGCGTTCGCGCCGAAAAAGCCGGACAGGAGATTCCGGGCGAGGCGGAGATCGTTGTCGTTGAGGATGCGATTCCGTTCGTCAGCCGCGGCGGATTAAAGCTGGACAAAGCGGTTAAGACCTTCCCGATCGATCTCAAAGACCGCGTCTGTGCCGACGTTGGCGCTTCAACAGGCGGCTTTACCGACGTGATGCTGAAAAACGGCGCCAAACATGTGTATTCCATCGACGTCGGGTACGGACAGCTGGACTGGTCGCTTCGGAACGATCCGCGCGTGACGGTCATGGAACGCACCAACGCGCGGTTCATGACGCCTGATTGGTTTTCGGAACCTGTCACATTCGCGTCCATCGACGTTTCCTTCATTTCGCTTCGGCTGATCCTGCCGCCGCTGTACGCAAGCATGGCAGAGGAGGGAGAGGTCGTTGCGCTGATCAAGCCGCAGTTTGAAGCGGGACGCGCGGAGATCGGCAAGAACGGCGTGGTTCGGGACGCCGCCGTTCACGAACGTGTGATCCGGGAGATGCTGACGTTTGCGGACGCGACCGGGTATGAGATTTCCGGGCTTTCTTTTTCACCGATCACCGGTCCGAAGGGCAATATTGAGTTCCTTTTATACATACGAAAAAGCAGTACCAAAAACGACGCATCTTTGCATAAAATTGCGGGAACGATCCCGGAAATCGTGAAAAACGCCCATCTATTGGGCAAGAATTGTTAAAATTTATTCATAATTTCCTTGCCATTTTTGCTGCGCGACTGTATAATGTATCCGTAATATTCACAAGTGGGAGGTTGCGCTATGCACCTTGTATTTGCGGTGCATACCGGAAAAGCATCGCTTGTGCCTGTTTGTCGACGGCTGACGGAAACTGCCGAAGCGGAGGGCTTTTCCTGCTCGATGCTCAGAACGGACGGGATCCCCGACAGGAAGGACGACGCCGTGCTTGTGGCGGTCGGCGGAGACGGGAATTTCATCCGCACCGCGCAGATCGCCTGCCGCAACGGGCTTCCGCTGTTCGGTGTAAACTGCGGACGGATCGGATTTTTGACCGAGTGGACGGAGGATACGTTTTCGCAGGCGCTTCACATGCTTCGGAACGGGGATTTCTCGATCGGCGAGAGGGCGATGCTTTCGGTCGCCGTCAACGGAGAACATGTGCGCGACAGCTTCAACGACCTTCTGATCTATAAGCATTCGTTTTCCGGGGTCATCAAGATCGCGCTCGACATCAACGGTCAGAGCGTCGGAGATCTGTTCGGAGACGGGCTGGTCGTCGCTACGTCGACGGGTGCGACCGGGTACTCGCTTTCGGCGGGCGGACCGATCATCGCGGACGGACTGGAAACAATGGTGGTCACACCGATCTGCGCGCACACGCTGCATTTTCGTCCGATGGTCTGTTCGATGGATTCCGTTCTGAACGTTACAATGGACGGAAAAGGCGTGCTGGCGGCGGACGGAGACCGGTTTTTGACCGTCTCGCGCGGAGACCGCATTACGGTCACGCGGTCTGAAGCGGTCACAAAGCTGATGACCTTCCGAGACCGCAATCTGTTCCGATTGATATCGGAAAAACTGAATTAATCTGAGGTATGGAGTCATGAAACCGAAAAGACATGCAATGATCCTGAAACTGATTGCTGCCGAGAACATTGAAACGCAGGAGGAGCTTGCGGCGCTTTTGAGCGCGCAGGGCTTCAGCGTGACACAGGCTACGGTTTCCCGCGATATTAAAGAACTTCGTCTGATCAAGGTGCTGACCGGCGAAGGCAAGTATAAATATGCAACGGTGGAAAAGGCGGAATCCGATCTGCAGGAGCGCTTTATCCGCCTGTTCGGCAACTGTGTCGTTTCGATCACATCCGCGGGCAATCTGATCGTCGTGAAGACGATGGCGGGCAGCGCGGCTGTGGCGGCGGAAGCGATCGATTCCATGAAATGGCCTGAGATCGCAGGTTCCATTGCGGGAGACAATACGGTCTTCGTCGCGGTCCGCGAAGGCAAGAGCGTTTCCGATATCATCAAGAAATTCCAGAAAATGATGAAATAACGGAGGGCGTTGTGCTCACTCGTTTACAAGTTACGAATATTGCTTTGATAGATAAGTCCGACATTGCTTTCGATGCGGGCTTTTCTGTATTGACAGGCGAAACGGGCGCGGGCAAATCGATCCTCATCGAATCGGTGAGCTTTGTGCTCGGCGAACGCGCAAGCCGCGAAAGCATTCGTACCGGCGCGGAAAAGGCGTCGGCGGAAGCGACCTTTCTGCTTTCCGCAGATTCGCCGGTACGCGCGTATTTGTCCGAGCAGCAGCTGGACAACGGGGACGAGCTCGTCCTGTATCGGGAGCTTTCATTGAGCGGTCGAAATGTCTGCCGGGTGAACGGCGTACTGGTCGGTACGGCGGAGCTGAAGGCGATCGGCGATCTGCTCGTTGATCTGCACGGACAGCACGCGCATCAGTCGCTTCTGAATCCCGAAACGCATCTTCAGCTGATCGACGCGTATGCAAAGAGCGACGTCGACGGGCTCAAAACGCGCGTGGAGGAGGCGCGGCAATCGGCATTGCAGGCGGAACGCGCGCTTGCAACCTTGAAAAACGGACTTCGGGAACGCGAACGCAGGGTCGATGCGATCCGATTCCAGATGAAGGAGATCGATGCGGTGTCTCCCGTCGACGGCGAGGAGGAACAGCTGGAAGCGGATCGGCTGCGCATGCGCAATGCGGAAACGATCTCGGAAGGACTGAACGCCGCGTACGACGCGCTGTTTTCGGAGGGCGGCGCGCTTTCGACGCTCACCGACGCGCGGGAAGCGCTGAACCGGATCGGAGAATTTGACGAATCCTACCGGAAGCTGTCCGAACGCACCGATGAAGCGTATTATTCTCTGGAGGACGTCGCCTATGAACTGCGTGACGGACGCGATGCGTTCCGCTTCGATCCCGATCTTCTCGAACAGACGGAAAGCCGGCTTGCCGCTTTGCAGAATCTGAAGCGCAAATACGGCGCCGCGATCGCGGATATCCTTGCTTACCGGGAGAAGATCGAAAACGAATACCGGATCCTGAGCGACGGCGACAATCAGATCGAAACGCTGGAAAAAGCGTATCGGGAGGCTGTCGATACCTTCGGAACACTTGCAAAGGAACTCTCCGATCGCCGCAAGGCAGCGGCAAAGAAACTGATGAGGGAGACGATCGCGGAACTGAACGGCATGGGCATGCCGCATGCCGCAATGGAAACGGCGTTTACGGAAATTCCGAAGGAGCAGCTTGCCGAAACCGGCATCGACGAAGCAATGTTTTTGCTGTCCGCAAACCGCGGCGAACCGGTCAAGCCGCTCATCAAAGTCGCAAGCGGAGGCGAGATGTCGCGCATCATGCTGGCGATGAAGGCGGCGCTGTCCGACGCGGATCGCATCGAAACGCTGATATTCGATGAGATCGATACCGGCATCTCGGGCATGGTTGCAAACGCGGTAGCGGAGAAAATGCGCGCACTCGGACGCAAGCGTCAGGTCCTCTGTGTGACGCATCTTCCGCAGATCGCCGCGTATGCCGATGCACAGTATGTCGCCTATAAGTATTCTGACGCGGAGAAAACGCACAGCATAACGAGACGGCTCACTGAGGCGGAACGCCCGAAGGAGATCGCGCGGATCATGGGAAGCGACGAGAACGACGCCGCGGCAATGAAGCACGCAAAACAGCTCCTGGAAGCGGCAAAGAAATAAACAGCGTATACACGGAAAGACCTCGCACAGAGGTCTTTTTTGTATGCTTTCCGTCATTCGGCGCACCCTATCGAAAAAGGAGTTGACGGAATGAAACGGTTATTTCGCATTATCAGTCTGATCGCCGCGGCGGTGCTTCTCGGCTGGTATGCTTCGCCGCAGGTATATCGCGTGCTGCATCTGCCGGATGCAGTCGATCCGAACACGGATCTTTCGGCGCCTGCGCTTGCGGCGGAAACGGCGAACGCGCGTTTGGTGCGGGAAAGCGGCGATGAACGGATCGGATCTCAAACGACGCGCACGGCGCGGATCAGGCTGTTCGGTGTTCTGCCGCTGAGAGACGTGCTTGTTTCTTCAAGCCGCCGAACGTATCAGCTCGGCGGAAAAGCGATCGGCGTGATCCTCCGTACCGAAGGCGTGCAGATCGTCGGCTTTGAAAAGATCGACACGCCATCCGGCGCCGTCTGCCCGGCGGCGTCTTCGGGACTTCGGGAAGGGGACATGATCGTTGCGCTGAACGGACAGCGGGTTTTCGACTCCGATTCCTTTTCCGCACTTTGCAAAGCGTCGGATATGACCTGCACGCTGACGTATCTGCGCGACGGAGAACCGCAGACAGCAACGCTGACCTTTGCGGTGGATGCTGCCGGCGAAAAGCGGATCGGCGCATGGGTGCGCGACAGCACGTCCGGCATCGGCACGCTTTCGTTCTGCGATCGGACGAGCGGCGCGTTTGCGGCGCTTGGGCATGGCGTTGCGGACGTCGACACGCAGAAGCTTCTTGCGCCGGCAACGGGCTTTATCACCGACGCGTCGATCCTTCGGATCCGAAAGAGCAGCGGAGAAAACGCGGGAGAGCTGATCGGTCAGTTTTCGGTCGACAGTCAGGATGCGATCGGAACGGTTGAACGGAACACGGTCTTCGGCATCGGAGGCACGCTCTCATCGGTTTCGGAGTTGGACGCAGGGACCGCCGAGCTTGCTCCGAGGGGTGCGGCGCATAAGGGAGATGCATATATTCTGTCCACCGTGGACGGCGGCGTATCCTCCTATTCCGTACGCGTGATCCGCGTGGATGTGCAGTCCTCGCCGGACACGCAGGGAATGATGATCGAGATCACCGATCCCGAACTGCTCGAAAAAACCGGCGGCATTGTTCAGGGCATGAGCGGAAGCCCGCTGATCCAGGACGGAAGGCTGATCGGCGTCGTTACGCATGTGTTCCTGAGCAGACCGACGCGCGGATACTGTCTGTACGCGGAATGGATGGCAAACGAGCTGATCCCGTAAATACCGTCGTTCTTAACCGAATTACCGAAAAACGACATAATAAACCGGTAGATTATTCTTTGCGCATCGTGCAGAATGAGATCGAACGAGGGGGGAGTGCGGATGCGTGTGATGCTATTGACAAGCGATCGGAAAACGGCGCAGCTTTATTCGGACGCGGCGGAGGAAACGAGCGCTCTGCGCCTTTGCGTGATGAAACACATCGGACAGGTATTGGAGCGGCTGTTTCGCGATCCGTTTGACGCGCTGCTTTCCGACGATGTGAGCGTTCTGCAGACGCAGATACGAAAATGCCGTGTCCGTTGGCCTGCGCATACCTTTCTGCTGATCGACAGACCGATCGGAACGCGGCAGCTGCCGCAGACGCTGACGTATTGCTTTTTGAAGGACGGCGATCCGAAGGAGATACTGCGGCAGATCGCGTGCTTCCCGAACGGCGCAAGTCGACGCCGGGATCCGGAAGCGGAGATATCGTGCTTTTTGCAGCAGACGGGCGTTCCGGTTTCCCTGTACGGGTTTGCGTATCTTCGGATCGCGCTTCGCGTCCTGCTTTCGGTGAAAGAACTGCTTGACGTAAGCGCGATCGACGATCTCTATGCGCTGATATCGGCAATGACCGGAGTCGACGCGAATGCTGCGGAGCATGCCATCCGCCATGCGATCGATACGGCGTGGATGCGCGCGGACACAGACCTGCTCGACAAACTGTTCGGATATACGGTCCGATCGGATCGCGGCGCGCCTTCAAACGCGGCGTTCCTGTTTGGGACCGCAGATCATATCAGAGTGATAAGGGAGGGGAATCGGTATGACGCTGAAGGAATCG
Source organism: Bacillota bacterium (assembly GCA_016286445.1). Taxonomy (GTDB): domain Bacteria; phylum Bacillota; class Clostridia; order Christensenellales; family CAG-138; genus UBA3792. Next base: position 84,336 of record JAEESS010000002.1, read on the forward strand.
CATGAAATGGAGGACGATCTGAGATCAAGATACAGCGATCCCGATGCGTTGCTTGACGCAACGATCAACGCGGTCATGCGTGCATTGTGTGTTCCGGCAAAGCTTTTGGGGTATCGCTATATCTTTCTTGCGGTGCGGTTTATCCGTACGCGGCCTCCGCTGCTGCGAAGCACGACGAAGAAGGAGCTGTATCCCTATATCGAACAGTGCATGAATACGACGAAACCGATGATCATGCGTACCATGCACTATGCGATCGAACGCGCATGGAAACGCGCGGATCCGGATGTTCTGTATTCCTATTTCGGACTGCGCGGAAAGAATCTCAAGGATACGCCCGGCAATATCGAATATGTATATCTCGTTGCGGAACGCGTGCGGCTGATCATCGGCGATCCGGCGTGGGAGGAGCATTACGAACGCGTTATGGCGGAAATGAGCAAGATCTATCCTTGGTTAAACTGATTGACGAACGGTACCGGATATGTTAAAATTATATAAAATTGAACATAGAGGTATCGATATGAAGAAAAGAGCGATTCTGATTGTTTTGGACAGCGCGGGGATCGGCGCATTGCCGGACGCCGCGGATTTCGGCGATGAAGGCGCCAACACCATCTGCAACATCTATGAAAAGCGAGGATATTTGAACGTCCCGAACATGCGCAGGCTCGGGCTTGCGCATATCGACGGCTGTCGGCTTCCGAAGGAGGACGGCGAACTGATCGGAAGCTATGCAAAGTGTGCGGAACAGACGCATGCAAAGGACACCACCTGCGGGCATTGGGAGATGGCGGGTCTTGCGCTGGATGAAGCGTTCAAGACCTATCCGAACGGCTTCCCGAAGGCATTCATGGACGCGTTTGAGCAGAGGATCGGCCGCGGCACGCTCGGCAACGTCGTCGCAAGCGGTACGCAGATCATTCAGGAGCTCGGCGATGAGCATGTGAAGACCGGCAAACCGATCATCTACACCAGCGCGGACAGCGTGTTCCAGATCGCGGCGCATGAGGAGATCATTCCGCTTCCCGAACTGTACCGGATCTGCGAGATCGCGCGGGAGATGCTCACCGGCGAATACCTCGTCGGACGCGTGATCGCGCGACCGTTCTTAGGCGGCAGCGGCGATTACAAGCGCACGGAAAACCGCAAGGATTACGCAGTTGCGCCGTTCAAGGACACGATCCTGGACGGGCTTGCAAATAAGGGCATGGACGTGGTCGGCATCGGCAAGATCGAAGATATCTTCTGCCATCGCGGGATCACGACCGTCGATCACACCAAAAACAATCCGGACGGCATCCGCGCGACGCAGCGATTTTTGGACAAGGGAACAGGGGATTTCATCTTCACAAACCTCGTTGATACCGATATGCTTTACGGACATCGCAACGATTGGGAGGGCTACGCAAAAGCGCTCGAATACTTCGACGCGCATTTGCCCGAAATGTACCTTTCCATGCAGGAGGGCGATATTCTGATGGTCACCGCAGACCACGGCTGCGATCCGACATATCCGGGGACCGACCATACGCGCGAGTATATCCCGCTTCTCATCTGCGGCAAGCATATCAAACACGGCGTCAATCTCGGCGTCCGGAAGCAGTTTTCGGACATCGGCGCAACGGTTTACGAATACCTGACCGGCGAAAGCTGGCGGGAAGGCGAATCATTCTTAATGGATATCTGGGAGGATTGACATGGAAGACATCATGAACATCATCAACAATGCGGTCGCTCTGCTCAAAGAGAAGGGCGCGGACAAAGCGACGGTCGGCTTGATCCTCGGCAGCGGGCTCGGCGATTATGCGGAAACGCTCGACAACAAACGCTTCGTCAATTACGCCGATATCGAGGGATATCCGGTATCCGGCGTCATCGGGCACAAGAACCGTTTCGTGATCGGCGAAAAATACGGAAAGACGATCATCGCGATGCAGGGACGTTTCCACTATTACGAGGGCTATCCGCAGGCGCTGCTTTCGCTCGGCGTCCGCACCATGAAAAAGCTCGGCGTCGAAAAGCTGCTCGTCACGAATGCGGCTGGCGGCGTCAACATGAATTATCATGCGGGCGATCTCATGGTGATTTCCGATCATATCAACCTGTCCGGCTCGAATCCCCTGATCGGCAAAAACCTTGACGAGTTCGGACCGCGTTTTCCGGATCAGAGCAACGTCTATGACAAGAACCTCCGCGCAAGGCTCATCGAGCTTGCAAAGAGCCGGGGAATTGCCATGCAGGAAGGCGTCTATCTGATGATGTCCGGTCCGTGCTATGAAACGCCTGCGGAGATCCGTATGGCGCGGATCATCGGCGCGGACGCGGTCGGCATGTCCACGATCCCGGAAACCATGTGCGCGGCGCACTGCGGGATCAAGGTCGTCGGCGTCAGTCTGATCACCAATATGGCGGCGGGCGTTCTGGATCAGCCGCTTTCGCATGCGGAGGTGACCGAAACCGCGGCAAAAGCGACGGTGAAATTCACCGAACTGGTCGATCTCATCCTTTCGGAGCTCTTCTGAGTCCGATCGAACAGTCAAAAAGACCGTGCCCGATCCGGACACGGTCTTTTGCTTGCTCAAAGGTTATGCGTTCTTCTTCGGATCGCCCGATTCCGGTTCATCGTCGAAGTTGAACGCGGAGGAGGGCATCGAAGACCCGGACACCTGCTGTTCTCTTGCCTTCTGCACCTTTTCCTTGTCTGTAAACTTACGCGTGATCAGGAACAGAGCGGCAAGTCCCAGAACGACGACGCCCAAAAGAACATAGTTCAGAATGCTCAGAAGCTTGGGACTGAAAGCGCCGTACAGCTTGGAGATGAAGGAACCGTCGTTCGCATCGGAACGCGTTTTGCCGAGGCTGGAAATATAGACGACGTGTCCGTTTGCCTTTTCTGCATCGCTCTTTGCATAGACCGGATTATCTTCCTCGTCGATCAGATCGGTCATCTCATAGTATTTTGAATAATCGACCGAACTGCCGCCGCAGCTCATCAGTCCGCCGCTCGTGACGGGGAACTTGGTCTGATCGCCCTTGTAGACGGAGTATGCCTTGTTGATGAACGCGGAGATCTCTTCCATTTCCATCTTCTGATTGTCGACCGAATACGGACCGTACGTCTTTTCGACGGTGGTGCCGCCGCCCATGCAGGACATGCCGCCTCCGGTCGTTTCGGTCGCCGTATAGGTCAGCGTGCCGTTTTCGAGCAGATCGCCGAAATTATCCTTGTATGCGTCCGTTACCCTGTAATATGTCATCTTGCTGGTATAGAGAACAGACTGTAAGCCGTTCACAAGCGCCATGAGCAGCATGATCGCCGCAAGCGCAAAATACAGGATGCGCATGTATTTCTTTGCCTGATCTTTAGAATCATCCTTAAAATTTTCCATGGAAAACAGCCTGCCGCTGCCCTTGATCGCGCCGATCAGGACATAAATGCCCATTGCGGCAAGAAGAATCGGAAAAAGTGCTCCTAAACCCATATGTTTACTCCTTTCAATTGTTGCAGTTTATAACGCAGCTTACAGCTTCTTGAGCTTTGCGCCGTCTTTGGTATCCTCTACGGCAAAGCCCATGCCTTTGAGCTGTTCGCGGATCTCGTCCGCTCTTGCCCAATCCTTTGCCTTTTTTGCTTCCTTGCGCGCCTCTAAAAGCGCCAAAGCCTCCTCCGGGAAATCTTCCTTCTTTTCCTTGACAACCAGTCCCAGAACGCTGTTCAGCTCGGCATAGCGTGCCTTGACCGCTTCGATGGCGGCTTTCGTATGCGCGCCGGTCGCAAAGATGTTGATCCAGCGCGCGAAGTCGAACAGCACGCCCAAAGCATCCGCCGTATTGAGATCGTCGTCCATCGCATCGTTGAAACGATCGCGGAACGCGTCGAGCTTTGCGGCGACGTAGGAATCGTCGGCGCTTTCGTCGATCACGGTATCAAACAGACGGTCGCGCGCGGTGTAGAGACGGTTCAGACTCGTCACGGTCTGATCCATCAGCTCGCGGGAGAAATTGACCGGATTGCGGTAGTTTGCGGTCAGCAGGAACATGCGGACCGCTTCAAGATCGTATTCCTTCGCAATGTCGCGCACGGTGAAGAAATTGCCCAGGGACTTGCTCATCTTCTGATTGTCGATGTTGATGTAGCCGTTGTGCAGCCAGTAATGTACGAACGGCTTGCCCGTAGCGCCTTCGCTCTGCGCGATCTCGTTCTCGTGATGCGGGAAAATCAGATCCATGCCGCCGCCGTGAATGTCAAACGTCTCGCCGAGGTATTTCATGCTCATGGCGGAGCACTCGATGTGCCAGCCGGGACGACCCTTGCCCCACGGGGAAGGCCAGCTCGGTTCGCCGGGCTTTTCACCCTTCCAAAGTGCAAAGTCCAAAGGATCGCGTTTCTGCTCGGTGGGGGAGATGCGTGCGCCGTTTTCCATGTCGTCGATGTTCTGCCCCTTGAGCTTTCCGTATCCGGGATCGCTGCGCACCGAAAAATACACGTCGCCGTTCTCGGTGGCGTAGGCATGACCCTTTTCGATCAGCTTTTTGACCAGCTTGATGATGTCGCCGATGTGCTCGGTTGCGCGCGGATTGACAGTTGCGCGTTCAATGCCCAATGCGTCCGCATCATGATAGTATTCCTTGATGAAGCGGTCGCCGAGCTCCTTGACGGTCGTGCCTTCCTTGTTGGCGCGATTGATCATTTTGTCGTCGATGTCGGTGAAATTCTGCACATATTTGACCTTGTAGCCGCGGTATTCAAGATACCGACGCATCGTATCGAACACGACAAACGGACGTGCGTTGCCGATATGGAAATAGTCGTACACAGTCGGTCCGCATACATACATGGAGATCTCGCCTTCCTTGATCGGAACGAGCGGTTCTTTTCTCCGGGTCATGGTATTGTAAACCTGCATAGCATCCTCCTCGAACCGCCGCTGGGATGCGTTTCGGAACGCATGCGCGAAACGGTGTTTTCTAAACCATAATAAGGAAAAACGCTTGTTTTGTCAATAAGGATTTGACGAACACGCCTTTTTGTACTATAATATCACACAAATATCGAATCTAAGCGGATGGCGCATGCGCATCGCCCGACAGCCCGGGTGCTGCGTGCAAGAACCGATATCGAACATACTATCAATTCGGAGGATCATACATGAAACGATTCCTGTCAATTCTGATCGTACTTTTGCTGCTTGCGGTCCCTGCCATATCGGCAAACGCTGCAGGCAATGCGGAGCTCGGCGAGCTTCTGATCTCGTCTCCGGAAAAAGTGACCGGCAATGTCGGCGACGTCGTCAAAGTGAATTTCTTCCTCTATCCGAATCTTCCGGAAGGAAGAAAACTGGGCAGCTTATCCGGTTCCATGAAGTATGATCCGGACTTTGTCACACTCGGAGCGATCAGTCAGACCGACGAGGAGAACAATCTGACGTCCTTAATGAAGGGCAAGGCGTCGATGTTCCAGCCCAATCTCGAAGAGAGAGGCATTATGCGCTTCGTCTTTATCGACGCATACGGCGTGGAAGCGGAAGGTTTCTGGTTCCAGGCGGAATTTCGCATTGAAAAAGAAGGCGCGACCGATTTCGTATTCAACGGGATTGAGTATTCCGGCGTAGACGACGAATACAAATCCGACAATTACTACATCGAGCCCGTTTCTGTCGGCGGCATCTATACGGAGGGGGAGGAAGTCCCTTCGGACGGCGCGGCAGAGGAGACCTTTGAACCGATCGAAGCTTTGATCGAAACGCCCGCGCCCGTGACGGCAACACCCGAGCCGAGCAACGGCGGACAGACGGTTCCCATAACTTCCACGCTGCCGACATTCTCGGCAAAACCGACGACGTCCGGCGTCGTTACGCCGCCGCCCGCCGTCACATCTATACCGATCACAACGTCCGAACCGCGGAAAGAGACCGCATCACCGAATCCCAATGTGCCGGATCCAGACGCGCAGGGCTCTGCCGCGCCGGATCCCCTCGCCACGCCGAACGGGGAACAGGGCGGTATTACGACGGAGACCTCCGCGGCGCCGAACGATCCCACGAATCCGGGTACGGATCCTGCGGCGGAGGAGACGGGAGAGAATACCGAAAAGATCAAGCCCGTCGGCCCCAACGATCCGCTGAAGCCGAATACGGATAAGCTGCAGGAAAAGCCGAACACGCTGATCGTTGCCGGCGTCATCATCGGCATCGTTGCCGCGCTGGGCTTAGGCGCGCTTGCAATCGTGTTGATCTTGAAGCGGCGCAAGCTTGAGGAATAACCTGTACGCGCAATTTTACGGGAAAGCTCTCAATTTCGAGAGCTTTCTTGCGTTTTTCGGCAAACTGTTGTATAATGTCTTGATTTCAGAACTGGGGGTGAAATAATGCGTTGGATTACAACTCGTCAGGTAACGTTTGCCGGTATGTTTGCGGCACTGGCGGCGCTGCTTTCGATCTATCCGTTTACGTTTTATTTGCCGGATTTCAGCCGGATCACCTTTCGGGAGATCCCGATCTTTCTTTGCACCTTCACGCTCGGTCCCGTATGGGGCGGGCTTTGCGCAATCGTTTCCGACCTGCTCGGGACATTCATCAGCAACTCCGGAAACGCATGGAATCCGATGTTCGCGCTCTCCGCGGTTCTGACCGGCGTTCTGCCGGGCGTGCTGTTCCGCTATGTATTCAAAAAAGAAAAACTGCTGCTTGCAACGACGCTGTCGATCGTACCCGTCAATATCGCCGTATCTCTGTTTCTGACCACACTATGGTTCCAGATACTCGGTTTTACGGGCGGTATGCCGTTTTGGGCATACCTGCTGATCCGCAGACTTTGGCTTGTCGCGGTCATGACCGTTATTCAGATCGTCGTTGTGCGGGCGCTGTATCCGGTCGTATTAAAGGCAGTTCAAGGAGGGGATCATTCATGACATACGAAGAAGCGATCGCTTATATTCACGGGATGTACTGGCGCGGTTCAAAGCTCGGGCTCGTGCGCGTTACGGAGCTTTGCGAACGCTTGGGCAATCCGCAGAATCAGCTGAAATTCATCCACGTCGCCGGAACGAACGGCAAAGGCTCCACCTGCGCCATGCTTTCAAAGATCCTGTGCGCCGAGGGATATCGGACCGGCTTATTCGTTTCGCCGTTTGTCGATCGGTTCAACGAACGCATCCAGTTCAACAATGAGCCGATCCCGGACGACGATCTTGCGGAGATCATCACGGAGATCGAACCGGTCGTCAATTCCATGGAGAATCTGCCGACCGAGTTTGAAGTGATCACGGCGGCAGCGTTCCTGTACTATGTCAAAATGAAATGCGATTATGTCGTACTCGAAGTCGGTCTGGGCGGAGAGCTTGATTCCACAAACGTGATCGAGACCCCGCTGCTTGCGATCATTACGGCGATCGACTATGATCACATGCATATCCTCGGCAACACGATCGAAGAGATTGCAAGCGCGAAAGCCGGCATCATCAAGGACGGCGGCAGCGTTCTGTTCTACGGCGAGCATCACGATGCGCTGCCCGTCATTGAAGCGGCTTGCAAAAAACACGGCGCAAGCCTGCAGGTCGTCGACCGATCCACGCTGAAGGAGGGCAGCTACGATCTGCACGGACAGACATTCGATTATAAGGACTATCAAGATCTTCGTCTGGGTCTTCTCGGCAAGTATCAGATGAGAAACGCAGCCACGGTGATCGACGCCGTCGAACTGCTGCGTAAACAGGGCATCGCGATCTCAAACGAGGCGCTGCGGACCGGTCTCAGGGAAACGGTCTGGCCTGCGCGTTTTGAGCTTTTGAGAGAGGATCCACCGTTCTTTGTCGACGGCGGACACAATCCTCACGGCGTCAGAGGAACCGTGGAGACCTATCGCAGGCTGTTCCCGGAACAAAAGGCAACGGTCATCATGGGCATGATGCGCGACAAGGACGTCTCGCAGTCGATCGAGCTTCTGCTCCCGATCGCAAAGGCGTTTTATACGGTGACGCCGAACAACGATCGCGCCATGCCGAGCGAAGAGCTCGCCGGGCTGATCCGCACGTTCGGCGCGCATGCGGCGCCGTTCTCAAGGGTTTCGGATGCGGTCGAGACGGCGGCTAACGGGGAAGGTCCGGTGCTTGCGGTCGGTTCGCTGTACATGGCGGGCGAAGTCCATGAAGCGTTCCGCGCGCTGACACATGCAGGGAGAGAACAGGAATGAAGCTTTTAGCGCTCGACATCGACGATACGCTGGTCGTGACCGGAAAGCTTCCGAGCGAACGGCTGAAGAAGGCGATCCGGCTTACGGAAGCAAACGGTGTGACCGTCGTGCTTGCAACGGGACGCGGCTTTTTCGGTTCGCGCAGGATCCGTGAATCGCTTGCGGTTTACGGACCGCTGATCCATTACGGCGGCGCCATGGTGTCCGACGGCAGGACCGGCGAGCACCTGTTTGTAAATTTCCTACGTCCGGAGGACGTCGTTACGGCGTTTTCTGTTGCGGACACGTTTGGGATCCATGCGCAGATCTATGAGGAGGATACCGTCGTATTCCGCAAAGAGAATGCGTTCACAAAGCAATACACCGGCATTCTGAATCTTCCGTACATTGTCGATCCGCAGCTTATTTATCGTCCGCTCGATAACATTCCGAAGGTTCTCTATGCCGTCGATCCGGCAAAGGAAGCCGAGCTGTATCGCGAGATTCGCGCGCTGCTTCCGAAGCATCTTTCCGTGCTTTGCTCGAAACCCGGTTTTATCGAGATCGGATCGGTCTCTTCCACAAAGGGGTCTGCGCTCAAAAAGGTCGCGGCAATGCTCAATATCCCGCGGGAAGAGGTCACGGCGATCGGCGACAACACGCTCGATCTTGACATGATCGAATGGGCGGGGACGGGCGTGTGCGTCGCAAACGCCAATCCGCAGGTAAAAGAAAAAGCCGATCTGATCATCGGCTCCTGCGAAAATGACGGCGTCGCGGAATATCTCGAATCCGTCTTTGCATAAAACAGAAAACATGAGCGGGAGCGAAGGCTTCCGCTTTGCTTTTATAGGTCGAGATGATCCGAAAACGGCGGGGTAAAGGAACGTCCGACGCTTGTCAAGTCCTGTGTGTAAACGTCCGTAAAGCCGAGCGAGATGCAGTATGCGAGCGCGTTCTCATACTCGCGCTGTGTCAGCGGACGGTCAAGCGGCTTTATAGTGCATTCCGGAATCGGTGTGAACTGCGACATCAGCGAGATCGGACAGTCGACGCCGAAGCGATCTTTGATCGCGTCCAAAACATTTCTGGTATCGTATACGCATCCGGGCAGAACAAGGTGACGGATGCGTACGCCTTTTTTGGCGATCCCGTCGGCGTCGGTCTGCATAAAACCGACCTGCCGGATCATTTCGCCGATCGCTTCGATCGCCGTATCGAAATAGTCCGATGCGCGCGAGAATTTCAGCGACAGACGCGGATCGACGTATTTGAGATCGGGCAGATAAATGTCGACAAGACCATCGAAAGCGCGGATCGTTTCGACGGTTTCATAGGCATTGGTATTGTACACGACAGGGATCGAAAGCCCGTTTTCCTTGGCAAGCCGCAGCGCTTCTGTAAGCGTGTCACGATGCGGCGTCGGTGTGACGAGATTGATGTTGTGCGCGCCAAGCGACTGGAGCTTCAGCATGATATCGGCAAGGCGCGGAACATCGCAGATCTCGCCGAGCGTTCCGTCGGTTAGAACCATATTCTGACAAAAGATGCATTTGAGATTGCAGCCGGAAAAAAAGATCGTCCCGCTGCCGCGCGATCCGCTGATGCTCGGTTCTTCATCATAATGCAGCGCGGCGCGCGCAACGCGCACAACAGAAGAGCAGCCGCAGAAGCCCTTTGCGGCTGTTCGGTCAATTTTACAGTTCCGCGGACAGATCGTGCAGCTCATCAGTGGAACACACGCCTTCCGCATACAAAATTGCGTTCCCAGTAAGAGGAGAAGGAGCTTTGCACAACCTGCCCTTTGCTGGCGCTTGCGTGGATGAACCGGCTGCCGCCGATATAGATTGCGGTGTGATTGACACGATCGCTCGAATCGCTCTTGAAGAACAGCAGATCGCCCTTCTTGAGATCGTCGATGGATTCGACAAGCGTCCAGCTGCCGTTTTCGGAATAGGAATGTGCGCTTCTGCGGCTGACTTTGACGCCGGCTTTTGTCAGACAGTAGTAAACAAGACCGGAGCAGTCAAAGGAATCGGGACCTTCATCGCCGAGGATATAAGGATCGCCGATCTGATTCTGGGCGCACTTGATCATGCCGTCCACGCTGTGCGAATACCCGGAATCGTCGCCGGACGGCTTGGAAGTCGGCTTCGGCGTCGCGGTCGGCTTCGGCGTTGCAGTGGGCTTCGGCGTCTTCGTCGGCTTCGGCGTCGCGGTGGGCTTCGGCGTCTTCGTCGGTTTCGGCGTCGCGGTTTTCTGCGGCTTCGGCGTCGCAGTCTTCTGCGGCTTCGGTGTTGCCGTCTTCTGCGGATTCGGCGTCGCCGTCTTCTGGGGTTTCGGCGTTGCCGTCTTCTGCGGCTTCGGCGTTGCAGTCTTTTGCGGCTTCGGTGTTGCAGTCTTTTGTGGCTTCGGCGTAGGCGATTTTGAAGGCTTTGCGGTCGGCTTCGGCGTAGGCGTTGGGGTCGGCGTCGGAGTCGGCGTCGGCGTTGCAAGCGGGATCGCGTGATCGGAATACAGAAGATCCCAATCGTTGCGCGTGATCTGACCGTCAACCTCTACGCTGTTTTTTGCCTGAAACTGCCGGACGGCTTCCTCCGTATTCGGTCCGTAATAACCGGTGACACGGTCGCTGTAGTAGCCGAGGTCGCTCAGCTGCCGCTGTATGCTTCTGACGTCCGGACCGTTGTCGTCGAGCTTGATTCGGTATTCCTGCGCGTCTGCGGAAAAGAGCATTTCCTGCAGCGCAGCGGATGCGACGCCGTTCTGCTCGCTGTCGGTCGCACGCTGAAACAGCGTGACGGCGTTCTTGGTGGATTCGTTGAACAGCGTGCCGGGCTCATCCGCCTCCATATAGCCGAGGTCCATCAGCTGCTGCTGCAGAGCCGAGACTGCGGCGTTATCGTCGTTCAGCTGCAGGGTGGAATAGTGCGAGATCGCGATTCGGTTGTCGGTCGGCGACGGCGTTTCGGTTGCATCCGGCATGAACGGCGTGGGCAGGGGGCTCGGCGTTGCACCGGCGAGCTGTACGGAATCTTCTTTCGTTGTCAGATATTCGGAATCGATGTTTGCGGACGGGAACGGAGAGATATCGCGATCGCGCAGAATCAAAAGAAGACCGACGGTGCAAAGCACGGCGGCAGCAGACAATGCGATCACGATACGCAATGCAACCGGCATGGATCTGCGTTTTTTGCCCGGCAGCAGTTTGATCTGTTTCTCCATCGTTCGACTCCTTTCGTGTCTTGATTATACCATACCAAATGCAACATAATCTTGAAATTTATATAAATTATTTTCAAATACGGAAAGATGTGCTATACTGTCTATATTATGGATGACTGTTTGAGAAAGAATCATGGTATTGCTGCAGGTTGACCGATTAAAGAAATCTTTTGCAGACCGAACGCTGTTTTCGGACGTATCCTTTGAGATTCGGACGGGCGAGCGTGTCGGTCTGATCGGCGTAAACGGCGGAGGCAAAACGACGCTGATGCGGATCCTGATGGGAAAGGAACCGTATGACAGCGGTACGTTCGGCATGCCGCAGGGAACGAAGCTGTCCTATGTGGAACAGATCCCGAAACTCGAGAAAGATACAGACCTGTATTCGTTTACGCTTGAAGCGTTCCGACCGCTTCTGGATTTGGAAGCGGAAGAGGAGCGCATCGTTCAAAAACTCGAACAGGGCGATGCGAATCGCGACCGGCTGATCGAACGGCAGGCGGCTGTTGTTGAAACGCTTTCCCGCGAAGGCGGAGCGACGTTCCGCGCGCTGACGCGCTCTGCGCTCCTCGGCCTGGGATTTTCGGAGGAGGATCTTGCGCGGTCGGTCACGTCGTTTTCGGGCGGACAGATCAGCAAGGCGATGCTTGCCCGTGCGATTTTATCCCGCGCCGATCTGCTGCTTCTGGATGAGCCGACCAACAATCTGGACATCACCGCGATCCGCTGGCTGACGGATTATCTCAAGCAGTTCAAAGGCGCTGTTCTGGTCGTATCGCACGATCGCGCATTTCTGGACGATACGGTCACGCGCATGCTGGAGCTGCAGCACGGCAGGATCCGCGGCACGGAAGGCAACTATACGCGCTATATGGAGCTGAAGATGGACGCCCGCGAGCTTGAACGGAAGATCTATCTGCGCAAGCAGAAGGAGATCCGCCGCATCGAAGGGATCATCGAACAGCAGAAACGATGGAACCAGGAACGCAACTATATTACGATCGCATCGAAGCAAAAGCAGATCGACCGCATCAAGGAGGACATGGTCGAGCCGGAACGGGATGAAAAATCCATCGTGTTCCGTTTTCCGACGCCCGCCCCGACCGGCAACGAGGTGATCGTGCTCAACGAGCTCGGCATGCAGTACGGCACAAAACGGGTTTTCTCCGGGCTGAACACCATGATCCGCGCAGGACAGTGCGTCTGTATGATCGGTCCGAACGGCTGCGGCAAAACAACACTTCTGAAGATCCTGACCGGCGGAGAGCGGCAGACCGAGGGCACCTTTAAGATCGGCGCAGGCGTACGCATCGGCTATTTTGCGCAGAACACCTACGATCTGAACGATGCAAATACGGTCATCGAAGAGTTGGACCGGGCGTTTCCGCACATCGAGCGGAACACGTTGCGCGGCTACCTCGGGATGTTTCTGTTCAAAAACGACGACATCGATAAGCGCATCGGATCGCTGTCGGGCGGCGAAAAGGCGCGGATCCGGCTTTTGAAGCTTGTACTCTCCGGCGCGAATGTACTTCTGCTGGACGAACCGACGAACCATCTGGATATTGCTTCTGCGGAAATGCTCGAAAGCGCGCTGGAGAAGTTTTCGGGAACGGTTCTGATCGTGACGCATGACCGGTATATGGTTAAGCGGCTTGCGGATCGCGTGATCCTGATGACCGAGAACGGGCTGGTCGAACAGCAGGACGAGACGGAAGATCTGTTTGTACGCATCGTTGAGCGAAAGATCGAAAAACCGAAGCAGCCCGGGAAAACGGAATCCGACAACACGTTCCTGCGCCGCAGAGAAAACAAACAGCGCCGGGCGAAAGCAAAGCAGGAGCTGCAGCGGATCGAGCGAATGATCGAACAGAACGAAGCGGCAAAGAAAGAAACCGAACAGCAATTGACACAGGCACAGACCGGGAACGATTTCCGGCAGATGCAGCAGCTGTATGAAACGATTTCGTCTCTTGATGCACGGGAGGCGGAATTGTATGAACTGTTGGAGAAAGCCGAAGCGGCACTCTCGGAGCTCGAAACGGAGGAGGATGTATGATCTGGCATTATTTCCCGATCGGGATGCGGTTCCCGGTATCGGACTTTTCCGAAGAAACAAAGCGCGCTTGCTGGAAAACGGCATTCAGCGCCGTCTTTGCATCCGACGCGACCCAAACAGGGCTGTACGAAGCCTGCGAATCGTACGATCCGATCACGCAGAGCCCCGTGTACATCTGTATCGTCTGCTATGTCGGGATCAAACAATCCCGTGCGGCGGGAGAAACGCTGCATGCGTTGGACGCGCTCATGACGCGTCTGTGCCTGTATAAGCCGCTGGTCCAGGCGAACGACCTTGAAAGCTTCGGTCCGTATCCGATCCTCGGCGAAATCGATGCGAACGGAACGATCCGCCCGAACGAAGCCGGCGCGCCGTTTATTCCGACGGAAACGCCGGTCCCGATGCAGGTTTCAAAAGGATTTCGGATTCTGATTGCACCGGATTCCATGAAGGACGTCTGCGATGCCGAACGGCTGTCACGCGTGATCGGCACGGCGGCGGCGGACTGCGGGCTTCGCGTACAGAGAATGCCTGTTGCCGACGGCGGCGAGGGAACGGTGCGCGCGCTGGTTGCCGGAACGAACGGAAGATATGATACGGTCACCTGCGAGGATCTGAACGGGGATCGTGTCAAAATGACGGTCGGCGTCATTCCCGGTCCCGTAGCGGTCATCGAAGCGGCAGACGCGGTCGGGTTTTCCCGCAGGGCGGCGCATACGCCGCCGATCGAACGCCGTTCGAGCTTCGGCGTCGGCATGCTGATCCGAAAGACGCTGGATCTCGGATACCGCAGGATATGGATCGGATTGGGCGGCTCTTTGACCGTCGACCTCGGATTGGGCGCGCTGCACGCGCTCGGCGTGCGGTTCACGGACGCGGACGGAGAAGAGATTTCCCCTTGTCCCGAAACGCTTTCCGCGATCGGGAAGATCGATCGCACGGGATTGGATCCGCGTATTGCGCAGACGGAGCTGACGATTCTGAACGACGTCACGGCACCGCTGCTCGGACAGGACGGCGCATTGAACGTGTTCGGACCGCAAAAAGGCGCCGAACCGGCGCAGATTGACGCTTGGGAACACGAGTTTGCGCGCCTTGCTTCCGTGATCGGCGGCGATCCGCACGCACCCGGCAGCGGAGCGGCAGGCGGACTGGGTTTTGCGCTTGCGTCGATCGGAGGCAGACTGGCGAAAGGATCGGATGCGGTCCTGGACCGTATCGGAATAGGACCTGCGATCCGGGAGGCGGATTTTGTCATCACCGGTGAAGGCAGCTTCGACAAACAAAGCATTCATTACGAAAAAGCGCCCGCTGCTGTGCTGGAAAGACTGTCCGATGCGGACCGTCCGGGATGCCTGTTCGTCGGACGGCAGGGGATCGATTCTTCCGCGCTTCTGAGAGAGTATCCGAAGCTCAAGGGCGTCGCTGTCTGTCCGATCGGCGACGAACCGTTCGATGAAACGATTCGTGCGGCTTTTGCAAAAAGCGTGCTTCCGATGATCGGAAAAGACGTTGCCAATATCGGCTGATTGTGATATAATATCTTATCAGTTTTTGGGAGGTACATTCGCATGCGCATGGTCGATCTGATCGAGAAAAAGGTAAACGGCGGAACGCTGTCTGGTGACGAGATCCGTTATATCGTCAACGGATTCACGGATGGCTCCATCCCGGATTATCAGATGTCCGCATTTCAGATGGCGGTTGTGTTCAACGGCATGACGGATCGCGAGACCGCGGATCTGACGATGGCGATGATGCATTCCGGCGATGTGGTCGATCTGAGCGACTTGAAAGGCGTTAAGGTCGACAAGCATTCGACCGGCGGCGTCGGCGATACGACGACGCTCGTGATCGCGCCGCTCGTTGCCGCATGCGGCGGTACGGTCGCAAAGATGAGCGGCAGGGGACTGGGTCATACCGGCGGTACGCTCGATAAGCTCGAATCGATTCCGGGCGTATGCATCGAACAGCCCATGGAACGGTTCAAAGAAATCGTGAACCGCATCGGCGTCGCTGTCATCGGACAGACCGGAAACCTCGTTCCCGCGGACAAAAAGATGTACGCGCTTCGCGACGTGACGGCAACCGTGCGCAGCATTCCGCTGATCGCATCGAGCATCATGTCCAAGAAGCTTGCGGCGGGAACCGACGCGATCGTGCTTGACGTCAAGACCGGCACCGGCGCGTTTATGCAGACCGTCGACGAGGCGGAGAAGCTTGCGCATCTGATGGTCTCCATCGGCAAGCTCGTCGGACGCGAATGCGTTGCCGTGATCACGGATATGAATCAGCCGCTCGGTCTTGCGGTCGGAAACGCGCTGGAGGTGCGTGAAGCGGTTGAGCTTCTTTCCGGAAAGATTCCGGCGGGCGATCCGCTGTACGAAGTCTGCATGCTGCTGGGCGTGCACATGATGCGCGTTTCCAAGCTTGCCGAAACCGAGGTCGAAGCGCGTGAAAAGCTGGAGTCCGCGCTGCATTCCGGCGCGGGACTTGCAAAGCTGCGCGAGATGATCGCGGCGGAGGGCGGCGACGCGTCGTATATCGGTCTGGACCGGATCGACGAGCTCTGCAGAGTCAAGACGATCCTGAACGTGTATCCGAAGCGCGCGGGCTATATCTCTTCGATGAACGCCGAACGCATCGGTACGGCGGCGCAGATCCTCGGCGCCGGACGCGCCACCAAGGAAGAGAGCATCGACCCGGCGGTCGGTCTTGTGATGAAAAAACGTCTCGGCGATTTTATCCGTGCCGACGAACCGCTTTGCGTGATGTATGTGAATGATGAAAGCAAGGTCAACGCCGCGCTCGAGATGTTCCACAGCGCATTCGAGTATTCCGACGCAAAACCGGAATACCGTCCGATGGTGTACGACGTCGTTCGTGCATGAGCTTGTGAAAAACAGAAAATGACGACCGAGGCGGCGCACCCGATGCAGGGCGTGCCGTTTCGAGAAAGAGGGAATATGGATCGGCTGCTTTTGGCGATCGACGGAAACAGTCTGCTGTTTCAGGCATACCATGCATTTTTCAAAGCAAATCTGACCACGCGCGACGGGTTTCCGACCGGCGCGCTGAAGGGCTTTTTCACGAAGCTCCTCGATCTTCTGAAGCAGGAGCCTTCACATGTGATCGTGGCGTTTGACGTGCATCAGCCGACCTTCCGCCATGAACGGTACGCGGACTATAAGCTCGGCAGAAAACCTGCGGACGAGGACTTGAAAAAACAGATGCCGGTAGTGCGCGAGATTCTGAAAAGCATGGGCGTCGCCGTGATCGAATGCCCGCGCTACGAAGGCGACGATATCCTCGGCACGTTTGCGCGGCGTGCGGAAGCTGCAGACATGGATACTTTGATCGCAACGGGCGACCGCGATGCGTTCCAGCTGATTACGAATCGCACAAAGATCTACTATACCAAAGACAATTCGATCGTCGATGCGGCGGCATTGCAGGAAAAATACGGGTTGACGCCGGACCGCATGCGCGATCTCAAGGCGCTGATGGGCGACAGCTCGGATCATATTCCGGGCGTATCCGGCGTCGGTGAAAAAACGGCGCTGAAGCTGCTGAATGAATACGGCGATCTCGAAGGCGTTCTTTCGCATGCATCCGAGGTGAAGGGCAAGCTCGGCGAGCGTCTTGCGGCGGAAGCCGAAAACGCGCGCTTCTCCTACTGGCTCGGCACGATCGAGACCGACGCGCCGGTCAAGGAAACGCTTGACGACTGCACGTTTTCGTTTGAAAACACCGGCGGCGCAAAGCAGCGTCTCTATGAACTGGAGCTGAACAGCATTGCGGACAAACTTCCGGACGCAAAAAAGCATGTCCGGGAAGAAACCGTTTCCGCAGTCAACACGGTTGCGATCAGCGACGCGGACGGCATGTGCGCGGCGCTGGAAGCGATCGCCTCCTCCGATACGGTCGCCGTAACGACGTTTCCGTCGCTTGCGTTTGCGGGATCGCCGGATACGGCATATGTGCTGACGCCGGGTGAAACGCTGTTCGATATCGGCATGGACGAGGACGAAGCGTACCGCATGCTCGGCGCATTTCTCCTTTCAAAGCGGAAAAACCTGCTTGCGTTTGATGCAAAAACGTTTTTCCATCGCTGCGGCTTCGACCCGGAAGCACTGCCGGAGCTTCGCTTCGACGCCATGCTTTCGGACTACCTTCTGCAGAGCAATCGCCCGGTCGAAAGCTATGAAGCGCTGTGCCGCGCCTGGCTGAAAGCCGAAAAGGCGAGTCCCGCATATCTCTTTGCGCTGTATCCGAAGATGACGCGCGCAATCGAGGACAACGGTCTCACATCGTTGGAAAGAGATGTTGAGCTTCCGCTCCTGCGCGTTCTGTACGGCATGGAGCAGATCGGATTTATGACCGACGAATCCGTTCTTCACGCATTGCATGCGCGCTTTTCAAAGACCGCTTCCGAACTGGAATCGCGGATCTTTGAACAGGCAGGGGAACGGTTCAATATCCTTTCGACCAAGCAGCTCGGCAGGATCCTGTTTGAAAAGCTCGGATTGCCGTCCGGAAAGAAGACCAAGACGGGCTTTTCCACCGACGCGGATACGCTCGAAGCGATCGCGCCGCTGCATCCGATCGTCAACGACGTGCTGCAGTATCGGTTCCTGACAAAGCTTGACAGCACGTTCGTCGAAGGATTGCTGAAGCAGCGCGACGAAAACGGCCGCATCCATTCGCGGTTCATGCAGTGCGTGACGGCGACGGGACGGATATCGAGCACCGAACCGAACCTGCAGAACATCCCGGTCCGCACACCGGAGGGCAGGGAGATTCGCAAGGCGTTCATTCCGAGCAAAGGGAACGTTTTGGTCGGCGCGGATTATTCACAGATCGAGCTCAGACTGCTGGCGCATATCAGCGGGGATGAGGGCTTTATCGCGGCGTTCAACAGCGGCGAGGATATCCACGCCCGCACCGCGGCAGAGGTCTTTCATGTGCCGCTAAAAAGCGTCACGGGCGAACAGCGCAGCGCGGCGAAGGCGGTCAATTTCGGCATCGTCTACGGGATCTCCGATTTCGGACTTGCCAGGAATCTCGGCATATCCGTTCCGACTGCGGCGGGATATATCCGCCGGTATTTCGAGCGGTATCCGAAGGTACAGTCTTACCTGAAAGAAAGCGTTGCGCTTGCAAAGAAACGCGGTTATGCGGAAACGCTTTTCGATCGCAAACGTCCGCTTCCGGAGCTTTCGGCAAGCAATTACAATGTCCGGCAGTTCGGCGAACGCGTAGCGATGAATATGCCGATTCAAGGCACCGCGGCGGATATCATCAAGATCGCAATGGTGCACGTCGACCGCGCGCTCCGCGAAGGAGGATTCAAGGCGCGGCTTGTTCTGCAGATCCATGACGAGCTGATCGTCGACTGTCCGCGCGAGGAAGCAAACGACGTGATGCGGCTGATGCAGGACGCCATGGAAGGCGTTGCGTCGCTGTCGGTCCGGCTTATTGCCGAGGCAAAATGCGGAGAAAGCTGGTACGAAACAAAATGACGCGCATCATCGGCATAACGGGCGGCATCGGATCCGGCAAGAGCACGCTTGCGCAGTGCTTTCGGGAGCATCGTATCCCCGTCATCGACGCGGATGAGATTTCACGCTTTGCGCTGACGCCTGCGTCCGCGTGCTTTCCTGCGGTCGTTGAGCTGTTCGGGGAAGAGGCGCTTAGGGAGGACGGGACTTTGGATCGCGCATATATTGCCGCAAAGGTCTTTGCGGACCGCTATGCAAGGGAAGCGCTGAACGGGATTGTGCATCCGTTTGTGATAGAAGAGATGCTGCGCAGAACCGAGCTTTCGGAAGAATCGCTTGCGGCATGGGACGTTCCGCTGCTGTTTGAAAGCGGAACGGACGCATTCTGCGCCTGCACGATCGCCGTGCTCTGCAGCGAAGCGCTGCGGATCGAACGCGTGATGCAGAGAGACGGCACGGATGAGGACAGGATCCGCGCGCGGATCCGGGCGCAGATCACGGATGAAACGCGGGAAGCGCTTGCAACCTATACGATCCGGAACGAGGGAACGGTCGAGGCGTTTCGCGAAGAAGCGGATGCGCTGATCGAACAGATACGGGAGGAACTGCAATGAACGAAACGGGTGCGGAAGACGTCCGCATGAGCAAAAAACAAAAGACGACGCTGATCGTGCTCGCCATGATCATGGCATGCCTGATCCTGACGTCGCTGATCGTGTTCTGGATTCTTCCGGGAATCATGCGCTCAAGGTTCCAACTGAAATATACGGAGCTGATCCGACAATACAGTGAAGAATATGATCTGGAGCCTGCGTTCGTCGCCGGCGTCATCTGTACGGAGAGCAAATTCAAAGAAGAAGCGGTCAGCCGCGCCGGCGCAAGAGGCTTGATGCAGATCATGCCCGCCACGGGAGAGGAGATCGCGGAAGCGCTCGGCGTGTCATTCCATATCGAGGATCTGTTCGATCCGGAGACCTCGATCCGGTTCGGATGCTATTATCTCAGACAGCAGCTTGACCGATTCGATCAGAACAAAGCCGTTGCGCTGGCGGCTTACAACGCCGGACCGCACAAGGCGGCGCAATGGCTGTCGGAATACGGACTTGACAGCAGAGGACGAATCGCTTATATTCCGTATGAAGAAACAAAGAATTATGTGAACCGCGTGCTGCAGGCAGAGGAAAACTATGCAAACCTGTATCCGAACGAGCTTGCGGGGAAAACGGAGGAATAAATGCTCATATTTGTGATCGCCGCCGTCGTTCTGGCGATGGATCAGATTTCAAAATACTGGATCGTATCGTCGCATGTGATCGGCACGCTTGGTTATTCCGGGTCGCTGTACGATCTTTCCGCACTGCGTTCGTTCCTGTCGCAGAGCACGATCGCGCAGCAGAACGCGATCCCGCAGGACGGGACGTTTATCGTTCTCAGCTTTACGCCGAACGACGCCGCGCTCTGGGGACTTGGCAGCGGGAATCCGTGGGCGTCGCGTCTCCTTTTGGCGCTTACGGCGGTTTTTCTGTTCCTGCTGCTGTTCTTTACGATCCGCTCGGGGAAAAAGCTTCCGAAGCTTTCCCGCGTGATCGTGGGACTTTTGATCGGCGGTTCGATCGGAAATCTGTATGACCGTATCGCGTTCGGCTATGTGCGCGATATGATCTGCACCAGATTCATTGAGTTTCCGATCTTCAACATTGCCGATTCCGCGATCTGCGTTGCGATCGCACTGCTCGTGTTTGAAGCGTTCTTCAAAAAGATCGGCGTATTCGAGTGCTTCGAGGATGAATACCGCGAGCTGTTCCGTCTGCCGACGCGTGAGGAGGCGGAGAAGGCGGCGAAGGAACGCAAAAAGAATAAGCTTTCGCGCTTTGAAGAACTGATCCCCGAGGACGAAACCGAAGAACAACCGGAGGAACCGCATGACGAGGGAAACGATCCTGCTGATCGCGGAGACGGAAGCGCCGCGGATTGACGCGTTTCTTGCGGTCAATACCGAGCTTTCCCGGTCGAAGCTGCAGAAGCTGATCAAGGACGGCGCGGTGGAACGCAACGGCAAACCGTGCAAGGCGAATACCGAAGTCAAACCGGGCGATGTGATTCGCATCGAGACCCCGGAGGATACGGACGGTCTGCTTCCCGAACCGGAAAACATTCCGCTCGACGTCGTTTATGAGGACGAGGACCTTGCGGTCATCAACAAGCCGAAGGGAATGGTCGTGCATCCGGCGCCGGGCAACCCGAACGGGACGCTTGTGAACGCGCTGCTGTATCGTTTTCAGTCGCTTTCCGGAACAGGCGGCGAGATCCGCCCCGGCATCGTGCATCGGATCGATCGGCTGACGAGCGGGCTTCTTGTGGTCGCAAAGAACGACGCCGCACACGAGGCGCTTGCGAAGCAATTCGCACTGCATACTGCGCACCGCGAATATCTGTGCATCGTACATGGGAATCTTAAGGAGGACAGCGGTACGGTCGACGCGCCGATCGGACGGCACAAAATCGACCGAAAACGCATGGCGGTCACGGAGGACGGACGCCGCGCCGTTACGCACTGGCGTGTGCTTGAACGGTACGGTACGGAAACGCTTTTAGACGTTGCATTGGAAACCGGACGCACGCATCAGATCCGCGTACACATGGCGTATATCAAGCATCCGATCGTCGGCGACGAGGTATACGGGTCCGCCGCGCCGAAGCTTGGGCTGAACGGACAGGCGCTGCACGGCTACCGGCTGACCTTTACCCATCCTGCAACGGGGGAAAAGATAACGTTTACGGCGCCGCTGCCGGAGGATTTCAAAACGGCGCTGAAGCGGCTCGGCGGCATCCCGGAATCGATACGGACGCTGCTTTGAACAAACGCATACGCTGCGAATGCGCAGACCAGGGTCGGACATGACCGCACAGGAATCATACAAAGGAGACATAAGAGACATGAATCAAATGAAACGGATCTTTGCACTGCTGCTTGCGTCCTTGATGCTGCTCGGAACGCTCGGCTGCGGAATCGCTTCCCGCTTTGCAAGGTGTGCTTCGCTTGCAAACAGCGAAAGTCCGGAGCCGACGGCAGCGACGGAAACGGAAGTGCCGACGGTGCAGATAACCGAGAAGCCGAATCCGACCGAGACGCCGGAACAGCCCAAAACCGACGAACAGAAAACGGCGGAAGAGGCTTTTTGGGCGCTGGATGAGGAATTGTTCCTTGACCGTGCGACCTCTGACATCACATCGCTCGATCAGTACTGCGTCGATCCGGCAAGCTTCGGCATTGATGAATCGACCGTACCCGTCACGCTCGGCGAGTTTACGGAGGAAGCGAACAATGAATGGATCGGGGAGTGCATCGCATGGCGCGAGAAACTCAATGCGATCGACAGGAGCCTCCTTCCCGATCAGCTGCAGTTTGCTTACGATACCTATTGCCGCTATTTCGATATGGAGATCGAATCGAAGGACTGGTTCTATAACTACGAGCCGCTTGATGAGTACGTCGGTCTGCACATGAACATGCCGCTGTTCTTCGGTCTTTATTCCTTCCGGGATGAAAAGGATATTGAGAATTATCTGGCGCTGATGGCGGATGTGCCGCGTTATTTCGGACAGGTGCTTGCATTCGAACAGGAGCGTGCAAACCGCGGATTCTTCATGACGGAGCAGATGCTGGACGTCATCCTTTCGGATCTTCAGACCGTTGCCGACAGCGGTGAAACGAGCTATCTGCACGGCACGTTCCGCGAGGCAATGGAAAAGCTGGACTTTCTGACAAGCGCCAAACGGGATGCATACATCGCGAAAAACGACGCGCTCGTGAAAACGGTATGGGTCGATGCGTATCAGCAGCTGCATGACGGGCTTGAAGCGCTTCGCCCGAAGTGCCGCACCCGTATCGGCGCATATGAGCAGGGCGGCGACGCGTTTAATTACTATTGCTGGAAGATGAAAGCGGAAGCGTCGAACAACCGTACGGTCGAGGAGGAGATCGCGTTTCTGGAGCAATGCAACAAGACCGTTTATACGATCTTTATGGCTTCTGTGATGAACTGCTACAACGATCTGATCAGCGGAAAACAGATCACCACGGGATCGCTTGCCGGCGATGAAGCATACTTGAAGAAGCTGATGCCGAAGATCGTTCCGCCGATGCCGAGTGTGGATGTAACGTACGTTGAGATTCCGAAGGAGCTGCAGGACAGCTTCTCGCCCGCGGCGTATATGACGCCTGCGCTCGACGGTTATCGTGACAACATCATCCTGACCAATCCGAAGGATCAGGATAATTACAGCATGTCTATGCTTGCGCATGAAGGGTTCCCGGGGCATATGTATCAGTTTACATACCAGTATGCGCTCGGTACGATCCCGAAATTCCAGCTCATGATCGAAAACAACGGGTATGCGGAATCCTGGTCGACCAACGCGGAATGGAATATCGCGCAGATCAATGAAGAATACGGAACGGATCTTGCAATGGCAACGTTTTTGAACGAATATTTCGGCAACATCCTTGTGACGCTCGTCTCTCTGAAAGTCAACGGGCAGGGCGCGACCCTTGATGAGATCAAGAAGTATCTGGATCAGTGGAATCTCGGATCGTATGCAGAGAGCTGGTATGATCTCGCGATCGATATGCCGATCTACTTCTTTAAGTATACCGGCGGCTTCTGCGAGCTGTTTGATTTGACCAATCGCTGCAGCAGCTCCGACAAGATCTCTTTCTTCAAGGAGTATCTGAGCTGGGGACCGGGATACTTCGATCTTTTGAACGATCGGATGAATGCCTGGGCAGGCGAGCAATAAAGGACTTGACAATCGTAAAAATCGTGATAAAATCCTGTAAAAGACTTTGAAAAAGAGGAGTATGCGATTTACCCGTCAGAGATCCGTTCCATGGCTGAAAGAACGGTCGGCAGCAGATCGCAGAAGGTCGCTTTTGAGTCGGTGCGGAGAAATCGAGTAACCGCATCCGGATCGCCCCGTTATCGGCGCAGAGAGAAACAGATTCGTCTGTTTAACAAAGGTGGTACCGCGAACGCTCACTTCGTCCTTTGACGAAGTGGGCGTATTTCTTTTGAAGGAGATGGAAGAATGAATCCCGAAATGCCGAAAACCTACGACCCCGCAAGCGTGGAGCATGCGTGGTACGAGAAGTGGGAACGGAACGGCTATTTCCATGCCGCGCCGAATCCCGAAAAGAAACCGTTCACGATCGTGATCCCGCCGCCCAACATCACGGGCAAGCTGCACATGGGACACGCGCTGGACAATACGCTGCAGGATACCATCATCCGTTACAAGCGGATGTGCGGCTATGAGACGCTTTGGCTTCCCGGCACGGATCACGCCTCGATCGCAACGGAAGTCAAGATCGTGGAAGCGCTCGCAAAGGAGGGCGTGACAAAAAAGGACATCGGACGCGAAGCGTTTTTGAAACGCGCATGGGAATGGCGCGCGGAATACGGCGGAACGATCGTCAAGCAGCTCCGTAAAATGGGCTCGTCCTGCGACTGGGAACGCGAACGCTTTACCATGGACGACGGCTGCAACCGCGCCGTGGTCAAGGTGTTCAAAAACCTGTACGACAAGGGGCTGATTTATCGCGGAAACCGAATCATCAACTGGTGCCCGGACTGCAAGACCGCGCTTTCCGACGCAGAGGTCGAGTATGAAACCCAGGACAGCCATCTCTGGCATGTGCGCTACGATGCGCCGGACAAGTCCTACTCGATCACCGTTGCGACCACGCGTCCGGAGACCATGCTCGGCGACACCGGAATCGCGGTGCATCCCGAGGATCCGCGTTACAAGGATATCATCGGCAAGACCGTCGTACTGCCGCTGGTGAACCGTGAGATTCCGATCGTCGGCGACGAATACTGTGAGATGGAGTTCGGCACCGGTGCGGTGAAGATCACGCCTGCGCATGACCCGAACGACTTTGAGGTCGGCAAACGGCACAACCTTCCCGTGCTGCGCGTGTTTACGGACGACGGACACATCAACGAAGAAGGCGGGAAGTATTGCGGGCAGGATCGCTTTGAATGCCGCAGGAACATCGTTAAGGATCTTGAAGAGAGCGGCAACCTCGTGAAGATCGAGGACTATACGCACAACGTCGGCACCTGCTATCGCTGTCACACGACGATCGAAACGATCGTTTCAAAGCAATGGTTCGTGGACATGAAACCGCTTGCCGGTCCTGCGATCGACATGGTACGCTCCGGTAAGGTGAAGTTTGTGCCCGAACGCTTCGACAAGAATTTCTATCACTGGATGGAAAACATTCGCGACTGGTGTATTTCGCGTCAGCTTTGGTGGGGGCACCGCATTCCCGTGTATTACTGCGACGATTGCGGCGGAACGTTCTGCGAAGAGACTGCGCCGGAGAAGTGCCCGGTGTGCGGCGGCAAGCTGCGTCAGGACGAGGATGTGCTCGATACCTGGTTCTCGTCCGGACTTTGGCCGTTCTCAACGCTCGGCTGGCCGGAGGAGACGGAGGAGCTCAAGTACTTCTATCCGACCGACACGCTCGTGACAGGTTACGACATCATTACATTCTGGATCTCCCGCATGATCACGTTTGCGGCGGAGGTTATGAAGGCGGAGCCGTTCAAGACGGTCTATGTCCACGGACTTGTGCGCGACGGACTCGGCCGCAAGATGAGCAAATCCTTGGGCAACGGCATCGATCCGCTCGATATCATTGACAAATACGGCGCCGACTCGCTGCGGTTCTCGCTTGTCACCGGCAACGCCGCGGGCAACGATATGCGCTTCTACACCGAAAAGGTCGAAGCGGCGCGGAACTTCTGCAACAAGGTCTACAATGCGGCGCGGTTCGTGCTGATGAACATCGACGGGGATACGAAGCCCTCGTTTGACGAGAGCACGCTGTCGATCGTCGACAAGTGGATTCTGGCGCAGCTGGACCGTACGATCCGTGACGTGACCGCGAACCTCGAAGCGTACGAGCTGAACCTCGCGGCGGAAAAGATCTACGACTTTATCTGGGGCACACTCTGCGACTGGTATATCGAGCTCGCGAAGCCTTCGCTTTACAGCGACGACGCCGCGGAAAAGGCACGCGTATCGTCCGTGCTTCTGTATGTGCTTTCGACGTCGATGAAGCTGCTGCATCCGTTCATGCCGTTCATAACCGAGGAGCTGTATCAGCGCCTGCCGGGGCATGAAGAGACGATCATGCTCTGTGGCTGGCCGAAAGCGTCGGAAACGCCGCGGTATGAAGCGGAGGAAGCCTGCACCGAAACGCTGAAGGACGTGGTGCGCGCGATCCGCAATGTGCGTGCGGAGCGCAAGGTCCCCGTCGGACTGAAGATCAAAGCAAAGCTGATCGTGCCCGATCCGACTTCGTTCGGCGCAGTCGAGAAGCTTTTGATGAAGCTGATCGGCGCTGAACACATAGAGATCACCGATGTGCGCGGCGACGTTCAGAAAACGGATGTGCATCTTGTATGCAGCGGCGCGGAGGCGTATATTCCGCTGGCGTCGCTTGTGGATCTGGACGAGGAACGCGCAAGGATCGACAAGGAGATCGAGCGGATGAAAGGCGAAGTCGCACGCGCGGAAGGCAAGCTTTCCAACGAGAAATTCGTTTCGAGAGCTCCGGAGGCAGTCGTTGCCGAAGAGCGCAGAAAGCTCGAAGCGGCAAAAGAGATGCTTGCCCGTTTAGAAGAGCGTCGCGCGGATCTGAACTGAATTGACACGGGGGAGGGAAACCTCCCCCGACACACAAGATCGGAGCATGAAAGGAGCATGAGCATGGAATCGAATCCGAATATCGTATCCATTCCGGACAACAATGAGCAGATCAAACAAATGTTTGATGAATTGCGCACCTATGAGGAGAAGAACCTTCGCATCAACCGGATCCGCATGGTGTGCACGATCGCAGGGCTGACGCTTCTGGTGGTTGCGCTGATCGCCGTACTGATCAACGTCGGTACGGTCGTTCGCAAGGTCAACGCCGTATCTGAAGCCGCGATCAAGACCGTAAACAATATCAACACGATCGCAGAACAGGTGACGAAGGTCGACCTGGAGAAACTCGGTAAATCGATCCAGAACGTTGCGGAGCTCGGCGAAAGCACACTGCAGCAGGTGAAGGATGCGACAAAAGGATTGGATTTGCTTGTTCAGGACGCAGATGAAGCGATGCAGCACATCAACAGCGTCAATTTTGAGGACCTGAACAACGGGATCCAGCGGCTGAACGATGTTCTTGCGCCGATGGCGAAATTCTTCAACATTTTCAACTGATAAAATTATTTCAGAAAAACAAAAAAATGTGTTGACTTTTTATCCGGAATGTAGTATTCTAATCAAGCCGTTTGAAGTTCGTGTGAAGTTCGGGGTGTAGCGCAGTCCGGTAGCGCACGTGCTTTGGGAGCATGGGGCCGGAGGTTCAAATCCTCTCACCCCGACCAAAACGGCTTGATGCGTGGTCCCGTGGTCAAGTGGTTAAGACACCGCCCTTTCACGGCGGCTACAGGAGTTCGAATCTCCTCGGGATCACCATTTTCCTTCTGGGAACAAGGGCCTTTAGCTCAGTTGGTCAGAGCGGTCGGCTCATAACCGATTGGTCCGGGGTTCAAGTCCCTGAAGGCCCACCAAAGAGTGGCCCGGTAGTTCAGTTGGTTAGAATGCCAGCCTGTCACGCTGGAGGTCAGGGGTTCGAGCCCCCTTCGGGTCGCCATTTTTCTGCCGGCGTAGCTCAATGGCAGAGCAACTGATTTGTAATCAGTAGGTTGTTGGTTCGACTCCGATCGCCGGCTCCAACATGACATTGATAACTTGATAACGGTATTTCGTGGATGGGTTCCCGAGCGGCCAAAGGGAGCAGACTGTAAATCTGCCGTCACAGACTTCGATGGTTCGAATCCATCCCCATCCACCATAATACGCGGGAATGGCGGAATTGGCAGACGCGCACGGTTCAGGTCCGTGTGAAAGCAATTTCATGCAGGTTCAAGTCCTGTTTCCCGCACCATCAAAGAAACCTCTTTTGTCTACCAGGGCAAGAGAGGTTTTCTCATTGCTTAACACGCTGGGCTGTGGTATAATGAGATCGATAAATCGATGTTTACGGAGGAGCATATGATCGTCTATCATTACAGTCAAACATTAAAAGAGGGAGACCGTTTGGAACCAGGTCATCTGGATTTCACGGATCTTTGCGAGCCGTTCATCAAGGCATTGGAACGCAGCCGCGATTGCTTTTTCGGTATGCTCCTTAACGGTAAGTATATGTTCGCGGTGCTCGACAGGTCGGGTCTTCGGTACTGGGCCGATTATGCGAAGTGGGCGACAGAGGGCCTGTTCGAGTTCGTTCGCAGGACCGAGTTCCCTGACAGCGTCAGCCGCCTGCACTGCAGCTATTTTTGCACCTGCATCGATGACGCCATAGTCGCTTTCGATGAGGGCTTCGGCGAGGAAGACGAAGAAGAGCAGGAAACGGTGCATCTGTTTGAAGTCGAAGTCCCGGAGAGCAGCCTCCAGATGCGCGATCTTTCCGTTTATGACGCCGCTTATGACGCTCTGAGCGACGATCAGGATGCGGATGCGGCCATCGAGCTTGCCCGGAAGTATTTTTCGGGAGGGCACGGCGACGAACCGAATTGGGAATACTTGTCCGCGGGCGACGCTGTGGCCGTCAAAGACGTTTCATATTTCCTGCGAGAGCAGAAATGAGCGCTGTTTGACAAATCGATATTTGTAGAGGTAATACGGATATGAAAATCAAACTGGAACCGATTAACGATACTAATCGAGAGGCTGTGCTGGCGCTAACTGTGCGTGAAGATCAGCTATTTGTCGCGCCGAACGATTATTCATTAAGCGAGGCCGATGAGGCCAATGCCAACGCGCCCGGCACGGCGAGGCCGTTTGCGATCTATGCGGGCGAAAAGATTGTCGGCTTCTGTATGCTCGCCCTGGACCCCGAGGATGAGAATCCTGTTGACAGATACTGTCTCTGGCGTTTTATGATCGACAAAAACGAACAGGGCAAGGGCTACGGTCAGGCGGCGCTTCATGAGATCATCAAGTATTTCAAAGAGAACGGTGTGGACACGATCTATCTGTCGACTGCACCTGAGAACGAGGTCGGATTGCACGTGTACCATAAGGCGGGCTTTAAGGAAACAGGAGAGATGGAAGACGGAGAAGCTATTTTTGTTTTGACACTCTAAATACCCGTTTGTCGGGACGACAGACGTTACGTTTGTGCGTTCTTCCCTTGAAAAGTGTACGTTTGTGCGCTCTTGCACATCAAAGAAACCTCTTTTGTCTACCAGGGCAAGAGAGGTTTTCTTGTTGTTTTAGAAGGTTGACTATGGTATAATTGCCGCAACAAATCGTGATTTGTTGATAAGGGAGAATTGAAATGAGAAAAACGGGAATGAGACGATCAACGTTGCTGTTGCTGTGTGCGGTGCTGATCTCAATGTTGGTTTGCGGTTGCACGGGTTCGAAAGAGTATAAGAAAACGAAGAATCTGGGTCCTCATGCGGACGAATATCCTTATCTGGTTAAAACCGAGTCAGCAACGTGGTATCTTGCGAAAGCGGACATAGAATTGCTTGGTGAGGACGAATTCTATGAAGGGCTGTACGCGATGTTGGATGATGCCGAGGCGGATATGCAGGATGCACGCGACGCGTTGAAAGGTTATATTCCCGATGAGATCGCGCCCATCGATATCTATACAGACTTTTGCGGCAAAGCTGGGATCGCTGCATCCGCAAACGCGTATTACAACGGAATCGGAAATTTCATTAAACTGTTCAACGGTTGGAAAATCGCGCGAATCTCGTTGCAGCATGAGTACGTACACTACTTGACCATGCATTGCGCACAAAACCCCACACAATTCGGTTTCTGGGCGGAAGGCACAGCGGAGTATGTTACCAATTTCATCTGCAAAAATCGGCTGGCGCGTTCCGAAAATATGGGATTTGAAATCGCAGGTTATCCTCAGGTGATGTGGGATCTGTCTTGGAACGAAGAGGAGAACTGCATCGATCCCCTGAAATTGTATTATGGGCTTGGCGCAATCGCAGCGAACGGCGGACTGGTAGGAGTGCGTTACTACGCCGTCATGAATGAAACAATCGTGCGAACAGACGAGATGGAGAAAAACCTGAAACCGTCGGAACTTTCTTTGTGCGAGGCTTCTGGAATGATTGCGTATCTTGTGGATACATACGGCAGAGACAGGGTATTCGCAAACTGGAACGTCGATCCGAATACAATGGAAACGGTCTTCGGAAAGCCATTCTCAGAAATCTACCGCGAATGGGCAGCATGGAACGTAGAGCAGTGTCGAATAATGGGGATACAGTTCTGATCATTCAAATTCCGGTTTGTCGAGAAGTTTGACGTGTATCTCTTACGCGGTCTTTCTACGGTTTGGTGTCCTTTTACGCGGTCTTTCACAACAGAGAAACCTCTTTTGTCTACCTGGGCAAGGGAGGTTTTCTTTATTCATGTTGACATCACCCCGTGGGTTTGGTATTCTATGAAAAATAGAATGTAATCTGAATTTAATCAGAGGAGGCAACCATCTTGCAGTATGAAATCAAGCCCTTGACGCAGGAAGACGCGGGATACATGGAAGAAAGGATCGACGAATTCGACGATGCCGTTCTGCCGCCGGAACCGGATGCGCCGGAGGATGAGGAGCTCATCCTGAAGGTCGAAGACGAAGAGGGGAACACCATCGCCGCGTTCGTTGCAATGATCTACACCTGGTGCCAATTGGATGACATCACGATGTGGGTAGATGAGGCGTACCGCAGGCAGGGATTGGGATCCATGCTTCTCAGAGAAGCCGAGCGCATTGCCAAAGAACGCGGCTGCTATCTCTCCTTGCTGGAAACCTTCGATTTCCAGGCCAAGGGCTTTTGCGATAAACATAGTTATTCGGTGTGCGCAGAGCAGGACAGGTCGAAAGGTCCGAAACGTTATTATATGCTCAAGCGTCTTGATAAGGAACTGCCGGACTACATACCAAAGAATAACAGCGCGCAGAAGCGCTTTGAGATCAGACGCGGTACAGAGGAGGACGTGGATCTCATTTTCGAGAATCTGGACAAATTCAATGACTCCGTTGTTCCGCCGCTGCACGAGTATATCCGCCTGAACAATAAGCTCGTCGATCGTGACGGAAACATGATCGCCGGTATCATGGCAGGCGTCGGCGGCTGGGACGACGGCTACGTTCACCTCCTTTGGGTGGATGAGCCCTACCGCGGTCAGGGATTGGCTTCTTATCTGTTGAAGGAGTGCGAACGTGAGGCGAGGGAAAACGGAGCCGATGTCCTGTTTGTGTACGCCCGTGATTGGGTCGCGGATTTCTATGTAAAGCACGGATTCACCGAGTACGGCGCGGCTGAGAATTTCCCAAAGGGACATCGCAGCTGCCGTTTGAAAAAGCTGCTGTGATCAGACATTATTTCAATCACCTTTCCTGAAAACCCGACATTATTAAGAGCGTTTTTAGGCGTTCTTTCAATGCTTTGGT
>JAEESS010000018.1 GCA_016286445.1 Bacillota bacterium
ACCTTGACGAGATCGTCGTAGATCCGGTCGAGCTGTTCGCCGTTGTCCTTGTACCACTGTCCCTTGGCCTTCCATGCCGCGTGACGGCGCGCGTCGTCGGGATCGTCCTGGAACGGCTCCATCTGCGACAGCGTGTAGACGCCGCCCTCAAACGGGATCTGTGCCGACGCGATCAGGTTGTCGT
The DNA here is from genome assembly GCA_016286445.1 of Bacillota bacterium. Classification (GTDB taxonomy): domain Bacteria; phylum Bacillota; class Clostridia; order Christensenellales; family CAG-138; genus UBA3792. The sequence goes on from JAEESS010000018.1 coordinate 185, forward strand.
ATTCGTCGACAAGCTCGTTTTCCTTCTGCATGTCCTCGATGATCGCGGGCGAGAAGGTTTTCTTTTCGATCTCTGCGTTCACGAACATCAGATCGCCGTACTTCGCTTCAAAGTCCCTGCGGAACGGCGAAGAAAGCATTGCTTCGAGCCATTCCTGCTCGTACTCCTCAACCTCCGGTCCGAAATCGTCCCAGAACTCCTTCTCTTCGTTGTAAAATTCATCGCGCGTATCGATCGACTGACGGATGTACGCCAGCACCGCCATCGTGTCGGCTTCCTTTTCCGCTTCCTCGTATGCGAGAAAGACGGCGTCGGCTTCTTCAAAGCTCTTTGCGTTTTTGAGCCGTTCGGTCAGATCCTTGATCAACTGAATGATCGCTTCGGGATCGGGTCTCTTGTAAGGCATTTCTTTGAATTTCATAACTGATTCTCCTTTATGTTTTCTGATACTGTTTTGATTCTTGATTCATTCCTCCGCGAGGACCTTTTTCTTCGCGAATGCTTCGATCCAGATTTCTTCAAAGCCGAGGGAATCGTAAAGTCGCCGCGCCTTGTTGTTGCCGACGACGCACCAGAGCGTCGGTTCGTCCTCGTCTTTTTCGAGGATGCGATTCACCAGATACTTGACGAACGCTTTCCCGTAGCCCTTGCCCTGCTCGGAGACTTCGATCGAAACGGAATCGATCTCCGTTCCGTCCACGTCCGCATAGCCGATTACCTTGCCGTCCTTAACGAAGACGTACTGATCTTCATCCGATTCCGCCCAGCGCTTTCTGCTCGCCTCGCTCGGCTCCCCTGCAACGGAATCCGGGAAGCAGCCGGTGGAAAGACGCATTCTGTGAAACGCTTCCGCCGACAGCGTGAACGCGTCGATGTAATCCTTGTCCTCGTACGGCCGGATCGGCAGTTCGGGAAGCTCGAACGCTTCCCCGCGGTAGATCATCTCCGCGGAGGCGAAGGTTCCCCTAAAGCCGCAGGATTCGGCAAACCGCTTTGCGCTTTCGTCCGCCCACCGATAGTGGGTGTGAATTGCCGAAACCTCCTGCTCCAGAAGACGCCGTTCCCCAAGCGCCGCCGCAAGACGTCCGTACCCCTTTCCGCGATACGGCGGGAAGATATAGACGAACAGATCGCCGTCTTCGTCGTCCGACGCGATGCAGGCAAGCCCGATGGCTTCTTCGCCGCGGAAAACCGTATAAAAGTCCTCGTCGTTTTCGGACAGCGCTTCGATGATCTCCGGAGCGACCTCCCCGCGATCGACTTCCGAAAGATACTTCGATACGTCTTCCTCTTTTTCGATCCTCAGATCGTTTTTTAAATTCTCCTGTTCCATAAGCTTCTCCTTTTGTTCCTTTATTTCTTTTGCCATTCTGTCGGTCAGGGGCAGCACCGCGACGTCCTCGGCGTCCTCCTCGTCGTCGCAGTCCTTCTCCCCGGTCGGAATAAAGCCGAACGACGTATACAGATGCTTTGCGGCTTCGTTGTTCGGTTCGTAGGTCGTGGAAAACCGTTCGGACGGTCCGTCCGGGAACGTCAGCACCCAATCCAGCAGCAGATGCAGAGCGTCCCTGCCGTAACCGCGTCTCTGATACTGCTGTCCGATCATGAACCGCCACAAAAGATAGCATTTGTTGACGGACTCCGGGCTCCCCTCCTCTTCGACGTCATGTCCGATCATCGCAAAACCGACCGGCGTATCTCCGTCGATGATGCCGAAGCACTGCACGAACTGACCGTTACTCAGACGCGCATACGCCTCCGCCATGCTGAAGCGGTTCGACGCCACGAACTGTTTCTGTTCCTCGCTCACCTCGAGATCGTACAGAGCGAGAAAGTTATCTGCATTGATCTTTTCGAGATGCAGGTTTTTATTCTTTAATTCATATCTCTTCATGTTCATTCTCTTTTATCCACGTAAATATTCATATAAAAAGCGGACCGGGCAAAGCGCTGCCGGTCCGCGGTCGATTTGTATGAAAAAGCAGAATGCTCCTGCACACAATCAGACGACGGCGTATTCCGCTTCCGCAATTCGGAAGCAAAACACCCTTCGGGTTCGGCGATGCTCTTTGTCGCAAAATGTTCTGCGTGCAGCTTTTTCGGGTAGGGAAACCACGCGTCGATCACAAAATACGCCCTGCGGACGATTCGTTTTCACGGCTCAGGTTCCTTTGTCTGAAATTCCGGCTGCACGCCGTCAACACCGTTCGGTTTGACGTACAGATCATTATGCGGTAAAGATCATGGGTCGACTCCCTTTCTGATTTTTCCGCGCTTCCAAAGGTGCGCGGCGCAGCAGGCTCATCCAGCCCTGCATCGTATTATAAACGATGCCATTCAATTTTACAATACCCAATGCCGCGGCTGTATCAACGGAACGATAATATATTATGCTTGATTACGCATTGGCATGGATTTGATAAAGACAGACCGCAGGGGCAATGGCGACACGCGAAACACCGCCGGAGCGAAGCGGAGCAATCCATTCGCGCGACGGCACCTCTGTAATGAAGCGGAATGATCGCATCCGTCCGCGGCAGAACGGTAAGCCTATCCGTTCAGCAGCTTCTTCCGCGCCTTCCAGTCCGGCATGAAGCGGTCGAGCAGCGCCTTGAAGTCCGGTCCGTGTCCGCGGACCTTGAGGTGGCAAAGCTCGTGTAAAATCACATATTCGAGACAGATCAGCGGATAATGGACAAGCTGCAGGTTCAGCGTGATCTTCTTCGTCTTCGTGTTGCAGCTGCCCCAGCGCGAGGTCATGTCGCGCACCGTCCATTCCGCGGGCAAAAGCCACGTATAGTCCGACCACAGCGGCAGAAGGTATTCGATCTCCGCTTTCAGCCGATCCCTGAGCCATGCGTTCAGGATCGCCTCGCGCTTTTCGGGCGGGACGTCGCCGCGAAGCGACAGCACGATGCGGCCGCCGTCCAATGCGGCGCCGTTCTTCTTTTGACCGCTCCGTACGGCAAGCGGATATGCCTGTCCGAACAGCCGCACCGTCTCGCCGTCGGCAAACGCCTTCGGCTCGTCCCGGTGGCTTTCGCGGACCTTTGCGGCGTGCGTACGGATCCAGTCCGCTTTTTCCGCAAGAAACGCGCGGATGATCGCCTCCGGCATCAACTTCGGCGCGGAAACGCGCACGGTTCCGTCCGGCGGCACGATCGTGACGCGCAGATTTTTGACCTTTTTCCGGAGGATCGTCGCTTCGATCCCGGCGACGATGATGATCTTTTCGTTCATTTGTGGTACGCCTCGTGCGCGCGGATCTTAAAGCCGCGATAGAGCTGTTCAAGGAGCAGCAGCCGCGCGATGCGATGGGGGAAGGTCATCTTTGAAAACGAGATCCGTGCGTTTGCGCGGGCGTACACCTCCGGCGAAAGCCCGAGTGAGCCTCCGATCACAAACGTCAGCGGACGCGCTTCGGCTTCGCGCACCGCAAGGTAGCCGGCAAACTCCTCGGACGTCATCTGTTTGCCGTCGATCGCCATGGCGACGACGAAGTCCTTTGCGCCGATCGCCTTCAGAATGCGCTTGCCTTCCTTTTCACGGACGAGGTCCTCGTCGGCGGGATGCAGGGATTCCGGCGCTTTTTCGTCCGGGACCTCGATGATTTCGAGCGCGCAGAACCTGGAAAGCCGCTTCTGAAACTCGGCGCAGGCGTCCTCGAAGTACCGCTCCTTCAGTTTTCCGACACAGACGATGCGCACGGTCATACGATCTCAAACACCCCCGTCGGCTCCTCGCGCGAGGCGATCGCGATCTGCATATCGTCGGCGACGCCCGCTGACTCCAGCACGGAGCGCACGGCGATCATCGCCAGCGCGGGATAGTTGTTCTCCCGGCTGAGATGCCCGAGGATCACGTTTTTCACGCCGGTTTCGTGCAGTTTGACAAGTGCTTTGCCGCAGTCGTCGTTGTTCATGTGACCGCTGCCGGAGAGGATACGCTTTTTGAGCAGATAAGGGTAGCTGCCCGCCATCAGCATATCGACGTCGTGGTTCGCCTCGAACAGCAGCAGATCGCAGCCGGAGAGGATCGAAAGGATGCGCGCGTCGACGTGTCCGAGGTCGGTACAGACGCCGACCTTTTTGCCGTTTGCGGAGAGCGTGTAGCCGACGCAGTGGATCGCGTCGTGCGGGACGGTAAACGGCAGGATGCGAACGCCCGCAAGGTAAAAATCGCGGTCGGATTCGAACACGCAGACGTTCTTTGCCGCGACGTCCCGGAGGGGCGTTTTGAGCACCGACCAGGTATCCGCGTTCGCGTAGACCGGCAGGTCGTATTTTTTGGACAGTACGTTGACGCCGCGCACATGGTCGATGTGCTCGTGCGTAATAAGGATCGCGGAAAGCGTACGCGGATCGACGCCGATCTTCTCAAGAAGCTCGGTGATGCGCTTACAGGACAGACCCGCGTCGATCAAAATCCGCGCGCTGCCCGCTTCGATATAGGTCGCGTTCCCGGAGGAACCGCTGCATAAAGGACAGAATCGCATAATGCCTCCTGAATAAACAGTATAGCACATTTTCCGACGTGCGGAAAGCTTTTTATTGCGTTCCCGATAAAGCCGTGGTATACTCATCGCATGATTATTGAGGAGCTGGCGCTTGCCAAACTGAATCTGACGCTCGGCGTGCTGTATAAGCGCGAGGACGGCTATCACGCGCTCGACACCGTCATGCAGACGGTGTCGCTGTTCGACCGCGTGTTCGTGGAAAAATCGCGCACGGTCGAGGTGCATGTGACCGGCATGACGCTGCCGCAGAACAACACGATGTACAAGGCGGCGATGCTCTACAAGGAAGCGACCGGCTGCGGGGCGAAGATCCGCTGCGAAAAGCGTATTCCCGCGGAAGCCGGCATGGGCGGCGGCAGCGCGGACGCCGCGGCGGTCCTTCGGGGACTTCAGCGTCAGCATCGCATGGCGGATGATAAGACGCTCAAAGAAATCGCCCTAAAGGTCGGCGCGGACGTGCCGTTCTGCCTCGTCGGCGGGACCTGCCGCTGCGAAGGCGTGGGGGAGATCCTGACGCCGTTCCCGCTCGGCAAACGCCTGTGGTTCGTGATCGCAAAGCCGAAGGAGGGCGTAAGTACGCGCGAGCTTTTTGCCCTGCTGCCGCTTCCGAGACCGAGGGTCATGACGCTTTCCGCCGTCGCCGCGCTCGCAAAAGGCGATCTTAAGGCGCTCGCGCCGCTGATGAAAAACGTTCTGGAGCCTGCCGCGATCGAGCTTGTGCCGGAGATCGGCGTCCTCAAACAAAAGCTTTTGGACGCCGGCGCGATCGCCGCGCAGATGACCGGCAGCGGCTCTGCCGTCTTCGGGCTGTTCGAGAGCGAGGAAGCGGCAAACAACGCGCTTCCCGCCGTATCCGACGCCGCGTTTTCCACGGTCTGCTATTCGCTGTGAGGTATCTATGAACGACCGTCAAACCCGTATTCTTGCGACTGCGGGCATTCTGTCCGCCGCGATCTTTCTTCTGACCGCCTTCGTGCGGATCCCGATCCCCGCGGGGTATCTGAACCTCGGGGACGCCGGCGTATTCCTTGCCGCCATGCTGCTGCCCGCAGGGGTCGCCGCGCTCTCGGCGGGCGTCGGCAGCGCGCTTGCGGACCTGATCGGCTTTCCGCTGTACGCGCCGGTCACGTTTGCCGTGAAGGGGCTGACCGTGCTTGCCTTCGGGCTCCTCTGGCGAAAGCTTCCCGGAAAGCTCCGGTACCTTGCGTTCCTTTCGGTGCTGATCGTGCCGCTCGGGTATTTTCTGTTCGAGCTTGTCGTTTATGCCAATTTCGCGTGGGCGGATCTGCCGCTGAATCTTCTGCAGGCGGCGGTCGGCGCAGGGCTTGCGTTTGCGCTCGATCACGCAAGCAGGGGACGTTTCCGCATCTGAACCGCAGATTTTCTTTGTTCTACCGACAGTAGAGACGGATTCTCCTGTCGGTGGACTTTTTGCTGCAAACGGTAGAGTGACCTTGACAAAACTCTGTGTTATCATCAAAATAGAAAAATATAGTTTATGGAGGCATTTATGCGCATCCGCATTTCCGCAGACAGCACCTGCGATCTGAGCCCGGAGCTCATCGAACAATACGACGTTGCGATCACGCCGCTGTACATTCGGCTCGGCGACAGAGACCTTAAAGACTCAATCGAAGTCACGCGCGACGATATTTACAGCTACGTTGAACGCACCAAGGCCATTCCGAAGACAGCGGCGGTCAATGTCGGCGATTATCAGGCGTTCTTCACAAAGGTGAAGGACGAGGGCTACGACGGCGTCGTGCACTTTACGATCTCCGCCGAAATGTCGAGCTGCTATCAGAACGCGTGTCTCGCGGCAGAGGGCTTCGAGAACGTGTATATCGTCGATTCGCGCACACTGTCCACCGGCATCGGACATCTCGTGCTCGACGCGTGCATCATGCGCGACGAGGGCAAGACCGCGAAGGAGATCTTCGACGTGCTCGAGGAGCGCAAGAAGAAGCTCGACGTCAGCTTTGTGCTGGACACGCTGCGCTATCTTGCGCTCGGCGGACGCTGCAATTCGCTGCTGGCGTTCGGCGCGAACCTTCTGAACCTCAAGCCGTCGATCCAGGTAAATCCGGTTTCCGGAAAGATGGGCGTGGACAAGAAATACCGCTGCTCGTTCGAGCGCGCAGTCGTGCGCTACGTCAACGACAAGCTCGAAGACAAGGATTCTCTCGACCTCCGGCGCATCTTCATCACGGACTCCGGTTCGAGCGACGAGATCCGGAATGCGGTCGAGGAGGCGGTCAAAAAGAACGCGCCTTTTGCGGAGATCATCCATACCCGCGCGGGCTGCACGGTCAGCTCTCATTGCGGACCGAACTGCATCGGCATTCTGTTCTACCGGAAATGAGCATATAACCATTCGGCGGGCTTCGGCCCGCCTTTTTTATGCTTCATGAGCGCAGAGCACGGAACGATATATTCCGCGCGCTCGGTTGACAAGGCAGGGACGGGATTCTATAATGGATGCAGCATTCAAATGCGGGAATTTCAGGAGGATTTTATGAAGAAACTCGTCATCGCGCTCGGCGGAAACGCGCTGGGCAACACGCCCTATGAACAATTGAAGCTCGTCACAGAGACCGCAAAGCCCATCGTCGATCTCATCGAGGCGGGCAACCAGGTCGTTATCGCGCACGGCAACGGTCCGCAGGTCGGCATGATCAATCTCGCCATGTCCACGGCGGCAAACGCAAAGGCGATCAAGTCGGACATGCCGTTCCCGGAGTGCGGCGCGATGAGCCAGGGCTACATCGGCTACCACCTGCAGAACAGCATCCAGAATGAGCTTTCGGCGCGCGGCATCAAAAAGTCCGTCGCGACCGTCGTCACGCAGGTGCTTGTCGACGAGAACGACCCGGCGTTTCAGCATCCGACCAAGCCGATCGGCGCGTTTTATTCCAAGGAGGAAGCGGACAGGATCGCCGCGGAGAAGGGCTACACGATGATCGAGGACGCGGGCCGCGGCTATCGCCAGGTCGTGCCGAGCCCGAAGCCCGTGGATGTCGTTGAAAAGGACATGGTCAACACGCTGATCGACGCGGGTCACGTCGTCATCACCGTGGGCGGCGGCGGCATCCCGGTCATTGAAAAGGACGGAAAGCTCCTCGGCGTTCCCGCCGTCATCGACAAGGACTTCGCGTCCGCAAAGCTCGCAGAGCTTGTGCATGCCGACGCGCTCGTCATTCTCACCGCGGTCGACCGCGTGGCGATCAACTGGGGCAAGCCGGATCAGAAATCTCTGGAGCGTATGACCTGCGCCGAGGCCGAACAGTACTGCAAGGAGGGGCATTTCGCGCCCGGCTCGATGCTGCCGAAGGTTCAGGCGGCCATGAGCTTTGCGCGTACCGGCGGCGAGGCGATCATCGCATCCCTCGAAAACGCGGCGGCGGCGTTGCGCGGCGAGAGCGGCACGAAGGTCGTCAGATAATTCGATCTGATGAAAGGTTTTTCATCAGATCGGTTTGCAGATCCTGCCTAAAATGCTGTCGCATTTTCGGGCGGCAGGAACTGCAAGGAGTCAAATGCACCGCGCATGTCGCTGCATTTGACGGATTTATGTGGTGATCTTCCTTCGATGCGTTCGTGCGCGCGTCTACAACGCGCTTGCGTTTTTTCGCCGCATCGAAATAAGAGTAAACAAAACCTCCGCATGTCGCGGAGGTTTTTGCTTTTCTCGTATCACTCGTCGGATCGGTATGCGCCGATCACATCGTCGTCGAGCACGACGGCCAGGAGCATTTCGCCCTTACTTGCCTTCGGCTCGATGTGGATGCTTTCGGTGTCGATCGGCGTTTTCGTGCCGTGGCGCTGTTCGAGCACGAGCGTGAACGGCGCCTGCACCGTGCCGGCATAGGCGATGCGCGTGCCGTTAGATCCGTTCTTGCGGAAGTCGAACGTCTTGACGCCCTTGCCGTTTCTGCCCTGCTGTTCGTAGTCAAAGAGGAAGCTGCGTTTACCGAAGCCGCGGTCGGAAACCACGATCAGTTCGCCCTCGTCGCCGACCGGCATGCACGCCATGACGCGGTCCTTCGGCTCGAGCTTGATGCCGATGACGCCCGCCGCAGCTCTGCCGGTCTCCGGCACGGAATCGGAGGCAAAGCGGATGCACATACCCTGTTCGGTCACGAGCAGGATGTCCATCGAGGGGAAGGGGTACGCGCCCAAAAGCGTATCCTTGTCCTTGAGATTCAGCGCCGCGGTGCGCTTGCCGCGCACGCGGTAGTCCGCGGCGTTCGACCGCTTCACCATGCCGCCGGTCGTGCAGAACAGGTAGCTGCCCTCGTCGCGGTCCGGGAACGCGCCGACGATCGTCTCGCCCTTTTCGAGCTCGACGATGCTGACAAGGTTCGCCGCGCGGGCGGCGGGACGCGTTTCGGGGATGTCGGAAACCTTGAGGTTCAGCATCGCGCCGCGGTTCGTAAAGAGCCGGATGCTCTCGTTGCTGTTGACCTCCAGGATGCGCTGCGGCTTGTCGGCGCGGATCTGGCTGAGGTTAAACTGCTTTTTGAGGCACTTGCGGATCTTGAGGTCTGCGCAGACTGCGACGATCATTTCTTCGACCGTTTCCGGCTCGTTCGTCTGCACCGGCTCTTCGGCGTCGGCGGAGATGATCTGCGTGCGGCGTTTGCCGTCGAACAGCTTCCTGACCTCCATAAGCTCCTTTTTGATCAGGTGCACGAGCTTCGCGTCGGACGCGAGGATCGCTTCCAGCTCCGCAATCAGCTTTTTGACTTCTTTGTATTCCTTTTCGATCGCCAAAAGCTCTAAGTTCGTGAGCTTCTGGAGTCTCAGATCGAGGATCGCCTGCGCCTGGATCTCGGTAAGCGAGAAGGTCTTCATCAGACCCTCGCGCGCTTCCTTCGGCGACTTGCTCGCGCGGATCAGCTTAATGACGCGGTCGAGGTTGTTGACCGCGACCATGAGTCCTTCCAAAATGTGGCAGCGCTTCTTTGCGATCTCGAGCTCGGTCTTCGTGCGTCGCGTGACGACGGCGCGCTGATGGCGCACATAGTATTCGATGATTTGCTTGAGGTTCAGCTGCTGCGGTTTGCCGTCGGCGATCGCAACGTAATTTGCGCCGAACGTGCACTGCAGATCGGAGTATTTGAACAGAAGCTGCAGGATGCGCTCCGGATCGCCGTCCTTCTTGACCTCGATGACGGCGCGGGTACCCATGCGGTCGCTTTCGTCGCGGATATCGGAGACGGCGGCGAACATCGCCTTCTTCTCCTGCGTGATCTCGAGGATCTTCTGAAGGCACGACGCCTTGTTGATCTGGTACGGGAACTCGTCGATGACGATGCGCGTCTTGCCGTTCTTGACCTCTTCAAAGTGCGTGCGCGCGCGCATGGTAAGCTTGCCGCGCCCGGTCTCGTAGCTTTGCGCGATCTCGGGCGAATCCAGAAGGAACCCGCCGGTCGGGAAGTCCGGCGCGGGCAAGATCTTCAGAAGGTCCGCGATCTTGATGCGCGGGTTGTCAAGCACGGCGATGACCGCGTCGATCGCCTCGACCGGGTTGTGCGGCGGGATTGAGGTCGCAAGACCGACCGCGATGCCGTTTGCGCCGTTGACAAGAAGGTTCGGAAACCGTCCCGGCAGCAGCGTCGGCTCCTTTAAGGTGTCGTCGAAATTCCAGGTGAAATCGACCGTGTCCTTGTCGATGTCGCGAAGAAGGAGCAGCGCCGCGTCGGTCATACGGGCTTCGGTGTAGCGCATCGCCGCGGCGGAGTCGCCGTCGACCGAGCCGAAGTTGCCGTGCCCGTCGACGAGCGTGACGCCCATATTGAACGGCTGCGCCATGCGGACCATCGCGTCATAGACGGAGCTGTCGCCGTGCGGATGGTATTTGCCGAGGCAGTCGCCGACGATGCGCGCGCTTTTGCGGTGCGGCTTGTCGGGGGAGAGCCCGAGCTCCATCATGGTATAGAGGATGCGCCGCTGCACGGGCTTCAGTCCGTCCTCGACGCGCGGCAAGGCGCGTTCCAGAATGACGTGCTCCGCGTAGGGCATCATGGAATCGTGCATGACCTCGTCCATGCTCTTTAAGAGGATGGTCTCGGTTTGTGTGGGGATCGTTGTCTTTGCCATGGCTTACTCCTTGATCTTCTCGAACGCCGTGTGCGCGTGGTTGAAGTCCGCATACTCGAAGATGTATTCCTTGCGGGACTGCACCTTGTCGCCCATCAGAACGGTCACTAAGTGCTCGACCTCCGCCGCGTCCTCGATGCCGACGCGCGTGAGCCGCCTGCCCTGCGGATTCATCGTCGTTTCCCAAAGCTGCTCGGGGTTCATTTCGCCGAGCCCCTTATAGCGCTGCAGCGTATAGTTCTTGCCGGTAATACCGCGCATCGCCGCCTTCAGCGCCGGATCGTCATAGCAATAGATGGGCGGCTGGTTTGCCTTCTGCACGCGATACAGCGGCGCCATGCCGATGTACACATGCCCCTCGGTGATCAGCGGGCGCATGTAGCGGTAGAAGAAGGTCAGAAGGATCGCGCGGATGTGCGCGCCGTCCTGGTCCGCGTCCGCAAGGATGATGATCTTGTTGTATTTCAGAGAACTGATGTCGAAATCGTCGCCGATGCCCGTGCCGAGCGCGGTGATGATCGAGCGGAACTCGTCGTTCTGCAGAACCTGTTCGAGCCGCTTCTTTTCGACGTTCAGCGGCTTGCCGCGCAGCGGCAGGATTGCCTGGAATCTGCGGTCGCGTCCCTGCTTCGCGCTGCCGCCTGCGGAGTCGCCCTCCACGATGAACAGCTCGTTGACCGAGTAGTCGCGTCCGGTGCAGCTACTGAGCTTTCCGACGAGCGGCGCATTTTCGAGCTTGCTCTTTTCGCGCGCGTTTTCCTTCGCTTTGCGGGCGGCGCTTCGCGCCTTCGCAGCTTTCACCGCCTTTTCCGCGATCATGTTTGCGGTGTTCGTATTCTTGAGGTTTTCCAGCCACGGCACAAGCGTCTGCTGTAAAACGGCTTCGACTGCGGGACGCGCTTCGGTATTGCCGAGCTTCGTCTTGGTCTGCCCCTCGAACTGCACGCTGCGCATTTTGAGCGACAGCACCGCGGTCATGCCCTCGCGGAAGTCCTCGCCCGCGAGCGACGGATCCTTGTCCTTTAAGATCCCGTTTTTGCGGCAGTAATCGTTGAAGATCTTCGTGATCGCGGCTTTGAAGCCGGTCTCGTGAGTGCCGCCTTCGGTGGTCGGGATGTTGTTGACGTACGACGCGATCGTTTCGGCGTACTCGTCGTTGTGCAGGATCGCCGCTTCGACGACGATGCCGTTCGATTCGCCTTTTATGTGGATCGGCGGATCATAGAGCGCGTTCTTGTCCTCCTGAATGTAGCGGACGAAGTCACTTAGACCGCCGTCGAATTTGAACTCTGCGTGGTGCTGCTTTTCGCGCTGATCGTCGAGAACGAGCTTCAGCCCGCGGTTCAGGTACGCAAGCTCGCGAAGCCGCTTCATGACAACCGAATACTGCATGTCGATCGTTTCAAACACGCGGTCGTCGGGCAAAAACGTTACGACGGTGCCCTGCTTGCGCGTTCTGCCGATCTCGGTAAGCGGGTACTTCGGCTTGCCCGAAACGATCTTGCCCTCTTCGTTTTCGACGCTCTCGAACTCCATCCGATAGGCGCGGTTTTCATGATAGACCTCGACCGAAAGCCAGCGCGACAGCGCGTTGACGACCGAAGCGCCGACGCCGTGCAGACCGCCGGAGTAGGAATACGCCGCGTTGCCGAACTTGCCGCCGGCGTGCAGCTGCGTAAAGACGACCTCGACGCCCGAAACGCCCAGCTTTTCATGGATGCCGGTCGGGATGCCGCGGCCGTTGTCGGTGACGGTCACCGAATGGTCGCGGTGCAGCGTGACGGTGATTTCGTCTGCATAACCGTTCGCCGCCTCGTCGATCGCGTTGTCCACGATCTCCCACAATAGATGGTGCAGACCCGGCAGACCCGTCGAGCCGATGTACATGCCGGGGCGCATCCGCACCGCGTCGAGCCCCTCCATGACGGTAATATTTTTGACGGAATACTCTTCCATATATATCCTCCGAAATCAAGTTCTTGCCATTATACCACAAGATATTGTGCCAGCGGACATTTTTGCTTCGCTTTTTACGTTTTATTCATATTTCGGGATATTTCATAGAAAATTTGCTTTTCGGACGCATTTATGGGGTGACAAGAAACGGGGGATTGGTGTATAATCTACGATGTATATATATGTGGAAGTATACCGTTACGGAGAAAGGAGCCGCATGGAGACAGGTTTTCATCATGTGCCGATCATGGTTTCGGAAGTGCTGACGCTCTTGGAGCCTGCGCGCGGCGGGATCTTCGTGGACGGTACGCTCGGCGGTGGCGGGCACGCGGAGGCGGTTTTGTCCGCCATGCCGGAAAGCGGACGCTTGTTCGGCATCGACCGCGACGACGAGGCGCTCCGGGCGGCAGGCGCAAGGCTTGCGCGCTTCGGCGACCGCTTTACGGCGATCAAGGGCAACTTTTTCGACATGAAATCGCTGCTCAAGGATCGCGGGATCTTCAAGGTCGACGGGATTTTATTGGATCTCGGCGTATCCTCGCACCAGCTGGATGCGCGTGAGCGCGGCTTTTCCTACAAGGCGGAAGCGCCTTTGGACATGCGCATGGATCAAAGCGCGCCGCTTTCTGCCCGGACGGTCGTGAACGAGTGGTCCGAAGCGGAGCTGCGCCGCATCTTCTTTGAGTACGGCGAGGAGAAGTTCTCCGCAAAGATCGCGGGCAGGATCGTCGAACGGCGCAAAGAAAAGCCGATCGAAACGACGACGGAGCTTGCGGAGCTCATAAAAAACGCGATCCCGGCAAAATTCCGGAACGAGCCGCAGCATCCGGCGCGGCGGTGCTTCCAGGCGATCCGCATCGCGGTCAACGGCGAGCTCGACGGGCTCAATGACGCGATCGTGTCCGCGCACGATCTGCTGAACCCCGGCGGACGGCTCGCGATCCTGACGTTCCATTCGCTGGAGGACAGGATCGTGAAGAACGCGTTCCGCACGTTTGAAAACCCGTGCACCTGCCCGAAATCGGCGCCGGTGTGCATTTGCGGCAAAAAGCCTACCGCAAAGGTTCTGACGCGCCATCCTTTGGTCGCGTCGGAGGCGGAACAGAAGGAAAATTCGCGCGCGACGAGCGCAAAGCTTCGCGCGATCGTGCGCATGTAACCCGATATGGGTTCATATGGATAAAGAAAGGAGATGCGGTATGGACGTTCAGTTCGATGAAGACCGGCAAAAGAGCACGGCTGCAAAAACGCGGCTCTATTCGCCGACCAAAACGGGCGATCCGACGCCGATCTTAGAGGATCCGTCGATGCCGATCCGACCGCAGCCTTCGCGGGAAACGGCGGCAAAGCGCCGTACAAGAAAAGAGCTCCGGCTCACGACGACGAGCAAGATCCTGATCCTGCTGTCGATCTTTGCCATTGCGGCGACGGCGCTGTTCGGACTGTTCGGCGCGGCGGAATACGCAAAGATCATCAGCGATACCGCAGCGGTCAATAAGGAGATCGACACCTACAACGATCAGATCTCGCAGATCAAGAAGACGCAAAGCTCCATGAACGACTTTGCGACCATTAACGAGGTCTGCCGGAGACTCGGCATGACCATGAACTGGTACAAGGGCAACGGGACGGTTTCAAACCCGGACGCGCCGCAGACGTTTTCTCCGGACACGCCGGCGCCGAGCACACCGAACCCGGACGATACGGAAGGATGAAATTATTTACCCGAAACACGCGCCGACGCAGACCGACCGTTCGCACGGACGCGCAAAGCGGACGTTCCCCGGCGAAGAAACGCAGGCGAATCGACGCGCATAAAAGAAAATTACTGTTTGCCATGCTGATCGCAGGCGTCGCCTTTCTGCTGATCATCGCGAAGCTGTTCGAGGCTTCGGTCATCAAGGGAAAGTACTGGACGGACCTGGCGATGCGGCAGTGGACGCGCGTCATGTCGCTGAAGGCGGAGCGCGGGCGGATCCTCGATCGCAACGGAACGACGCTTGCGAGCTCGTATACGACGTATCAGATCTGTCTGAACCCGCAGAGCATCCAGGAATCGGACCGCGAGCGTATCGCGTCGATCCTGTCGATGTACCTCAACATGGACTACAATACGGTCATGGCAAAGATGACCAAGACGCGTCCGAAGGATCCGAAAAACCCGGACAATCACGAGCGCGTGCTGTATTCACAGATCAAGCTGAAGGACCAGGTCGACAAGGAAGTCATCTCTAAGCTCAACTCCATGCAGCTCGGCAGCGGCGTCAGCTATTACAGCGACGTCAAGCGCGACTATCCGGAATCGGGCTACTACGCGCAGCTGATCGGCTTTACGAACATCGACGGCGACGGGCAGACGGGCGTTGAGCTGACGTACAACAAGTATCTCGCGGGCGAGGACGGCTATCAGAAGACGGACACGGACCGCGACAACAACCCGGTCCCCGGCGGCGAGGAAGAGTATGTTGAGAGCATTCCGGGCGGCGACGTCATCCTGACGGTGGACACGGGCTATCAGGGCATTCTCGAAAACGCGCTTTCCGAGGCATGCGCGATCAACAACGCAAAGAGCGTTTCCGGCATTCTGATGGTGCCGACGACCGGCGAGATCCTGGCGATCGGCGCATATCCGTCGTTCGACAGCTCGAACCCGCCGCGTTCCGACGCAAAGACGCTGCTGGAGCTTTCAAAAAACCGCATCGTAACGGACACCTACGAGCCGGGCTCGACATTCAAGGTGGTCACGCTGGCGTCGGCGCTCGAATCCGGCGCGATCGACACGGCAACGCGCTTCTACTGCAGCGGATCGATGCTCGTGCGCGGGGAAAAGATCAAGTGCTGGAAGTCCGGCGGACACAAAGAAGAAAGCCTTGCGGACGCGGTGGCAAACTCCTGCAACCCGGCGTTTATGACGATGGCGCTCCAAATGGGCGTCGACACGTTCTACGACTATATCTTCCAGTTCGGCTTTGACGAGCCGACGGGCTCCGGCGTCATGGGCGAAACGAGCGGCAAGGTCACGCATAAGAAATACATCCGCGACGCCGACCTTGCGCGCATCGGGTTTGGGCAGAGCATCAGCTGCACGGGCATGCAGCTCTGCATGGCGTTCAACGCCTGCATCAACGGCGGCGAGCTTCTGAAGCCGTACGTCGTTTCGGAGATCGTTGACAAGTCCGGCAACGTGCTTCTGAAGAACGAGCGCACCGTTGTGCGCCGCGTGATCTCGCCGACGACGTCGGCAACGATCCGGTCGCTTCTGCGCGGCGTTGTGGAGCGCGGCAGCGGCAGAAACGCGCAGGTTCCCGGCTATTCGGTCGGCGGCAAGACGGGCACGTCGCAGAAATACGATGAAAACGGACAGGTATCGAGCTCCAAGCTCGTCGCGTCGTTCATCGGCTTTGCGCCGGTGGATGATCCGCAGTTCGTGTGCCTGATTATCGTCGACGAGCCGCAGGTTCCGCAGGTGTACGGCAGCACGGTTGCCGCGCCGTTTGTGCAGCAGGTGCTCGCCGCGGCGCTGTCCTACGCGGGCATTGCGCCGGACGTCGAAAACGAGATCGCAACGGTCCCGAACGTGCGCGGGCTCACCGTGAGCCAGGCGGAGAAAGCGCTGTCCCAGGCGGGGCTGACCGCGATCTATCTGGAATCCGAAAAGGATTCGACGGTCGCGAACCAGTCGCCGGCGGCAAACACGCTGGTCGTGCGCGGCAGTACGGTCCTGCTGTATTCCACGGGCTATACGTTCTTCTCCGAGCTGAACGAAGAGGTCACGATGGTCAAAGTCCCGAAGATCGAGGGCACGCTCATGGACCGCATCGACGCGCAGGACGCGCTGAAGAAGGTCGGACTCATCATGGACTACGACCGGCAGCACTGCGCGGGTGTGGCGGTATATCAGGATATCAAAGAGGGCTTCGAGGTGCCGGTCGGTACGGTCATCCATGTGCAGTTCGAGGTCCAGAAGAAAAACAGAGACTGACGCAACGGGGGAAACAATATGTTATTATCGGTGATTGCGGCGGATATCGGCGCAACGGTCACGGGCGGCGACGCCGAGATCGTCTCGGTCGAGTACGATTCGAGAAAGGTCAAAGACGGCAGTCTGTTCTGCTGCATGCAGGGGCTTGTGTCCGACGGACACAACTTTGCCGCGCAGGCGGTGGAAAAGGGCGCGAAGGCGCTGCTGGTCGAACGGCTGCTGCCGCTTGACGTGCCGCAGATCGTGGTGCCGGACGGACGCGTCGCGATGGCGCACGCCGCGGCGGCGTTCTACGGACATCCCGAACGGGAAATGACCATGCTCGGCGTGACCGGCACGAACGGCAAGACGAGCACGACCTATATGGTCAAGTCGATCGCGGAAGCCGCGGGGATGAAGGTGGGGCTCATCGGCACGATCCGCAACATGATCGGCGACACGATGCTCGAAACCGGGCGCACCACGCCGGAATCGGCGGATCTGTTCGCGCTCCTTCGCCGCATGGCGGACGAGGGCGTCGACCTTGTCGTGATGGAGGTTTCGAGCCACGCGCTCGTGCAGGACCGCGTCGCAGGGATCCGCTTCCGCGTCGGGCTCTTTACGAACCTTACGCAGGATCATCTCGATTATCACAAGACATTCGAGCATTATCTCGAAGCGAAAAAGCTTCTGTTCAAACAGAGCGACCTTGCGATCGTCAACATCGACGACGCCTATGCGGAACGCATGACGGACGGGCTTTCCCTGCCGATCAAAACGATGGGCATCCAGCACCGCGCGGACTACACGGCGATCAACATCGACATCCGCACCGACGGCGTCCGCTTTCATCTCCGCACCCCGAACGGCGAAGGTCCCGTGCGCATGCACATCTCCGGACTGTTCTCGGTTTACAACGCCATGGGCGCGGCGGCGATGATGCAGTCGGTCGGCGCGTCGTTCGGCGACATCATCAAGGGACTCGAAGCGCTCTCCGGCGTATCGGGACGGCTCCAGTCGGTGAACACCTTCGGACGTCCGTTCTCGGTCTACGTCGATTACGCGCACACGCCCGACGCGCTTGAAAACGTGCTGACGTCGGTCCGCGCGTTTGCGAAAGCGCGCATCGTATCCCTGTTCGGCTGCGGCGGGGACCGCGACCGCACCAAGCGCCCGATCATGGGCGAGATCGGCGGGCGGCATTCGGATTTCGTCGTGGTGACGAGCGACAACCCGCGCACCGAGAACCCGGACGACATCGTCCGCGCGGTCGAGCTCGGCGTCCGAAAGAGCGGCACGCCGTTCGTTTCGATCGTCAGCCGCAGGGAGGCGATCGCCTACGCGCTCAGCATTCTTGAGCCGGACGACATCCTTGTGATCGCGGGGAAAGGACATGAAAACTACCAGGAGATCAACGGCGTCAAGCATCATTTCGATGACGGCGAGATCGTCGAGGAGATCCTGAAAGGGGAAGAGGGGACGGAGCAATGAGTACCGTAGTTCTCAATTCACTGCTTGCGCTGCTTGTCGCGTTCGGCGCGGCGGCGCTTTTGGGACCGCTGGTGATCCCGGTGCTGCATCGGCTGAAATTCGGTCAGCAGGTGCGTGACGACGGACCGAAAACGCATCTCAAAAAGCAGAACACGCCCACGATGGGCGGCGTGATGATCCTCGTCGCGATCCTGCTTGCGACGCTGATCTTTTCGCACAAGAGCTATTCGCTGACGGTCTGGGCGCTGCTCATGACCGCGCTGTTCGGGCTCGTGGGATTTTTGGACGACTTTATCAAGATCGTAAAGAAGCGTTCGCTCGGGCTTCGCGCGTGGCAGAAGATCGCGGCGCAGTTTGTTCTGTCGCTCGGCTTTGCAATCGCGCTGTACTTCCACCCGGCGGTGGGATCGACGATCTGGCTCGACCGGGTCGATCTCGGCATCTTCTTTATTCCGTTCGCGATGTTCGTGATCATTGCGGTCGTCAACTCCGTCAACCTGATCGACGGCGTGGACGGGCTGAGTAGCTCCGTGACGTCGGTCTATTCGCTTGCGACCGGCGTGATGCTCGTGCTGTATATCCTGACGTTCAACGGCGAAGCGCTCGAACCCGAGGCGGCGGTCCTCACTTCCGGCGCGCTGGACGGGCTTTCCGGGCTTGCGGTGTTCGCGTTCGCGACCGCGGGCGCGTGCATGGGATTTTTAGTGCACAACACCTATCCCGCCAAGGTCTTTATGGGCGATCTCGGCGCGTTTACGCTCGGCGGCGCGGTCGCGGCGATGGCGCTTCTTTCGCGGACCTCGCTGCTGCTGCCGCTCATCGGCGTGCTGTACGTCGCAACGTCCGTTTCGGTCATCCTGCAGGTCGGCTCCTATAAGCTCCGGCATAAGCGCATCTTCCGCATGGCGCCGCTGCATCATCATTTCGAGCTCGGCGGCACGCCCGAGACGAAGATCGTTTCGATGTATACCGTGGTGACCGCGATCGCAAGCGCGGCGGCACTGATCATCTTTTGGCTCTGTAAGTAAGGAGGCATTATGGCAAAGCAAAAAACGGCGCTGATCGTCGGCATGGCAAAGAGCGGCATCGCGGCGGCGCGGCTTCTGTATCAGGACAACTACCGCATCATCGTCAACGACATGAAGCCCGAGATCAAGGGACTTTTTGAGCAGCTTTCGGGCATCGCGTACGAGGTCAAGCTCGGCGCAAACCCGATGGATCTTCTGGACGGCGTGGACCTTCTGATCCCGAGTCCGATCATTCCGATGACGCGCAACTTCATCGTCGAAGCAAAGCGCCGCGGCATCGAGGTCATCTCGGAGATCGAGCTCGGCTACCGTTACAGCAAGGCGGACTTCGTCTGCGTGACCGGCACGAACGGCAAAACGACCTGCACGGCGCTGACCGGCGAGCTCTTCAAGGCGGCGGGACGCAAGACCTTCGTGCTCGGCAACATCGGCGTCGCGATCTCGGCGCACGCGCTGGAGACGAAACCCGGCGACGTGGTCGTGGCGGAGACCGCCGCGCTGCAGCTCGAGGGCAACGTCCGCTTCCACGCGAAGGCGGCGGGCGTATGCAACATCACGCCGGACCACCTCGACCACTTCGGCACGATGGAAAACTACATCGCGGCGAAGGCGAAGATCCTCGACAACCAGACCGCGGACGATTACGCCGTGCTGAACTGGGACGACGAAACGGTGAAGGGCTTTCATAAGCTCACGCCGGCGCATGTGTTGTACTTCTCCCGGAAGGAAGAGGTCGAAAACGGCATGTTCGTGCGAAACGGCATGCTCGTATACCGCATGAACGGCGAGGAGCACGAACTCATGCCCGCCGACGAGATCCGCATCCCGGGCGCGCACAACCTCGAAAACGCAATGCTCTGCGCACTTTTAGGACTTTCGCAGGGGATCGCGCCGGAAACGATCCGCGAGGTCTTCAAGACCTTCGCGGGCGTCGAGCACCGCATCGAATACGTCTGCACAAAGTCCGGCGTCGACTATATCAACGATTCGAAGGGCACGAACCCGGCAAGCACGATCCGCGCGATCGAGGCGATGAAAAAGCCTACGGTTCTGCTTTTGGGCGGCTACGACAAGCACATCGGCTTCGACGAGCTTTTTGAAGCGTTCACGCCGATCGTCAAGGCGTGCGTCGTGCTCGGCGACACGAAAAGCCAGATCCTCGACTGCGCAAAGGCGCACGGATACGAGAGCATCATGCACACGGCGGACACGTTCCGCGACGCGGTGGACAAGGCAAGAGACCTTGCGAGCCCGGGCGACTGCGTGCTTTTGAGCCCCGCCTGCGCAAGCTGGGACATGTTTGACAATTACGAAACGCGCGGAAGAGTGTTCAAGGAGATCGCGCGCGCATACGAATAAACCGGAGGCATCATGGCGGAGCAAAAGACCAAAAAAGAACCGTTGCTGAAACGCATCAGGGATGCGCGGCTCGTTCGCGGCAAGATGGATTTTTCCGTCCTGCTTGTGATTTCCGCGCTCTGCGCGTTCGGTCTGGTCATGATCTTTTCCGCGAGCTACTATTACGCGCAGCACTATTCCGGCGCGAACAACGACAGCTTCTATTACCTTAAGCGTCAGCTGGTGTACCTTCTGATCGGGTATCCGACGATGCTGCTGATCTCAATGATCGACTATCACATCGTCGAGCGCCTGCGTTCGGTGTTCCTCGCGGTCTCGCTCATCCTGCTTGTTGCGGTGCTTCTGTGGGGGCAGGACTTAAACGGCGGCAAGCGCTGGCTGAACATCGCGGGTATCTCGATTCAGCCCTCCGAGCTTGCGAAGTTCGGTCTGATGATCTTCATGTGTTCGTACATGTCGCGTCACCGCAACGAAATGACCTCGTTCCGCTTCGGCATGCTGCCCATGCTGATTGCCATCGGCGCGATTGCGGGTCTCGTCATGCTGCAGCCGAACATGTCCATGGCGGTCATCATCGGCTTCATCGGCGTCGTTCTGCTGTATTTGGGCGGCTGCGACCTCAAGCAGCTCATCATCCTCGGCATTTTGGCGGTCGTCGCGGTGTTCGTGCTTGCGTTCGCGCAGCCGTACCGCGTTGCGCGCATGACGTCGTTCTCAAATCCCGAGACCGACCCGCTCGGCAGCGGCTATCAGCTTCTGCAGTCGTACTATGCGATCGGCTCCGGCGGATTCTTCGGCAAGGGCATCAACAACAGCTATCAAAAGCTTCTGTACATGACCTACGGCGAATCGGACTTCATCTTCGCCATCCTGTGCGAGGAGTTCGGCTTTGTCGGCGGGCTGATCGTCATCCTGATGTACGCGTGGATCGTGTTCCGCGGCATCGTGATCGCGATGCGCTGCCGGAACCGCTTCGGAAGTCTTTTGGCTGCCGGTATCTCGATCGTTTTCGGGTTCCAGGTCTTTGTCAACATCGGCGTCGTCACGGGACTTCTGCCCACGACCGGGCAGGCGCTTCCGTTCATTTCGGCGGGCGGGACGTCGCTTCTGGTCTTCCTTGCCGCAATGGGTCTTCTTTTGAGCATCTCGCGCGACCTGAACCCGCGAAGCTGAGCACATTCTTTCGCCGTGCCGCATAAGATGTGGTATCATGCGGAAGGAAGTTTGAATATGTCTCATTGGCTGATCAGCGGCGGCTCCGCGCTTGCGGGAACGGTTTCGGTTCAGGGGTCCAAGAACGCGGCGCTGCCGATCCTTGCGGCGACGCTTCTCATCGAGGAGCCGATCGAGCTGAAAAACTGCCCGGTAATCCGCGACACGGAAAACATGCTGCGGATTCTGCGGTCGCTCGGCTGCACGGTGAAGCGGGAGGCGGATGCGCTCGTCGTCGACAGCCGTACGGCGAACCGTTTCGTTCTGCCGACGGCGCTTTCCGGAGAGCTTCGGTCCTCGATCTTTCTGCTCGGTTCGGTGCTTTCCCGCTTCGGCGCGGCGGACGCGCCGTATCCCGGCGGCTGCGAGATCGGCAACCGACCGATCGACCTGCATCTTCGGGGGCTTCGCGCGCTGAACGCCTCGATCACGGAGGAGGGCGGACGCATCCGCTGTGCGGGAAGCTTAACGGGCGCGACGGTCGATCTCGGATATCCGAGCGTCGGCGCGACGGAAAACATCATGCTCGCGGCGTGCCGCGCGGCGGGCACAACGACGATCCGCAATGCGGCGTGCGAGCCGGAGATCGTCGATTTACAGAATTTTTTATGCGCCTGCGGATTTCGCGTGCAGGGCGCAGGCACGCCGACGGTCGTGATTGACGGCGTGAAGCAGGGACACGGCACAAGCTACCGCATTATGCCGGACCGCATCGTGACCGGGACGTATCTGCTCCTCGGCGCGATCACCGGCGGCGACGTCACCGTGACCGGCGCGCAGGCGGAGACGGTGAACCCGCTGCTCATGAAGCTTTCGGAATGCGGCTGCCTTGTCACGGCACGGGACGGTTCCGTGCGGGTCAAAGCGCCGAAAAGACCGCGCGCGGTCGGCTTTACCGAAACACGCCCGTATCCGGGCTTTCCGACCGATCTGCAGCCGCAGCTGTTCGCGCTCCTTTCGGTTGCGGAGGGGACCTCGGTGGTGACGGAAAACGTGTTCGAGAGCCGCTTCCGTCATGCGCAGGAGCTTCGGAAGATGGGCGCGGAAAACCGCATCCTGGATCGCACGGCGATCATCACGGGCGTCGAAAAGCTGCACGGCGCATGCGTGACCGCGCACGATCTGCGCGGCGGCGCGGCGCTTGCGCTTGCGGGGCTCTTTGCCGAGGGTGAAACGCAGATCCTGCATGCGGAGCGGATCGAGCGCGGCTATGAACGAATGGACAGCGTGATCGCGCTTTTGGGCGGAACGGTCACACGAAAGGAAGAAAGCATTGGCGAATAAGAAGAAAAACGGCGACCGCACGAGCTTCCTGTTTGACGACGACGCGGGCAGGACCGGTGAAACGATCGACCTGTTCGCGCCGGACGACGAGGAAGCCGAAGCGACCGTTTCGGACGAAGACGTTCCGGAGGAACCGGAGGACGTCCCGGAGGAACTGGAAGCAGGCGGGGAACCGTCCGGACAAGCGCAGAGCGAGCCGAAAAAAGCGCCGAAGAAGGCGCCGAAAAAGGACAAGCCTTCCGAAACGCCGCAGTTCCGGTTCGACCGGTACGGCAGGCGTCTCGGCAAAAAGAAGGTGCGCTACGGCAAGCGCAAGGACGCGCCGAAGGCGACGACGACCGTCGTGCGCAACGAGACCGAAGCGAAGCGGGAATACGACGCCGCGCGCGCAAGAAGCGAAGCGCGCGCAAAGAAGCGCGCCCGCGAGGAAGCGAAGCAGGCAGAGCTGAGACGCGCCGAACGCAAGCGGCAGCGGCAGCGCAATCTGTCGACCATGGTGCTGGGGTTTTTGGCGCTCGCGCTGCTTCTGGGCATGACGTGGTTTGTCACGCGGCTGCAGAAGATCAGCATTCCGCATGTGCCGGAGGGGTATACGACGCAGCGCATCATCGACCTGTCCGGGCTGGAATCGAGCATGAAAAAGAAAAGCGCGCTGCTGATCAGCACGCGCGACGTCGAAAAGCGCATCCGTGAGGCGGACCCGTATCTGGACGCGACCGTTCGGTATTCGTTCCCGTCGACGTTCAGCATCACGGTAAGCAAGCGGGAGGAGGCGGCATGCGTTCGCTGGGGTCCGCAGAACGAATATCTTGCGATCATCGATGAGAACGGCACGGTGCTGAACGCTTCGGCGGAGAGCGCAAACGGGCTTCTGATCGCCGACGGCATGAACATCTCCAGCGCGGTCAACGGCACGCGGCTCGGCGACACGAGCGATATCCAGGTCGCGGCGCTGGTCCGGCTTTTGACCAAGCTCAAGGAGCTCGGACTTTTGGACCGCACGCCGCGCATCAATCGGATCGACATGACCGAGCTGATGCAGATCCATATCTACGTCGAGGGCAGCGCCTACACGATCGAGGTGGGGGATACGTCGAACCTCGAAACAAAACTCATGCTGCTCACAAAGCACTGGACGGAGATCATGGACGAGGCGGCGTCGTTTATCCGCATGGGCTATTCCACCGCGACGATCTACCTGTACAGCAAGGGCGGCGTCAATATTTCGCCCTTCGAGCCGGGACATGTGATCGATACGCCCGCGCCGGCGTCGATCGCGCCGGAAACGCCAGGACCGGACGGCGAACCGGTGAGCACGCCGGAGAACGAACCTGCGGAATCCCCGGACGACGGGAGCTACGAGCCCGCGCCGCAGGTCACGCCGATGCCGCATCAGGACGATCCGTTTACGGGCTAACTCTTTCGGTCTGTTGATACAAAGCGTCAACAGACCGTTTTTTCTACCGCCGTTCATGCTGCGCCGATCCGCTTTATTGACGTATCGGCGGGACGGTTCGCCTTCGGAAACGCAGCCGAACACGGGGGTGTTGCGAAAACGCCGGAAATATGCTACCATAACGATATGAAACCGCTCGATCGAAAAGAAAGAAAAACCGCGAAGAAACTGCTGCTGCGCTGCACCGAGGTGCTGCCGGAGGGGTTTCGGATCGATCTGTTCGTCGACCCAAAGGGGTGGGCGGCGGCTTCGCGCGCTTTGGGCTCCGCTCGGCTCTGCGCGTTTGCGGCGGAGATGCTCAAGAGCATGTACCGGGAGCGCTTTTCCGAAACGTTCCTGTTCTCGGAACCCTGCATGACCTTCGAGCTCAAATACCATCTGAACGCGTATCTGTGCGTGAAGGGCTTCCGGCACATGCGGCACGTCACCACACTGCTGTTCCGTCCGGCGCTCATCGAGCGCAAATGCCGTTCGATCGAGATCGACACGAACGACGTCTACCGGCTCACGCAGCGGATCACGTTTCGCTACTTTTTCGGGATCGACAAAGAATATCGCCGCACCGATCGCGATCCGTACGCGGTCAGGCGCGGAGACCGATACGTCCGCGTTCCGTTTTTCCGGTTGCGCGGATGACGAATCGGGCGTGCGTTCAAGACTTTGAGGAAGGAGAAAGACATGGCGCAGGGAAATAAAAACGGCAAGCTCGCGGGGCTGATCCTGGCGGTCCTTGTGATCGCCGTGTTCGTTGCGCTCGTCGGAACGCTGTGCACCTGTCTTTGCACCTGCGGAAGCTGCGTCGGCTTTGAAGGATGCATGCCGGTGTGCAGCCGGTTCGAGTGGCTGCCCGATCACAGCGACGCCTGGATGCAGACCGCCGTGCCGCCGACCGCCGCGCCGACCGCGATCCCCGAAACGCCCGCGTCGACCGACGCGCCGGCTTCGCTTTCTCCGTTGGACGTTGAGCAGCAGCCCGTCAAAACGCCCGCGCCGGACGATCCGTCCGCATGGGTGCGCGAAAAGCAGGTGAAGCTCCGTCATGACGGCACGGACACCGTCACGGTGCTGGTGCTGATGAACGGCTCCGATCTCGAATCCGAATACGGCGAGGCGACCGACGATCTTCTGGAAATGGTGCAGGCGAAAAAGAGCGACCGCGTCAATATCCTTCTGGAAACCGTCGGTACAAAGAAGTGGGACAAACTTTTCGGCATCTCTTCGCGGCATGCCGAGCGCTACCGCGTGGAAAGCGGCAGGATCACGCTGCTGGACGGCAGTCTTCCGCAGCTCGACACCACGGTTCCCGCGACGCTGTCCGATTTCATCCGCTGGGGCGTTGAGACCGCGCCTGCGGACCGCTACATCCTGCTCCTTTGGGACCACGGCGGCGGTCCGGTCTATGGGTTCGGCTACGATGAGTTTCAGCCGTACACGGCGACGCTGACGATCGACGAGATCCGGCAGGCGCTGCAGGACGGCGGCGTATACTTCGATCTGATCGGCATGGACTGCTGTCTGATGTCGTCGATCGAGGTCTGCTGCGCGCTCTATGATTACTGCGATTATACGCTTCTTTCCGAGGATTTCGAGCCGGGCTGCGGCTGGTCGTACAAAGGGTGGCTCTCCGCGCTTGCGAATGATCCCGCGATTGACACGCCGGCGCTCAGTCGGATCGCGATCGACGATTCGATCCGCACTGCCGAGCGGTCCTCCGATCCGGACGACGGCATGACGCTCGCGCTGATCGACGAGGCGTACATGACGCTTTTATACCCCGCATGGGTCGAGTTCGCCTATGCAAACGAGGAAACGCTGCTGTCGAAAAACTTCAGCCAGCTTCGCGAATCGACCGGACGCGCGCATCCGAAGCTCGATCGCGCGGTCGGCGGCTGGTTAACAGACGATAGTGCCGCGCTTTCCGATTACTGCATCACAGACGTGCTGTCGCTTGCGGCGAACATCCCCTCAAAGACGTCCGACGCGCTTTCCGCCGCGCTTGAACAAACGATCGCGTACTACGGCGCGACCTCCGGCGAAACGACGCTGTCTGGGCTTTCGGTCACGCTGCCGTACGGCGACGACGCGTTCTATCGCGAGCTCAGGCGCGTATTTATCAATGCGGGCTTTGACGAGACCTATGTGACCTGGCTCCAGAAATTCGTCTCGGTCAAGAGCGAAACGGCGTTCTTCGATTTCGGGACCTGGAACGGCTGGGACGATTACGTTGGCGGCTATGACTGGAGCGACTGGGGCAGTCTCTTCGGCGGGTATGAAACCCCTGCGGAAGACTGGACCGGCGACTGGACCGTCGGCGGCGTCGATATCGATGATGTGCTGAACTGGCTGTTCGGCGATGATTGAAAGGAAACAATATGAAACGGATTCTCATTCTCTTGGCGGCATGCCTCTTTTGCCTGTCGCTCGCATGCGCAAAAACCCCCGCGCCCGCGGCTGAACCGGCGCCGAAAGTGACCGTGCCGGAAACGTCGGACGTCACGCTGACGCTGCCGCTCGGCACGCGCGACGGCATTGCAAAGTCCGTTCCCGCATTCACTGCGGGCTTTTCCGCGGGCGGCGAAGCGCTGACCTTTGCGATCGCCTCCTCCGATCCGACCGTTGCGGAGGGCATTCTCCGGGACGACGGCACGCTGTATGTGATCGCGCACGGCACGGGCGAAACGAAACTGACCGTAACGGCAAGGACCGCTTCCGGCGAGGAAAACGCCGCGGTCGTTTCGGTCACGGTGTGCGACGCGCGGCGCATGCTCGCGCTGATCGTGCTCGGCGTGCTTGCCGTTGCGCTTCTTATTCTGCTCGGCAAGCCGTCCGCAAAGAAGCCGGAAAAGCCCGCCGAAGCGCCCGAAGAGCCGAAGGAGCCGACCGTGATCTTTGAAGAACCGGAAGAACCGAAAAACGATCCCGAAAGGAGTTAAGCAATGATATCCGAAACCGTCACGCGCTATCGCGCGTATCTCGAAAAACGCCGCGCCTATGTGCACGCTATGGGGCTTTTAGGCTACGACATGAACACCGTGATGCCGAAGGGCGCGGGTCCGATCGTGGGCGACACGTTCGGCGTGCTCAGTGAGGCGATGTACGACATGGTCACATCGCCGGAGGTCGAGGCGATGCAGCGGGAGATCCTTGCGCAGCGCGACGAGGTCGATCCTGCGATCGTGCGCACCGCGGAGCTCGCCATGGAGGAGCGCGGCCGCATCGCCTGCATCCCGAAGGAGGAGTATGTGCAGTACACGGTCGATCAGACGATCGCCGACCGGGTCTGGCATGAGGCGAAGATCAAGAGTGATTTTCAAATGTTCCTGCCGCACCTCGAAAAGCTGATCGCGGCAAAGAAGCGCTTTGCAAAATACTATAGACCCGACGCGTCGGTCTACGCCACGCTGCTCGACGAGTATGAAAAGGGGCTGAACACCGAAACGCTCGATCGGTTTTTCACAACGGTTCGAGAGCGCCTCGTGCCCGTGATCGCAAAGATACAGAGCCAGCCGGACGTTTCGTTCCTGCACCGGCACTATCCGATTGCGGAACAGCGGATCTTTTCGGATTACCTGATGGACGTTTTAGGGCTCGACAAAAACCACTGCGCTATCGGCGAGACCGAGCATCCGTTTACCACGGAGTTCACAAAATACGACGTACGCATCACCACGCACTACCACGAGAACGCGGTCGAAGCGTCGATGTACAGCGTGATCCACGAAGGCGGACACGCAACTTACGAGCGCAACATCGGCGACGAGATCGCGCGGCTGCCGATCGGCAAGGGCGTTTCGATGAGCGTGCACGAGGGACAGTCGCGCTTCTTTGAGAACATCATCGGCAGAAGCGAGCCGTTCATCGAGGCGATCTTCCCGAAAATGCAGGAGATCTTCCCTGAGCAGCTCAAAGACGTCGATGCGCACCGATTCTACGTTGCGGTTAACAAGGCGGAGCCGTCTCTCATTCGCACCGAAGCGGACGAGCTGACCTATTCGCTGCACGTCATGGTGCGCTACGAGCTTGAAAAGCGGCTCTTTGACGGCGATCTCGAACCGAAGGACCTGCCCGCGGCGTGGAACCGGATGTACAAGGACTATCTCGGCGTCGACGTTCCGGACGACCGCCGCGGCGTGCTGCAGGATTCGCACTGGGCAAGCGGGCTGTTCGGCTACTTCCCGTCCTATGCGCTGGGCAGCGCGTACGGCGCGCAGCTGATCAAGCGGATGGAGCAGGAGATCGACGTCTGGGACAATGTGCGAAACGCGAACCTGAAGCCCGTCGTGGACTGGCTGACGGAGCACATCTACCGTTTCGGCTGCATGAAAGAGCCGGGCAAGCTGATGGAGGAAGCCTTCGGCGCGCCGTTTGATCCGACGTACTACACCGATTACCTGACGAAGAAGTACAGCGAGCTGTATCATCTCGATTGACGCAAAACCGCCGGAACGCACCGGCTTTTATACGGCGGAGCGTCGGAAAAGCGGCGACTTCAAATGAAAAAACAGCTTCCCTCGTTCGGGAAGCTGTTTTTTTGCCGAAAATAATCAGTCCTCTAATTTGTCGCAGCCTTCGCAGTCGTCCGCGTCGCAGTCCCAGCACTCCATGCGCTTTTCCGCGATCGCGAACAGCTCGTCCAGCTTGTCGTCGGCAACGGGAACGAACTCTTCCATGTCCTCTTCCTCGTTGACGATGATCTCCATGATGCAGACTTCAAAGTCCTCCTCTGGATCCTCGGGCAGCTCGGCGTCCACCAGAACGGCGTATTCCTTGCCCTCGTGCTCAAAATAATCAATGACCTCAAGGTCAAACTCGTTGCCTTCCTCATCGGTAAAGGTGACAAGATCTCTTTCGTCTTCCATAGCGGTTCTCCTTTCGTTTGTTACAAATCATTGTACCGCATTCCGTGCCGCATTGCAAGCAAAAACGCGCCGCGTGAAAAATCTTTTTGCAATTCAAAATCAAAATGAGAATGCCTCTTGTGCATCCGGCGGGAATCGTTTATACTGTACCATGAAGAAACATAGGGAAACGGAGAAGCAACGCGTGGATCTTACATTTTTGAAACGGCTCTCGGCGGCGATCGCGGCGGAATTCGGCGATCACTGCGAGGTCGCGGTACACGATCTTCTGAGCGGCGACAGGGAGCACACGATCGCGGCCATCGAAAACGGACACGTCACGCACCGCAAGGTCGGCGACGGACCGAGTCGCGTCGTTCTGGAAGCGCTGAAGGCGGAGGATCCGAAGGCGCTTGAGGACCGCTCCGGGTATCTGATGCGTACGCATGACGGACGCATCTTAAAGTGCGCGACGGTCTATCTCCGCGACGAAAACGGCGTGCCGGAGGGCGTTTTTTCCATCAACTACGACATCACCGAGCTTTTGATGGCGGAGCGCGCGGTCGGCTCGCTTCTGCCGCATAAAGAGGAGGAAAAGAAGGCGGAAAACCGCATTCCGCTGTCCGTCAACGAGCTTCTCGACGATCTCATCGAACAGTCGGTGCAGCTTGTCGGGAAACCCGTCGCCATGATGAACAAGGAGGACAAGATCAGAGCGATCGCGTTCCTCAACAAAGCCGGCGCGTTTCTCATTACAAGGAGCGGCGACAAGGTGTCGAAGTATTTCGGCATCAGCAAATATACCCTGTATTCCTACATCGACGCAAAAGATACCATTCAGAATTGAAGAAAGGAAAACGGCATGGATTTTGAAGCAATCAAACGGGCGGCGCAGAACTATCTTCCGCAGATGACGAGATTTCTGCGCGACCTCATTGCGATCCCCAGCGAGAGCTGCGAGGAGGAGGGCGTCATTCGCCGCACGATCGCGGAGATGGAAGCGCTCGGCTTTGACAAGGCGGAGATCGACCCGGAGGGAAACGCGCTGGGCTGGATGGGTGAAGGAAGCCGCATCATCGCGTTCGACGGTCACATCGACACCGTCGGCATCGGCAACATCGCAAACTGGGAACACGATCCGTACAAGGGCTATGAGACCGACGATATCATCTACGGTCGCGGCGGCTCCGATCAGGAGGGCGGCGTGGTCTCTGCGGTGTACGGCGCGAAGATCATGAAGGATCTGAACCTCATCCCGGCGGACACCAAGATCCTCGTCGTCGCCTCCGTGCAGGAGGAGGACTGCGACGGTCTGTGCTGGCAGTACATCCATAAGGAGGACGGGATCACGCCCGAGTTCGTCGTTTCGACCGAACCGACCGACGGCGGCATCTATCGCGGACACCGCGGCAGAATGGAGATCCGCGTGGACGTCAAGGGCGTTTCGTGCCACGGCTCCGCGCCGGAACGCGGCGACAACGCGATCTACAAGATGGCGGACATCCTCGAAGAGGTCCGCGCGCTGAATGAGAACACGGCGACTGAGCAGGACGAGATCAAGGGGCTTGTGAAAATGCTCGATCCGAAGTACAACCCCGAGCACTGGGAGGACGCGCGCTTTTTGGGCCGCGGCACGATCACCTGCTCGCAGATCTTCTACACCTCGCCGTCGCGCTGCGCGGTCGCGGATTCCTGCGCAGTTTCTTTGGACCGCCGCATGACCGCGGGCGAAACGTGGGATTCCTGCCTCGACGAGATCCGCAATCTGCCTGCGTGCAAGAAGTACGGCGACGACGTCAAGGTCTCGATGTACCTGTACGACCGTCCGGCGTGGACCGGTTTGAAGTACGAGACCGAATGCTACTTCCCGACCTGGATTAATAAGGAAAGCGCGGCGCATGTGCAGGCGCTGGTCGACGCGCATAAGGGTCTGTTCGGCGATAAGCGCATCGGACATCCTTCCGCGATGGACAAGCGCGACCGTCCGCTGATCGATAAGTGGACGTTCTCGACAAACGGCGTCAGCATTCAGGGACGCTACGGCATCCCGTGCGTGGGCTTCGGACCCGGCGCGGAATCGCAGGCGCACGCGCCGAACGAGATTACATGGAAGCAGGACCTCGTGACTTGCGCGGCGCTCTATGCCGCGGTCCCGATGTGCTATAAGCCCGAAAATCGCACGGACGACGTGACCGAATACCGCGCGGGCAAGACCGACACCAAGTTTGCAAACGACTGAGGAGGATTTATGAGCAACGTCAAAAAGTATACCGATAAGCTGAACGAGCTGAAGTTCGACAACATGTACAACGGCGATTTTTTCCTGACCTGGGAAAAGACCGACGATGAGATTGCGGCGGTGTTCACCGTGGCGGACGCTTTAAGGCATCTGCGCGAGAACAACATCTCCTGCAAGATCTTCGATTCCGGTCTCGGCATCTCGCTGTTCCGCGACAACTCCACCCGCACGCGCTTTTCGTTCGCGTCGGCATGCAACCTTTTGGGCCTTGAAGTACAGGACCTTGACGAGGGCAAGAGCCAGATCGCGCACGGCGAAACGGTCCGCGAGACCGCAAACATGATCTCGTTCATGGCGGACGTCATCGGCATCCGCGACGACATGTACATCGGCAAGGGCAATACCTATATGCACAACGTCGTCAACGCCGTCACCGAGGGCAACAAGGCGGGCGTGCTCGAACAGAAGCCGACGCTCGTCAACCTCCAGTGCGACATCGACCACCCGACGCAGTGCATGGCGGACATGCTGCACTGCATCCATACGCTCGGCGGATCGGACGATTTAGACGAGGCGATCAAAAACCTCAAGGGCAAGAAGGTCGCGATGACCTGGGCGTACAGCCCGTCGTACGGCAAGCCTTTGAGCGTGCCGCAGGGCGTTGCGGGGCTCTTCACCCGGTTCGGCATGGACGTCACGCTCGCGTATCCCGAGGGCTACGAGATCATGGACGACGTCGTGAAGGTCGCGGAGGAGAACTGCAAAAAGTCCGGCGCTTCTTTTAAGATCACGCACGACATGAAGGAAGCGTTCAAGGACGCCGACATCGTCTATCCGAAATCCTGGGCGCCGTATAAAGCGATGGAGGAGCGCACCGAGCTGTACGGAAACGGCGATCTCGAGGGCATCAAGGCGCTCGAAAAGCGTCTCCTTGCACAGAATGCGGAGCACAAGGACTGGGAATGCACCGAGGAGATGATGAAGCTGACGAAGGACGGCAAAGCGCTGTATCTCCACTGCCTGCCCGCGGACATCACCGATGTTTCCTGCGAAGCGGGCGAGGTCGCGGCAAGCGTATTCGATCGCTATCGCGATCCCCTCTACAAGCAGGCGTCGTTTAAGCCCTATATCATCGCGGCGATGATCTTCCTTGCGAAGGTCAAAAACCCGCAGGAAACGCTCTTAAAGCTCGAAGCCGACGCCAAGAAGCGCTGGGAAGGCGGAGAAAACTGAATCACCGTAAAGCAAGGACCGCCGAATGATCCGGCGGTCCTTTTGCACGGTTCGCTTTGAAGCAAAATACGGTCATAGCCCGATCGTATCCAAAAATCAAAACCGCCCCGGGGTGAGGGCGGCTTTGACAAGGATAGAGGGGGGTAATGATAAGGAGGAGTCCTTATTGATCAATCGGATCGCGGGAGGGGTAACCCGCTCTCCTTTTGACGATTACAGTATAACCTGCAAATGCGTCAAAAATGCGTTATCCTTGTGAAAGAACCGTCACAAGAATGTGAAGAAAATGCAAACTGCAGGCATTCTGTTTCCCCAAAACACAAAAAATCAAGAATTGGGAAGTATTGGCTGCAGACGGGGACATTTACTTTTTGGTACAAAACGTGTATACTGTGCGTATGCGTCAAAGGATTTTTGCAAAACATCAACAGCCGCAGAGCGAAGGATCGAAGCGGAACACGGAAGAAACTGCGCGGATGCGCAGGCGTGTGCTGTATTGGATCGCGGCAGCGGCGCTGCCGGTCATCGCGCTGCTTTTGGCAGCGGCGTTTGTCGTGCTCTGCATTGCCTATACAAAGGTGTCGGCGTCGGTCACGATCGAGCTCGGCGGAGGTTCGCCGCCTGCCGCGGCGTTTTCCCGCGACGGATCGGACGTCGCTTACGCGAAGGAACCGGAAGCGCTCTATGAAACGGCGGGCAAATATCGCCTGCGGATCAAAACGGGCGTGCTGACCGTACCGGTCACGCTGCGTGTCGTCGATACGGTCGCGCCGCGGGCGGAGGGACGCGAGACGACGGTTTCCGCGCTTGAGACGCTCACGCCGGACAAGCTGATCAAAAACCTGCGCGACGAAAGCATCGTCAAGGTTGCGTACGAGACCGAACCGGAATACGGAACGGTCGGCGATTATGACGCCGTTGTACTTTTGGAGGACGCAAGCGGCAATCAGACCCGCGTTCCCGTCAAGGTCCATGTCCGCATCGCGGTCGACGAGCTCACAATGGAGGCGGGGGAGAAAGCGCCGGTTGCGGAGGATTTTCTGATCGATCGGTACAGTGACGTACAGATGGACCCGATCACCGATCGGATGATGCAAACGCCCGGCAGCTACCCGGTCCGCATCACGGCGGACGGTACAGAAACGGAGAGCGTGCTGACCGTTCGGGACACGGTCCCGCCGAAGGCGGAGGGCGTGACCTTTGTTGCGGCGCCGGGCGAACCGGTCGAGCCGGAGGATCTGGTTTCCGGCGTTGAGGACGAAACGGCAGTCACGGCGGCGTTCGAGACGGAGCCGGATTTTAAGAGCCTTGTACCGCAGACGGTCGGCGTGGTTTTAACGGATCTCGGCGGGAACAAAACGACGGTTTACGGGACCCTGCTGATTTCCGGCGTTGCGCCGGTGGAGATCGAGGCGCATAGCGAACCGCTGAAGGTCGAGGAACTGCAGTTAGGGGAGGGGTATACCGAAGCAAGGATCAGCTGGCAGTTTATTCCGAACGTACCGGGGCTCCATGTGATCATCGTGCTGCTGGACGGGCAGGAAAACTATGCGCTGATCCGGGTCAAGGACATTGTTGCGCCGACGATCGAGGTGCAGAGAACGACGGGCTTTATCCGTCATCCGCTGCCCGCGGAGGCGTTTGCTTCGGCAGCGGACGTGTCCGAAGTCAAGCTCGGTTATCTTTCGGAACCGGATTGGTCCAAGGAGATCCAGGACGTTACGCTGATCGCGGAGGACGCGGCTGGGAACCGCACCGAGCAGACCTTCACGCTGACGCTTGCGCCGGATACCGAACCGCCGGAGATCTACGGCGTCGTCGACCGGACCGCATACGTCGGCGAACCGATCGTGTATCTTTCCGAGGTGTACGCCGAGGACAATGCGGACGGGCTGATCTCGGTCGACGTTCAATCGGAGGTCCGGCAGGATACGCCCGGCGATTATCGGGTCGTCTATACCGCGGAGGACGAGGCGGGCAACCGCACGAGCGCGGAATGCATCTATACGCTCGTCGCCGCAACGGTATCCGAAACCGAGGTCCGTACGCTTGCGCAGGAGGTCCTGAAAAAGATCACAACGGACCGAATGGTGACGGCGGAAAAGCTGTTGGCAGTATTTGAATACGTCCGCGAGCATATGTATTACGTCGGACATTCTGACAAATCGGACTGGCGAATGGAAGCGGTACGCGGATTCAAAACGGGGAAGGGCGATTGCTTCACGTTCTATGCCATCACCCGCGCGCTTCTGGATGAGCTCGGCGTCGAATATATGAGCGTCACGCGGCTCGGCGGCAGAACGCGGCACTACTGGACGATCGTGAACATCGGCACCGGCTGGTACCATTACGACACGACGATCAGCTCGACCCACCGTTCGCGCTGCTTCATGTGGACGAACGAACAATGCATGGCCAAACCCGCCTTCTGGCGCTTCGATCAATCGAAGTACCCCGATATCGCAACCGAGCCGTTCGACTACAAAGCGGTCGTGCAGCTGGAAAAGGAAGGACTTCTGCCGTAAGATCATCCGCTGCGGCATGCGCCATTCCGAGGAGCAAAGCGACGAAGGATCTTCGGGAAGCTTTCGGAATCGCGGGTTACGGGTTTTCATCGATACGGCATATTGGCAACAGAAAGGGGGACGCCCAATGAAAAAAGCAATCGTCGTGATTCTTGCGGCAATCATGACGCTGAGCATCGTCGGGTGCGGGAGCGGGAACCCATCCGGTGCGGGATCAAATAAAAATGTATCCGTCGGCGATGTGATCACATTCGGCAGGTATGAGCAGGACAACGATCTTTCAAACGGCGACGAGGATATTGAATGGATCGTTCTTGCAAGAGAAGGCGATAAAGCGCTCGTGATCAGCAAATATGCGCTCGATTGCAACCAGTACGATACGTCCAAGGCCGACGTCACGTGGGAAACCTGCTCCTTACGCGAATGGCTGAACGGACCGTTTCTGCATGCATTCAATGATGAGGAACGAAACTGCATGATCGATACCGCGGTAATCGCCGATCGGAATCCGTCGTATGATACGTCGCCCGGGAATGATACTACAGATAAGATATTCCTTCTGAGTATTGCAGAGGTCGACCGGTATTTCGGTTCGGACGAAGCAAGGAAGTGTGCGCCGACGGATTATACGAAAGCACAGGGCGTGTGGAGGAGCAGCCGATTTTCCGCAGACGGCGAAGCCGCCTGCTCGTGGTGGCTGCGATCGCCCGGCTGCCTTTCCGACCACGCTGCACTGGTCCTCGGCGACGGCTCCGTCGAGAGCGACGGTCGCGCTGTGTACAACATTCTCGGCGGCGTCCGTCCCGCCTTGTGGATCGATCTCGGATCCTGAATCTTGCGATCTGGAATCATCCGCAGTTGCGCAGCCCTGCTTTTTTCGCATCAGCAGTTGAAAAAGAGCGGCGACCGTGCTATAATCAAACGTAATCTGTTCGGCATGCGCCGCAAGGAGGCCCCTATGGATCTGAAAGAACTCGTTCGCAATATCCCCGATTTTCCCAAAGAGGGCATTCTGTTCCGTGACATCACGCCGCTGATCGGAGACGCGGACGGCTACGAAGCGCTTGTCCATCAGATGGCGGACACCCTGCGTGAGCAGGACGTCGACGTGATCATCGGTCCCGAAGCGCGCGGCTTCATCTTCGGCGCGCCGCTTGCCTATGCGCTGCACGCGGGGTTCGTTCCGGCAAGAAAGCCCGGCAAGCTCCCGTACGAGACGATCGGCTATGCCTACGGGCTCGAATACGGCACCGACGAGCTGCAGATCCATGCGGACGCGATCCGTCCCGGACAGCGCGTTGCGATCGTCGACGACCTTCTGGCAACCGGCGGCACCGCGCTCGCCTGCGCCAAGCTTGCCGAAAAGGCGGGCGGCGTCGTGGTCGGCATGACGTTTGCGATCGAGTTGACCGATCTTCCGGGCCGCGAGACGCTCAAGGACTATCCGGTGCACACGATCCTCAAGTACTGAGCCGGTGATCATCCATTCCTTTGACGACCAATCCGAGCCGCTGTTCGGTCCGGGATCGTTTCTCGGTCCGCAGCGGCATCTTTGCGACACCTGCATTCTCACCTTTTCCGATGTGATCTTCCGGGAGCTGCAGGCGCGCTTTTCCGTGCGCGAGGCCGGTACGCTGGATTCCGCAAACGGCGCGCGGCCGGTCTATCTGTTCGAGCATGCGGGCAAAACGCTTGCGGTCGCGCTGTGCGGGATCGGGGCGACGCTTGCGGGCAATCAGGTCGTCGAACTCAACTGGATGACCGGCGCGACAACGTTTATCCTGTTCGGCTCGGCGGGCAGCCTGAACCGCGCGGCGACCGAGGGGAAATACGTCATTCCCACCGAAGCGTACCGCGACGAAGGTCTGTCCTATCACTACGCGCCGCCAAAGGACTATATCGCGATCAAGCAGGCGGACCGCACGGAAGCGATCTTCCGGGAGCTGCGGCTGCCGTACGTCAAGGGACGCGTCTGGACGACCGACGCCTTCTACCGCGAGACGCGCAATCAGTTCGAAGCCCGCAGAAGCGAGGGCTGCCTTGCGGTCGAAATGGAGATCGCGGGCGTCGAGGCGGTGTGCGATTTCCACGGCTTTGCGCTCTATGCCTTCTTGGCCACCGGCGACGTGCTCGACGCGCCGACCTACGAAAACGACGCGCTCGTCAGCGCCAATCACAGCCTCGACAAACTGCAGATCGCGCTTGCAATCGCCCAGCGCGTCTGACTTTGCGCAACGTCGAAGCCCGAAAAAATCCTTGCGTTTTACAGACACTTGTGCTATAAATAGAAAGACAGGCCGGTGTGATGGAATTGGCAGACGTGACGGACTCAAAATCCCTTTCGTCATTTCTCCTTCCGATCCCGGAACTGCCCTGAATATCTGGGCTTTTGAAAA